>CACVAQ010000297.1:0-9793 GCA_902727865.1 uncultured Aureispira sp. | reverse complement strand
AAAAATATTTATTTATACATCCTGTCCATCCCCACCAAAAAAAACCATTATGGCAAAAGCATTTGACTTTGAAGAATTCAAAGCACTAAAAATCAGTGATTATAAATCTACTTACTGCAAAATAGCTAACCTAAAAAAAGCAAAGGCTGCGCTCTTTTTGACGGAGTACGCTTTAACTACAGCTACTGTTAAGTGTATTATGATTCCGTTTAAAAAATATGCTGAGGCAACCAAAGCGTACAAACAACTTAAAAGCGATAAAGAGCATCCTTTGAATAAAGTAGCTCTAGCTACCATAGTAGTAGATACAGAGGGTCCAGAAAATTGCTTAAAAGTCGAACTAAAAGCAGGGAATTTAACGGCAGAAAAATTACTTAATAAAAGTAAAGTTTTTACTAAGAAATTGGTAAAAATGAACTTAGAAGTCATCACAGGCACGCCTGAAGAAGAAGAAAGCACTGATACAACTGCAACTAGTACAGCGGACGCAAACGATCCTAGTGTAGCTGCGACAGGTTCAGAAGAAGGAAACGATGCGGAAACACCGACCATCACGCCTGAAGAACGTGCCGTTCATCACAAACGTTTAAAGGATTTGACTACGTTTTTTGATAAGCTCTCTAATATGTCTTAGAGACCGTTTGCATTATCCTTCTTTTAAGTAAAACTACTTATCCAACTAGAAAATCATTGCCCAATATGTCGAATACACCAGAGTTGACGATGAAACAAAAAATTGAAGCTGCTCAGCTTCAACTTGCTGCAACCATCAAAGAACTAAAAAAACACGGTCTAACGCCAGAAGAAAAAGCTCAAATTGCCGATGCGAAAAGAGCTTTTAATGCCTTCAAAAAATCTCTAAAAGATAAAAAAACAGCAAAAACTGCTGCTCCGTCAGCACCATCTGCTGCTGCTCCTGCTGCTGCCGCTGGTGGCACAGGTCCTAGTGAGCTTAAACTCCCTGGGTTATTCCCAAAAGTTTCCGTAACAAATGGAAGCATTAAATATGAACATGCTTTTGATGCTGATTTACATAAAAAAATAAGCAAGCAAAAAACCTTCCCTATTTGTACAGGCCTAAAACTAGGCGGTGTTATTTCTGTAGAGAGTAAAGCGTCTCTAAAATTAGCCATACAAGGTGCCTATAAAACAGAGCCTGCGCAACTACCCAAAAACGAATGGAGTTCTTATCAAGTTACCTCTTCGTTAGGGGCAGATATTAGTAGTACAGGTGCTTTTCAACTCGTATTAACGGATAGCTTAGAATTACTAGCGGCCAAATTTGGCGTTGTCGTTCAATGTGTCTTCAATAATAAACAAATTGAAGTTACCAACTTGTTTTCGGGCGGTAAAATGACGGTAGAGGCTTTGGCACTATCCTGTTCTTTAGCAGGTTCTATTGGACCAGGAGAAACCTTAAACGAAATTTATGAGCTGATTAATGGAAAAGCTTGTCCCAATTTTGCAGAGTGGAATGGTACAAAGTATACGCTATTGCAAGTTGGAGTCTCTATTCAAGCGACTGACAAAGGGATACTTCCTGCGGCTCCGACCATCGGTCTTAATCAAGCGGGTGTAGATGCACTAAAAGCGGATATTTCAGCGATCTATGACCAGGCAAAAGAACTATTCGAAGAAATAAAACCAACTGTTATTAAAGTTGCTTTCGCTACCTTGCCAGCAGCTGGGGTTGCCTTTTATTCTTACGAATTACTTGGTGATCTATACAACTACATCACGGCGGACAAACATGGCTTTGAGCAGAATAAACAAATCTATGTTCAGGCTTGTGAGAGCATTGTCAAAGAAATTATGGAACGGGAAGCCTCTGATCCTAATAAGCTTAAAGAGCTTGCTAAAATTGCCAAAAATGAAAAGCAATTAAAAGCCCGTTATCAATTACATATGAAAGAAGCGCAAAATGTCCAAATTATCAAGGATATTTACGACAACCTCAACAAAAACACAGAAGAAGGGCTTCAAGATGCAAAAGATAACCTAAACCAAATTTTAACCAAAGTAGAATTGACCTATAACCAAATCTCTGAGGTTAAAGAAAATAATGGCAAGTACTCTGTCCACTTCAAAGTCCTCGTTACAACCAATGGACCTGTTGTTATACCATCGGTCAAAGCGTCGATTTCTTGTAACGGCACCGTTCTTAGTTCTAGCGTACAAGACTCGAATGATACCTATGACAATGCCACCAAAAAAGTATATGATGGCTACTGGGTAGACTTTTCAAAAGCGGACCTTCAAGCAGCCCTTGGTGGTAAAAGCATTGCCCAATCCACTTGGATGCTTACCTTACATGCCGATTATAGAGGACACTTTAAGGATGTCAATAGCAGCTTCAATATCAGCAAAGATCTAAAGGTTTTCTTCTCTAAACCAGGCAATCAACCTTTTTAGTAAAAAAAGAAATGTACAGAAATAAGCCTATAATATAAATGCTTTCTGAGTACAGCCCTTGACGTTTCGTTAAGGGCTGTTTTTTTTGTGGAAATGGGCGACAAAGATTAAATCTCAAGAATCAAAAGGTATTCCTTCTATTTCAAATTACGGCTACGGATAATGTAATCGACTTTTTGAGGAATACATTTGACTTGTTTAGCGTAATTCGGCTTTTCCTTTAATAAAACTCGGATAGAGCGTTCTTTGAACAAATCAATTCTTGAAAAGTCAACAATGACCTTAAAATCTTCTGCACTCAAGCCATCGTAATCACTCAATCCTACTTGGCTAGAGACCTCGACCATCTTGGGTAGAATAATTAAAAGTAAGCTATCGGGTACATTTAGGACTTCAACAGGTACTTTTACTCGTTTTTCTGTCACCTCTTCCACTGCTGCTAAACAACGAATTTTATCCGTAGACAAACTTATACTACCATTCGGATGTATTTCCAAAGAGACCTCCACATTAATATCTTTATTGATTTCTTCAGCAGGAATACATACATTTGTTTTCCATTCGTGAATGTCTCGAATGACAGAAGCGGGGCCTTTAATTTCAATTTCATTCGGTTCAATTTTAATTGAATCGACGTATTGGTATAATGGTGCTAGGCGAATTTGTTCTTCCAAAACGACGGGAATCATTTTAGTTGCCGACTCTTCCATCTGTAACTTGATCGTCTCAGGATGAATATTTAAGATTCTGGCTTTAGGGAGTGACTTGAGCACTTTGGCATTTAAGGACGTAACGGAAATGACACGAATTTCGTTTGCAGCCACAGGAATGTCTACGATTCGTTCTTTATTATAAAAAGCAAAGCCTAACAAGTCCCAACCTCTCCCTTCTATATCGACCTCCAGTTGATTTGGAGGAGGATTTGTAAAAATTTTACCCTCTGGAGTGCTATAATTTAGCTGAACAATAACGGTATCTTTGTAAGAATAAGAAAGCTTTGTCATCAGCCAAAAAACAAAAGCAATACTAATGCATATCATTAGTATCGCTCGGTCCGTTTTTAGGAATATTTTTATATTTTCTTTACTAAACTTTTGCTGGCTCTTTGGAGCTGGTGGTTGAGGTAGAGCTTTCATAGACAGATTTCGTTTGTTCTAAAGAAATAGCGCTTCTTTGAACAGTAATGATCGTTTTAGGAGCAATTAACAAAGTCAATTTATCCTCTTCTAAAGAGACAATCGTTCCATGCACTCCACCAATTGTAATGATTTTAGAGCCTTTTTTCAAATTACTAGAAAACTCTTTTTGGTCTTTCTGCTCCTTAGCAGATGGGCGAATGATAAAGAAGTACATGATCGCCATTCCTACCATCAAGAAAGGCCAAAATAAAGGACTCATTCCATCTGCTGCCGCTGCTGCTGGTTCTTGCCACAAAAAAAATATATTATGCATCATTTTATTATAAAATTTAACGTTGTGTGTTATGTTTTTAACTTAAGAGCCGCAATATACAAACTAAAGCTCAATTCTTAGAATATCTCGATACTATATTCTATGCCAATTCCATCGCTAAATCCATATCGTTCCAATGTAAGGCAATTTGGGCGGCTGTAGTTCCTTTCGGGAAATATTCGGTTGCCTTTGTTGAGGCAATAGAAGGATCTGTTCCTTGCTTCAATAAAAGTTGAGCCATTTCTAAAGGGCCTCCCGTATCTGCCAAATAATGGGCAGGTGTCCAAGCATTTACATCTTGTGCATTTACGTCTATGTTCTTAGCCCACTTAAAAAACACCTTTAAGCCATCTATACGTCCGCTACCTGCTGTTTGATGCAATAAAGTCACTTGCTTCCAAGGCTTTTCATCAAAGCTTGCACCTTTTTTGTGTAATAACTCCATAATACTCCCCACGCCTGCCGAACAAGCAACTCGCAAAGGAGAAATTCCCCGATCGTCTGTCTGTGTGACAGAAACACCCCCTTTAATCAAGGCTTTGATTACTGACAAAGCATTTAAGTAATCCAAATGCTCAAAAGGCGCCCAATCTTGAAGCGCTATGTTTCGCTGTTCTTTGAGTGTCATCAAACGTCCAGGTCTTAGGTTGTATTTATCATAATTATAATAATACATCAAATAGCCTTTCTCTAAAGTACAACGAATGGGAACGCCATTCACTTCATCATTATGTTCCCAATTGTCCACTCTTGCGCCATGTAAGGTCCACAATGCTTGTAATAATGCCGTGCTACCGTTTTGAGTAACCGAACGGACATCTGCCCCCAACTTTAGCAATGATTTAACCACCCCTACATTTCCTAAAGCACTAGCAATTAACAGTGGCGTATTACCGTCTGCATCTTTCAAATCCTTATCGCAACCTGCCTTAATTAAATTAACAACCAAACTGGCAAAATTAGCGGCTGCGGCAAGATGCAAGGCAGTTACACCAGAAGTCGTCTGTTGTGTTTTGTCCGCTCCTGCTTTTAAGAGTAAATTACAAATAGCGGTATGCCCTTCCCTCGCTGCCAAATGCAATGGATACAATTGATCCTTGTCTGGCATATTGGGATTAGCGCCATGCTTCAATAGTGTTTTAACTACTTTTTGATGCCCCATTAAGGCAGCAGAATGCAAAGCCCCCGTATGTTCTCCAAAAGAATTGGGGTTGGCTCCTTTTTTCAACAATGCTAAGACCTCTTTCATAGCGCCACCTTCTGCGGCTAAAACCATTTGTGTATTTACTGAATCACTCATTTTTAATTTGATTTATTTTAAAGCATTCGCCAACACGTCATCTTTCCAGTACAGCGCTATATCCGCAGCTATAGATCCAAGTGGCATTTCTGTGCCTCTATTTTCTGTACTTTTCACCTTAGGATCTATTCTTTTTTCAAGTAATAAGTTCAACATTTTTAGAGGTCCCCCAATGTCTGCTAAATAATGTAAGGCTGTCCACCCAAAATCATCCACAGCATTCATATCTAAGGAAGTATCCAGGTCTAAGAGAGCTTCCAAGCCATCCAAGCGACCACTTCCAGCGGCACGATGCAAAGGCGTTGCACTTTCGTAGCCTTTAATATCTAAAACAGCTCCCTTTTCATGCAACTTTTTAATCATCTGCGCTTCTCCGATATGGCAAGCCATCCCGATTGGAGTCTGTTGACTACTATTCGAAGCATTCACATCGGCACCTGATTCAATTAAAAGTACAGCCGTATACAAGGCTTCTAAATACCTCAAATGCTCTTTGGGTCCCCAATCTTCTTTAAGGTATGTCTGTTGTTCGTTAATAGGCAAAATTTCACCTAAATCATTGACTGTATTCAATTTATAATCTTCATAACGTCTAAAGCAACCTTTTACAATCTCATATCGAATTACTTTATCGCCTTTCTGTTCGTCATAAGCCCAATGCCCTATTCGAGCACCGTACAATTGTCTCAAGGCTTTAATTAAAGGCGTATCTTCTCCTGCGTCTTTCGTATTAACATCGGCTCCTGCTTCAATTAACAAACGAGCCACAGCGACATTCCCCAAGCTCGCTGCTGCTGCCAAAGGAGTCAACTCATTGACATCTTTAGCCTCCAGATTAGCGCCTGCTTTTATCAAAACAGGAAGCATATCGGGATGGTTAGAGGCTGCTGCGATATGCAAAGGCGTACCATGTTGTGCTGTCAGTACTTCAAGCGTAGCGCCTGCGGCAAGTAACTTTTTGGTAATAGCAAGATGTCCTCTACTAACAGACAAATGAATTGGGTAATAACTTTGTCTGTCTTTTACATCAAGCTTTGCCCCTTTTTCTAATAAAAGTGCGACGACAGCTTCGTGTCCATTAAAGGCAGCACAATGCAAGGCTCCAGAATTAGGGCCCATAGCATTAGGGTTAGCACCAGCTTCTAGGGCTGTTGCGACCCCTTCCAAATTTCCTGCTTCCGCAGCCGTAATAATTTCTTGATCCAGTAGTTCACTCATCTTGTCTTCTTTAAACGGTACGTTGATGTTTTCAGTACTTAGCTACGCTACGATTACGTACGCTCCACGAGTATGAACAAGAAGTGAAACGCTCCTAATTAAAGGAGGTAAATAGCAGCGCAGCTAAGTATAGATTTTTTTTGTAAAGGCTTAAGAGTTTGTTGGTAATTTACAATCGCCTACTGATTCTCTTTCGCTTCACGAGCTGCTTTTTCTTCCAAAGCTTTTTTCTCCGTTTCTGGATTCGTTTCGACCGCACCAACGATACGAATCGTTGTTTTGTTTGGAATCGTGTTGGCAGAAATCGTAACCGTTTTGTTTTGTTCTCCTTGCTTTCCTTTACTATTAAATTTAACTTTAATTTCTCCTGCTCCACCAGGTGCAATTGGCTCAGATGGCCATAAAGGAACCGTACAACCACAACTTCCTTGTGAGTGGCTAATAATTAGAGGGTTCTCTCCTACATTCTTAAATTTAAAGATATGCTCTACCGATTCACCCTCTACCAAACTACCAAAATCAAACACTTCTTCTTCGAATTCAATTTTAGCAGCACTCTCTGGCGAAATAGCCTCATCAGCCGTTACAGGATTATTAATTAGAGACGAATTACTAATTCCGTCCATCGTTTTAATTTCTCCTGCGCCAGGAACTCCTTTATTGGCTTCTTCTGAAGAACAAGCTGTAAAAACGTACAAGACACTCAATAATAAGATTAATTTACTCATTGTTTTTTTCTTTATTTTATAAGATAATAATTCGGTAATTTTTTGATTTCGTTACAAATAACCTAAGTCTTCAGCAACATTTATTTTCGTTCATTCCTTGGGCACGGATTTTTTCATGGCAGTCAACAACCAAGAAATACCACCAGATATAGCAAAGTTATCTTTTTGTATAACCAAGGATTTTCGGTATTCAAATTGGGCTTGTAGATATAACAATTTGGTCAGTTTGATGTTCACACCTAATCCCATTGGAATCTGAACATCAAAATGCCCTGTTCGTTGAGACAGATAGAGTCCGCCTACGCCTAGTAAAACGTAAGGGGCAATCAAAAAATCTTCCTTTAAAAGATAATCGTTATTGAACTTATACACCGCAACAAGATCTCCGCCCAAAAACAGCTCATTTCGTTTGCGTTTAGAGCAAGGCTGGCACAAGCTATCGCCTGCTTCAAAAACAGAATGATGTGCATCCATACTACCAATACGCAAGGGCAAGCCAAGGTTTAAAGATCTATTGATATTTCTAAAAAAGCCGATTTCGCCCGCATAATTAAGATCTTCGGCATGCAAAACACGGCCTGGATTAGAGGCTTGATAAATAGGATCTAGCGTATTATAATCTGTCAGCACAAATTTGTAGCTCAAACTGTTTTTATGTTTGGAGGTTTGTGCCATTATTTGCATTGAAAAAACACAACAGCACCATAGATAAATAAGACGCATTTATTTCTGTTTGTTTGATGTTGATTGAAATACAAGCTCTATTATCCACAAAAACTTATTTGAGTATACCATCTCAAATAAGTTTTTATTTCTTGATACTAGACTTCTCCACGAAGTACTGTTCTATAAACTTACTCAGAAAAACGTAAGTCTGTGCTTAATCTTCTTTTAATCCTCTACCCTCTTTTTCAATCAAGTTTTTGCCGACCAAGTCTTTCATCAAACGATCCAAAATACCGTTGATAAATCGCTTGCTTTTGTCTGTGCTATAATCCTTTGCCAAACTAACATATTCATTGATCGTTACTTTGGTTGGAATAGATGGGAAGTATAAAAATTCGCAAATTCCTAATTTCAGTAATAACATATCCAAAATAGCAACTCGGTCTTCGTTCCAATTCTTCAACTTCTCTACCACTAATTCGTGTAATTCATCGTTGTGGTGAATGGCTTTGTATAACAATTCCTTCCCAAAGTCATGCACAAACTCCTCATTGGGTAATTGTGCAATGAAAAATTCTTCGTCTGCGGGAAGCGAGCGAACAGAACGCTTGATGGCTCCAAAAATTAGAGACTGATCGTCTGCCGACGTAGGAGAAACATCTTCCATGTGGTCCAAGAAAAGTTCTTCTTCCAACATCGACTTGTACAAGTTCACCAAACAATATTGGTGTTCTCGCGCAGGCATTGGAGACATTTCTAGATACGACTTGTAGTAGTCTGACTTCGCAAAGTTTTGATACAATTTACGAACCAAATCATCGTCGATGATTGTCGTCAATTTAGCCCTTTTAATTTGAGAATGAAAATCCTCATTACTTCGAAGTGCTTCTAATACAGGATTTTCATAAAGCCTAAGCGTGGCTTTTTTGTCTTCCTCTGTAGGAACGAATTTTTTAGACTTTATGTCAAAGTCTTTCTTTGAATAATTAGCAACCCTTATCAGGTAAAGCATATTCAACAAATACAACCGATAACTCTCCTTGACTGCGCTGAGATAATTTCTCTCTGCAATAGCAGTATTCGTATGTTCACTTTGTAAATAAGCATATAATGTTTGCAATACCTTGATACGAATATTATGACGACTAAGCATACTAATTTATAGATGTAAGTATAGTAGTGAGATAAGAACTTTTTATATTGAAATGCAAATGTACAAAAAGTTTATAAATGCATCATCAATTTACTTTCTTTTTTGAATAGACTCCTTATTTTTGTACTAAATTGCATTCTTTAGCGACGATAAGGGCTAGAACCGAATTAAATCGTCGTTCAATTCATATAAATTAACTCAAATTATAATTATGTCCGTTCCCAAAGAATTTATTTATGAAGGTGAATTTACCATCCGAACCAATGAAATTGATCGTGCTAGAAAAGCAACGGCCGTTGCTTTTATTGATTTAATGCAAGAAGCAGCCATGCAAAATGTGATTGAATTAAAAGTATCGGTTTGGGATATGGCCGAGAAAAATATTTCTTGGGTTTTAATGCGTAAAAATCTAAAATTATACCGATTGCCTTCGCTTGGCGAAACCATTAAAATACAAACGCATCCTGCTGGTTTTGACAAGCTATTCACCTACCGAGATTACAAGGTATTTGATCAAAACGGCAGCTTGCTCGCGGAGTCTTCCTCTACTTGGTTGTTAATGAATACCATTAAGCGAAGTATTGCTAGAATTCCAGAAGAAATTCGACTCAGAGGAAATTTTGATACCTCTCTATGTTTACCACACGCAAAAAACAAACTGCCTAAGTTGACCCAAGTTGATTTCAAAAAGACGTTTATTGTCAATTGGCATGACATGGACTTTAATGAGCATCTTAATAATGTTCGCTATATGCAATGGATGTTTGAAACGGTGGATTATTATTTGGATCATACTGGAAAATTAGAAGAACTAGACATTATTTACAAAGCAGAATGCCATTGGAAAGATACGGTAGAAGTTAG
>CACVAQ010000296.1 GCA_902727865.1 uncultured Aureispira sp. | reverse complement strand
GGGCGCAAGACTATCCCTCCTTCTTTGAGAATTAAACGACTTTCTACTTAAAAAGTATATCCCAATTCAGAGCTGTTAAAAGTTAGCCGATGGTTTCAAATCCGCACGAGTTACTGCCTGAGAAGAGTTGTCAAAGAACCTTTTATTTTAAGTAAGAATTGAAGCGAAAAAATGAAGCATTAGCGAGTTAAAACAAGCTTTTCGGATGAAGCGCCCTGTAAAAAAAGGGCTACGTAAGGTATTATTTTTACGGAACGATTATTTAATTTCGAATAGAAACAACGTTAAATCTAGAACAAATACATAATTTATTCATTAGTATTCTTACTTTTAGCTCGACTAATTATACGTTTCCATTTTCATCAAAACGACCAAACACCAGTTCATGAAATACTTATTGTCTTTCACTTTTTGTTTTTTAATTACTGCAACTGCCTTTGCCACTCATATTCGTGGAAAATTAACAGACAAAAAAGGAGAAGTACTTTCCTTTGCGAATATTTATGTGCGAGGAACATCCACTGGTACAACAACTAACATTGATGGTTTTTATGATTTCACCTTAGAAGAAGGCCAGTACGAGCTTGTTTTTCAATATATTGGTTATGAATCTAAAACGGAAAAAATCACCCTTGGAAAAGAGGATCTTGAATTGAATATTGTCTTAAACCCTATTGCCAACAACCTTCAAGAAATTGTGGTTACGGCAGGCGAAGACCCTGCATATAGAATCATCCGAAAAGCCATTAAGAAACGAAAATTCTATCTCAATCAAGTCAAGCAATATAGCTGCGAAAGCTATGTAAAAGGAACGCAACACGTCCAAAAATTACCCAAAAAATTCATGGGGCAATCCCTCGATAAGTTTCGAGAAGGCCTAGACTCTAACGGTACGGGCATTGTTTATCTTTCAGAAGCCGTTTCTAAATTATATTACAAAGACGGCGAGTACAAAGAAATCATGTCTTCTTCCAAAATAAGCGGCAACGATAATGGCTTTAGCTTTAATTCTGGCGCTGCGATGGCTAGAATGACGTTTTATGAAAACTCTTTTGAGTTGGGCGACACAGAAATATTATCTCCAATTGCCAGCGGAGCTTTAGGGGCTTATAAATATCGTTTGGAGACCTCTTTTTATGATAATGAGAATCATTTAGTCTACAAAATTGAAGTGCTTCCAAAAAACAAATTGGGCGCTGTATTTAAAGGCTATATTTATATCGTAGATAAAGATTGGGCCATTCACAGCACCGATTTATTTACCACGGGCAAAGCCGTTAACATTTCTATTTTGGATACGGTTTATTTTAAACAAACACACATTAAGCTAAACAACAAAACTTGGCGTATTTTTTCACAAAACATTGACTTCAAGCTTCGTTTTTTAATCATTACCACCAAAGGAAATTTTGTAGGCGTGTTCCGAAACTACAACCTTAAGCCAGTATTCGACCCCAAGTTTTTTAATGCTGAAATTTTCAAAGTAGAAGATTTAGCCAATCAAAAAATCAATACATTCTGGGATTCTATTCGTCCTGTTCCTTTATCTACCGAAGAAGCAGCCGACTATCACGTCAAAGACAGCATAGAAAAAGTAACCGAAACCAAAGCCTACAAAGATTCGACAGATCGTATTGCCAATCGATTCAAAATTGTAGATTTAATTACTGGGTACACCTTTAAAAATTCGTATCGAAAATATACAGTGACCATCCTCTCTCCGATCAGTCCCTTACATCACAACACGGTCCAAGGTCAAATGATAGGTTTGGGAGCAGAATTTCGAAAGGAAATAGACGACAAAAAACAATCTTGGTTCAACTTACACGCCTCCGCAGAATATTCGATTGAAGACGAGCAACTGAGAGGCATTGGCTTTTTCCAAATCCGTTTTAATGCCATTGACAATGCCTTTTTGCACGTAGAAGGAGGCCGTCAAAAAAAACAATTTAACTCTAGTAATCCAATCCCTGACATTGTCAACACATATTATACAATACTATTTAAATATAACTACCTAAAAATTTACGACGAATATTACGGTCGAGTTTTCTATTCTCAAGAAATCGTCAATGGTTTGTTTTTTAAAGGAGGCCTCAAATATGCCCAACGAGTCGCCTTGACAAATCATTCGGAAGGAAGCTGGCGCCCCAAAAGCACAAGGATCTTCTTTTCAAACAACCCAACAGATTTTGGCGACCCTAGAACCATGAAAGATTCGCCTAGCTTTATTACACACAATCACTTAGAAATTTCGCTGGCTTTACGCATTCGTTTTGGACAAAAATATATTTCGTATCCCAATCGTCGATTTTATGCCCAATCAAATTTTCCAGACATTTGGATTAGTTACAAAAGAGGCCTTCCAATCTTAGGAGCTAGTACAAATTATGATTATTTAGAGTTAAAAGTAGAAAAAGACGACATCAAAATTGGGACCGTAGGCTTGCTGAGTTTTAAAGCAACAGCTGGCTGGTTCCCGTACAAACCCAAGCTTTATTTTATGGATTTTCATCATTTTAATGGAAATCAAACTATTCTTGCAAAAACAAGTGAATATTTAAGTACCTTTCAATTGTTAAATTATTATGATCGTAGCAATAGTTCTGCCTTTGGAATGGTCCATATTCAGCATGATTTTAATGGCTTTATTTGGAATAAAATCCCAGGATTAAAAACACTCGGCTTTGAATTTGTGACGGGTTATCACTTGCTCTATACGCCCGAAAGAGGAGAATACATGGAGTTTAATGTTGGATTAGACCGCATTGGTTGGAATCTATTCCGCTTCTTGCGAGTAGACTTTGTGATGGGCTATGAAGTAGGCGAGCCCTTGCGTTATGGAGGGGTCATTGGGCTAACCTTGTCTTTGTAATAAGGACGAGTTCTTTAGCTAGTCAAAGAACAAAAGCGCTTAAATTTTAAATCCCTGCCCCTTAACATTTTTCATTTCTAATATAAGTTTATAAAGATGAATCAACCACTAGATGAATTAGCTAAAAAATCTTCCTTTAGTTTTCCTACCGCACATACGGTTCTCTTAATTATTGCTGCCATTGTAGCCCTCTCTACTTGGTTAATTCCTGCTGGAAAATACGATAAATTAGAATACAAAGCAGGGACAAAAAACACTCCTGCCCTGTTCATTCATCATGCACAAGATGGCGACCTAGAATTACCTGGCACTCAAGCTACTTTAGACCGTTTGGGCATGAAAATAGACGTTCAAAAATTTGAGAATGGAGACATCTGGAAAGCCGTCGGAATCCCTGGCACCTATCACCAAGTAGAAGCCAATCCGCAAGGCGTCACTGAATTTGTCCAGTCCCCTCTAAAAGGGATTAAGGATGCTATTGAGGTTATTTTATTTGTCTTAATTATTGGTGGTTTCATCGGCATTGTCAATCATACAGGAGCTTTTGATGCTGGTGTCGCTCGTTTGGCAAGCCGCTTAAAAGGGCGAGAAACCTGGCTGATTATTATCATTTCTTCTTTGATTGCCATTGGCGGAACGACCTTTGGTTTGGCAGAAGAAACCATTGCTTTTTATCCTATTTTAGTGCCTGTCTTCTTGGCGGCTCGATACGACGCTATGGTTGCCTTGGCGACCATTTATATCGGTTCTTGTATGGGAACGATGGCATCGACGGTCAATCCGTTTAGTGCCATTATTGCCTCTAATTCGGCAGGAATTAGTTGGACCAGTGGTCTTTACGGGCGTTTACTCATGTTGGTTTTGGGTATGGGCATTTGTCTTTGGTACATCATTCGTTATGCCGAAAAGGTCAGAAAAGACCCTAGTCAATCGC
This sequence comes from uncultured Aureispira sp., assembly GCA_902727865.1. Lineage (GTDB taxonomy): Bacteria > Bacteroidota > Bacteroidia > Chitinophagales > Saprospiraceae > Aureispira. The sequence goes on along the minus strand of CACVAQ010000296.1, from coordinate 703 downwards.
TTATTTTTGATCAAAAAGAAGCGATTGAAGCACAGTTCATGAACACCAACTTGGACAAAGAACATCAATTCACGCTATCTATACAGTTGGTTTTAATCTTATTTTTACTATCTTTTTTAGTAATGATCGTTGGCGTTTCTCAATGGAGTTGGTGGTTTATGGAAATGACAACCACCTTTTTTATAGGCGCTATTTTGATTGGAATTGTCGCCCGTATCAAAGAGAAAGAATTTGTACAGGAATTTGTAAACGGAGCCAACGACTTGCTTAATGTTGCCTTAATTATAGGTATTGCAAGAGGCGTTACCTTTCTAATGGATGAAGGCTTGATTAGTGATACTCTATTGTACTATGCCTCTAGTGCCGTCGAAGGAATGCCTAAAGCCTTGTTTGCCAATGTGATGTTATTTATTTACGCTGGCTTGTCCTTCTTCATTCCTTCTTCGTCTGGAATGGCGGTCTTGTCCATGCCTGTTATGGCTCCCTTGGCGGATGTTGTTGGCGCTCCTCGTGAAATTGTCGTCGATGCTTACCAATACGGAATGGGTTTAATGGCTTTTATTACACCGACCGGTCTCATCTTGGCTTCTTTAACGATGGTCAATGTGACTTATGACAAATGGCTAAAGTTTGTTACACCGCTCTTGCTTGTTTTGACCGTGTTCTCTATGATTTACTTAACTATTTCTGTCTATTTATTTTA
>CACVAQ010000295.1:15309-22704 GCA_902727865.1 uncultured Aureispira sp. | reverse complement strand
ATAAGAAAGCCCCTTTGGAACATCCAAAGGGGCTTTTGTTATTTGTAGAGCAAGCGTCATTTTTTTTGCGCTTATTTTTAATTCTTTACAGGCATGGGGGCTTTACTTTTAGTTGGGCAATTATTTAATAGCATTGTTTTAGAGAGCGATTAGAGGAGCGGAGGCAGAGCTTGTTTTGTGAAAAACAAAAGGAATCAATCTAGTTTCTAGATTGATTCCTTTTATACTTCGAGTACCTGTGTTCAAGCAAGTACCATATATCCTATTTAGTAAGTCGGTTATTCTTATAACAATCGGCTATTATAACACTATACAGGGAGCGAATTGTTACAGAGATAACGTCTATTTATTCCTGTAGTTGATGAATTTCGTGCTTTAGGTGATGCCCATAAGGGAGCATAGAAATTCAGAAAAGGGCAATGATTTTTGGGTATCTTAAATACTTAGATGGAGGAGTTAATCTTGGACTTAATACTATTAATGAGTGCCGGAGAGACACTGCGACGATTAACTTTTTTGCGAAGAAATTCACGGAATGATTTCTCTTTTTGCAATTTAGCGAGTTGTTCAGGAGAATTTTTGACGTCGGTTAAAAATTCACGTGATTCTTGGTTTGATAGGGCTCCATCAAGATACATAACTAATCTTCTTTGGAATTCCCCTGGATTGCCAGATGTTTTCATGATATTTAAATTTTTAAATAAATAGAACTAAATAGATTCTTCAATAACAGTTTCTACGCTATAGATTCGATTGCTCTGTTGTAAAAAAAAGAGCGCCATAGAACTGCAAGATTGTTTGTAATAAATAAAATATAAAAGCAACAGAAAATGCTGCGTTACTAGCTTATAAACGATTACTATGCCAATAAGCAATATTTTCTGTCATAAAATTGTTTAATTTTACTTTTTTTGGCCACGTTTGTCTTTATACCCCATAGAGTTTGCATAATTCGTTAAACGCTCTTTAAGCATGTTTCTAGCACGGTGAAGCCTAGAACGAACCGTTCCAATAGGAATATTAATTATTTTAGATATTTCCTCATAAGTGAAGCCTTCTATGTCACAAAGTAAGATAACAGTTCTGAAATCAATCGGCAATGCATTAATCGCATTGGTGACTTCGTCTCCCATCATACCTTGAAAAATTTCTTCTCTTAAATCAAAGAAATCTACATAACTAGCATCTTCACTATCGTGGTAAGTCGCAATTTCTTCATAATCTACTTGCGTAGGGCGTTTGCTCTTTTTACGATACTGATTGATAAAGGCGTTCTTCAATATTTTAAACAACCAAGCCTTCGCATTAGTTCCTTGAATGTACTTATCTATAAATCTAAAGGCCTTTAAATAAGTTTCTTGAACCAAGTCATTTGCATCATCTTCGTTATAACAAAGGTGAAAGGCAAAGTTGTAAAGTGCATCAATTTGAGGCATTAGTTCATTGTTAAAAACCGCCAATTGGGCTGGTGTAGCCGTTGGAACTTCTTCCTGTTGTTCCACTTCCTCTTCTAAGTATTCATTTTCGTTTTCCACGGTGGTGTTGTATTTATTTGAATTTATGCCCCCTATTTTACCAATAAAATTAGCCAAAAGTGACTATATCTTGTAACGTAGGAGGTGTTTTAGGATTTGTTGCTTTTTCTATCTTTATCTTTTAAGCAAAGAACTTATCCTTAAGAATAAGTTCTTTGTGCTATAGTATTAATATACCCTAATTTGCGCTGGATAGTTTCCCAAAATAAGTTTTTTTTTCAAAAAAAAATAATTAACCGATTAAAAGGGGCTAGAAGGGAGGTTTCGAAAGGAGGACTACAACTTAAACTTTTCCTTTTTTCCACAATTGATTGAAGGTATGTTTTGGAAACTTGGGCAATTCCCGACGTTCTCCCCATAGTTTGCTCAGAAATAAATTTCCGACTAAATTTTTGCTAAATCTAGGAGCATTCATCATGGATCGGTTGAGCATAGCAGTTCTCCAAGCTCGCCACATCAATTGCTCCTCTTTTGGGCGAAGATTTTCGGCTTCTTCATAAGAGCGATTGTACAACAACATTTGATGTAGATTGATGTTGACAGGGCAACTTTCGGTACAACTTCCACACAAAGAAGACGCTTGGCTTAAATGTACGTTGTCTTCGAATTCGCCAATCTTGAGGTGAGGACTGATGACCGCACCAATTGGACCGCTGTAAGGGCTGTCATAGGTATGTCCTCCAATCGTTTGATAAACAGGACAGTTGTTTAAACAAGAACCACAACGAATACAGTACATAGATTCCCGCATGTGTTCATCCGCCATGACGTCACTTCGTCCATTGTCCAATAAAATAATATACATTTCTTCAGGGCCATCTACTTCATGTGCTTGTTTGGGGCCGCTTAGAATTGTATTGTAAACAGTTGTATTTTGCCCTGTTCCGAAGGTGGCCAACAAAGGCAGAAATAAATCTAAATCCTCGATAGAAGGAAGCATTTTTTCAATGCCAACGATTGCAATATGTGTTTTGGGTAGTGTTGTTGTTAGTCGCCCATTTCCTTCATTTTCGACCAAAACCATAGAACCCGTATCTGCCAATAAAAAATTACCACCAGAAATTCCAATATCAGCTTGCGTAAAACGCTCTCGAAGAACCTGTCGAACATAAGCGGTCAAGGCTTCGGGGCTTGCATCTGGGGCTGTTTGAAACTTTTCGTGAAACAGTTCAGCAATATCTTCTTTTGACAGATGCATGGCTGGCGTGACAATATGATAAGGGGCTTCTCCTTTTACTTGAACAATAAATTCGCCCAAATCTGTTTCGAGTACCTCAATACCTTGGTTTTCTAACAATTGATTCAGTTGAATTTCTTCTGTAATCATAGACTTAGACTTGACAACGACTTTAGCTGCCTTTTCTTCCATGATTTTGCTAATAGCCGCTTGCGCTTCTGGAATATCTTCTGCCCAAATAACTTTACCTCCTCTAGCCGTAAATTTGGCCTCAAATTCTTCTAGCAACGCAGGTAAGTTATTAATAGTCTGCGCTTTTATATTTTTGGCCAGTTGCCGAGCTTGTTCTAGGTTCTGGAATTGTTGTTTGCCAATGGCTACTTTAGTATGGTATTTGCCCATATTAAATTTAAGGCGTTTTCGGTGTTCTTTTGAAAACGCTTTTTCTTCTGATTTTTCTAAAAAAGTAGCTAAGTTTTTATTCATTATAATTAGATGTTAAAAAAACAAACTTTTTTCACGTAAAAAAAAGGGCTTAATCTTACAAGAATCATAAACCTTACCACAAAAATAACTAATTTTGCAATCTTTTTGACACTTTACTTGTTTATGCTTCCAGATAAGAAGCAATGCTTTCTCAACTGAGACAAAAGAACTATGGAATTTACACGATATAAATTGGATAATGGCTTGAAATTATTGGTGCATCAAGACAAAAGTACTCCCTTGGTTTGCGTTTGCATGACGTACAATGTCGGTACGAAAGACGAAGAAGCGGGCAAGTCAGGTTTTGCCCATTTGTTTGAGCATTTAATGTTTGGAGGTTCTAAACATGCCCTCAGTTTTGACGATCACATTCAACAGGCTGGTGGTGAAAATAATGCGTTCACGAATCAGGACATGACGGTTTATTATGAATACATGCCTTATCAAAATCTAGAAACAGCTTTGTGGTTGGAGGCAGATCGTATGTTGAACTTGAACTTGGATGAAAAATCTTTGGAGCGAGAGAAAAAAGTGGTCTTGGAAGAGTTCAAAGAAAGTTGTTTGAACGAGCCTTATGGCGATATTTGGCATCACATAGGACCAATGGCTTATGAAGTACATCCGTATCGAATTCCGACGATTGGGGAAGTGCCGCAGCATATAGAAGAAGCTAAAATAGAAGATGTGAAAGCTTTTTTTGATCGTTTTTATTGTCCTAATAATGCCGTATTGAGTATTTGTGGGAATGTAGAGCCAGAAGCGGTTTTGGCATTGACTCAAAAATGGTTTGGAGAGCTTGAGCCAGGTATTGTGAATAAGGCAAAAGCTCCTTATGAGCCTGCTCAAATAAAAAAACGGGTCATAGAGGTCGTTGCAAATGTGCCTTTAAATGCCTTGTACTTAGTTTTTCATAGTGCTGAACGGAACCAAAATGCGTATTATGTAGATGATTTTATAACCGATGTATTGGCAGAGGGAGATGCTTCGCAATTGTATCAAAACTTGGTTAAAGAGCAAGAACTGTTTTCTTCTATTGATGCGTACATCACCGCTTCTATTGATACGGGCTTGATGGTCATCGAAGGGAAATTATCGGACGATGTGAGCTTTGAAGAAGCTGAACGGGCGATTTGGGTGGAGTTAGAAAAACTAAAAAATAGCTTGCTTCCAGTAAAGGCCGTTGAGAAGTTTCAGAATAGAACAGAACACAACATTGAGTTTAGTGAAATGAATAATCTGCACAAGGCGATTAACTTGGGCTATTACGAAATATTGGGCGATGCGGCTTTAATTAATGAAGAAAAAGCAAAATACAACGCTATCACTGCGGTAGAAATACAGCAACGAAGCCAAGTGTTATTTCAAGATTCGAAGTGTTCTGTTTTGTATTATAAAACAAAGGAAATGAGTTCTTAAGAAGCTTTTTTAGGACAAAAAACCTTGTTTCAATTTAATTAACAATACTTCGTCAGTTATTTCTAATTAGACAAATCAAAAGATTCAATTAAAAGTTGTATATTTGTGTACTATAAGTAGATGGACAAAAGATGCCCTATTTTAGTGTTAATTATTTTTGTCGATCTACTTACTTCGAGGGAGTAGCTTTGTTGCTTCTCCGAGGTTTTAGTTTTTTACAAAAAAAACATAAAGGCATTTTATAGTAGTTTGATTGTCAATTAATTAGCGATTATAATATTTTTGAGTTATCTTGTTGATAATCAGTATTGTATATTTTTTAACGAAGTAATGTGTAGAATAAACGAGAGTCTTATTCTCAAGGAAAACGCAATTATTATAAAATAAATAGCATATATCATGAATACATTTTTGTTATTCCAATTTTTAGGGCCAGAGATGCTCCTTGTTTTTTTTGTAATTCTTTTGTTGTTTGGTGGTAAAAAAATACCAGAATTAATGCGAGGATTAGGTAAGGGAGTTAGTGAGTTTAATAATGCTCGTGATTCTGTCACCAAGGAATTTAAACAAGGGATGAAAGACGGTGACAAGGAAAAGATAAAGATCGAAGAAAATTCTAAAGCTTCGTAGCCTATGTTTTTCGACTAGAACTATTCCGTTAATATTTTCCTGAAAGGACAATAAACAGCTGTTTATCGCTTTATTATATATGAAGCTTTAGAGAATAGCACTAGAACGAACATTTATGCTCATTGCTTTGATGATGATAAATGTTCGTTTTTGTTTTTAAGTCTATTGGATTTTCATCGGGAAGAAGTTTTGGATCTATTCCTTAGCTTATGAGCGCCTACATTCTGTTGAGAGACCTATTAATAAGCTAAAAAAAATAATCAATATTGTTCCCCCCCCTCAAATGTTATTTTAATAAATAAACAATTTGAGCCTCAGAAGAAAAACACAACCTACGAATGAATTTTAATTTTTACGCATTAAAAGCTATCTTCTTGGTCTTGGTAACATTGTTCCTAACCAACATAGCCTATGCAACGTCCCCTGATTATCCAGAAATTGATGAAAAGTTAGGAAAATTATTAATTGATGGTATGGGTGATCTCATGAACGATTATCCAGAAAGGAATCCAGATTACCCAACATTTACAGACGATCATTATAGAAATCGCTTTTTAGAAATGTCGGGAGCCATTCAATATAGACTAACGCCAGAGATTAAGACGCATATCATTCATCGTACAGAGCGTTACCGAAGTGCGACAGAACGAACTTTAGGGCTGTCAGAAATGTATTTTCCGATTTTTGAAGAATATTTGTCTGAAAAAAACATCCCACATCATTTAAAATACCTTCCAATTGTAGAGTCGAACTTAAATGCTGTAGCAAAATCACATGCTGCTGCTGTTGGTTTGTGGCAATTTATTCCTGGAACAGGAAAGTATTATGGTTTGAAGGTGGTTTCTTATTTGGATGAAAGAAGTGATACACACAAGGCGTCTAATGCCGCAGCGACGATGTTAGCTAGTTTGTTTAAAAGATACAACGATTGGCCTTTGGCATTAGCAGCCTATAACTGCGGACCAGGGCGTGTTGATAAATATGTGAGAGGAAATAACAAAGATTTTTGGGACATTAGAAAATACCTGCCTAGAGAAACGCAAATGTATGTGCCTTACTTTATGGCAGTTGCTTATTCGTATGAATACCATCATTTACATGAATTAAAAGCAAGACGTTTGCCAAGTGATTTGGTCTTGACCGATTCAATTCATTTGTCTCCAGGATATAAAACGCTTTCTCAATTAAGCAAAAGATACAGAATTGGTTTAGATACCTTAAAACGTCTAAATCCTGGATATATTAAAAACTACATACCATCAGGTTCCAAATTAAGTATTTTAGTTTTACCAGCACGTATTGTTGCCCGTTTACGAAACTACACTTCAGCATGGAATCGTATTATGTCTATGAAGTCGGAGAATCCTATTAAATGTATTCGTCGTGTCAATAGTGAAAGAGATTTAGGTAAGTTGATGAAAGCGCATCGTTTTTCTCGACACGACCTGTTGTTTTGGAATGGCTTACCTTCTAATTATAGAGTTCAAAAAGGAGATATTGTTGCAGTGAGAAGATATCGTGTTCCCAAAGATATAGCCCCTAAAAAAGTACCTCGGAAAAATATTCAAGGAATTTCAATTGCTTCTTTAAAAGTAGTAGGCTTGGATGATGAACAAAGAAAAGCCGTAACGGCTCCTGTTTATGTCTCTATTGAACATAAAAAACTAGCTCAACAACTATCTACCACTTCTGTTAATCCATCGAATCGAAAAGACCGTTCAAGTTATGGTCTTACACCAACGAGTTCTAAAAACACGGGAACGGTAACGAATAGAGAGGAAGTGTTAACAACAATCTCTCAAAATAGAAGTAGAGATCGTAGACTTCGTAATAGCCAAAGAACAACTTCTAATAGCACTTTACCTGTTCAAAATAATGCAACAGCGACAAGAAAGACAACAGCTGAAAAAAAGGTAACCGTTTTGGAGCCTAGAAGAGAAGTTAGTACAGATACTAGAACGACATCGGCAAGCAAAAGTGTATCAGAATTGAGCAAATCAATTCAATCTAAAGAACAAGCTATTATAAAGGCTAGATCTTATAATGCTACAAGTGCTGAGGAAGTGTCTGCTTTGTCTTATCTTAATAGTGAATCAGAAAAGCTTAAAAAAACTCGTCTGGCAAAAAAAAAAGATAGAGCAGCAGAACTAG
>CACVAQ010000295.1:0-15209 GCA_902727865.1 uncultured Aureispira sp. | reverse complement strand
GCCGCAAAACAACAAGCGAAGTTGGACGCAAAAAGAGCTGCCAAGCAAGCTGCAAAACAACAAGCAGAATTAGAAGCGAAGGCCGCAGCGGAGCAAGCAGAAAAATTGAAAATAGAAAATGAGCGTTTAGTAAACACTTATCAGTACCATCAAGTTAAAAACAAGGAAACAATTTTACAGATTGCGGCAAAATATAATGTTTCTATAAGTGATCTTAAAGCACTAAATAATATTTCAATCCAAACCACGCTTCGCAAGGGTATGCAATTGAAAATTAGAAAACAATAAATGGCTATTTACCGATTTTTTAGAATGATAATTGGTTCTTGTTGGGCATATAATACTAGATAAAAGTTAAACATATCTTAATGTAAAAAAGAGGTGCCAGTAGGTACCTCTTTTTTATTTTGCAATATAAACTTGAATTTTATTTATTCTTTTTCAAAAAAAGAATTAAATTGGTGTATATCTAATCTATATAAAAGAAATAGTTCATTCGTTGCTCTCCTTAGAAGTAGTTTGAATACCCTTACAAAAAATAAGTAAGCCGACGAACTACACGAAGAACCTATATAAGATATATGTTATTATCATTATTAAAATAGTATACCCAATACCACGAACTATTATGAGATGTACCCTAATGCTCTTTTGTTTTTGCTGTCTTTTGCTGTCATTTAATCTACAAGCTCAAGATAAAGTAGAACTGTTCAATAATTTAGAACAGATTGGTGCTCTTCAGACCTTGAATAAGACGTTCGATGTAAAGGAAGGAGAGGAACTTATTGTTACGGTCACTCCAATGAAAGGAAAATTAGGAAAATTAGCCATTGATATTCCTGGTTCAAATTTTCAGTACGTCAATAAGAAATTAGTTAAGTTAGATCGTGAAAGAATTCAAGTTGCTAAGTCAGGTACTTATGTTTTTCATTTTGTAAATCACGACATCAGCAAGAAAGAACTAAATATTAAAATTTATAAGCAACGCAGTACCGTTAACAAAGATACAATCATCTTAGATGACGTTATTTTTTCTTCATTTAGAGACACGATCAAACGATATAGAGACGATACGATTCCTGTGCCAGATTTGGCAGAGTATGACTTTGTCTTGAGTCCAGCCATGAATTATAGTTCCGTGAGCGATTCTATTATTTTCGAAGAATTGTTGAAAGATGAAAATACGGAGTATCAGTACGCTGCTTATTGGGTTGGCGTTGGCGTAGAGTCTATCGAAGCTTACGAAAAATTAAAAAACAGTCCTCCGCCAAGCTGGAGTATTGAAGGGATCAATGAACCATTAATGGCGTATGGTTTGGGGGTAACGAACCTCTTGCCAACCAGTTCTTCTTCTATCTCTAGAGATTTGATGTTCAAATTCATGAACCCTGAAAAATACAACAATACAGATAGAAAACCAAGGTTGACGCGTAAGGATGTGCGAGCAGATTATTACGGTAGAATTCCAATTAGTAGTGCTAGTAAATACAAAGAGTTGTTATTAAGCATTCGAAACTTTAATACAACAACAGGTGTCCCCGTGTACATCAAGTTTGCCAAATTTAAATTGGACAGGGTTTATTATAATGAATACATTATTAGAGAACGAGTACAAGAAATTTTTAGAGAAAAAACATTGGAAGTCTTAGCACCAGAAGAAGGATAGAATGGAACTCAATTAAACGACCATTTTCCTATGATTATAAATCCAAAATGAATCCAAGAAGTATTAATTTAAAACACAGAATGTGAAACATACTACTGTAACCTATTATTTAAGCTACGCTCTTAGTATATTAATGCTGATGCTCTTTTTTGTAGAAACAATTGAGGCCCAGAATTTATCAGGTCGAATTGAAAATCGAGTAAAGTCAAAAGCAAAACGTACGGTAGCTGAAAAAGTAAGCGCTGCAAAATCTACTGGAAGAATGCAGGTAAACACTTCCAAAAGAGCCTTGAAAACTTCGCTGAAAGGCGGCAAATCTGGCGTGCTCCCAGGCTCAGATGCAACAATAGATGAGTTAATTGAGGACCAAGAAACTAGAGAAAGTTTAATTGATAATACCAATAGAAGCCGTTATGTAGAGTTGTTTGGCGTGTGGACAACAATGCCTAGCGATGCAGAGCTGTTGGCTAGAGCCAGATTAAAAGCAATTCAGGATTCTCTAAATAACATTGATCGTAAGTATTTTCGAGTGACTAAAAATATTTGGGATGATAGCCGTCCAATGATTATTTTTGGTTGGCATCCCTATTGGTTGGGCGATATTTATAAAGGCTACGATTATGGTTTGTTTAATGTTGTCTCTTATTACTCGTATGATATTAACCCCGAAACGGGCTCTCCTCAGAATTCAGCTGCAATGGCTAGTTTTTTGACAGGGGAATTTGTGAAAACAGCACAAGATAAAGGATGTAGTGCTTTATTGTCGGTGAGTTGCCATGGCGAGCAGAATGTGAACCGTTTTTTAAACCAAAATATTCCAGCGCAACAGCGGTTTATGGATTCGATTCTATTTATCTTAGACTCAACGAATGCAGATGGAATTGAAATTAATTTTGAAGGCGTTACTCCAGAAGTAAAAGACGAATTTGTTAAGTTTGTACGTATCTTATCAACCACCTTAACAGGGGCTAGGGGAGATACTACGTTTATATTTATGAGCGTACCAGCTTATGATCCTGATAATGTTTATAATGTAGCTGAATTACAAAATTTTATTGATATTTTTGTCGTCAAAGGCTTTGATTTTCAAGAAACTCCGAAGGGCTTAAAGAAAATGCCTACAGCACCTTTAAATTATAGCCCACTTACCTCCGCACCCGATATAAGGACTAGTGTAGATAAGTATATTGCTGATTTAGGACCTATTTATAGTGGTCGCTTGGTTTTGGCCTTGCCCTATTATGGAACTAGGTGGGTCACGGATGGTATCACCGAAGAAGTCTTAGACATGCAAGCCATTACCTATAATGATATTCAGTTTGAATTTGTGATGCAGATTGATGATTATCGGAAGTACCCAGGGGCGAAGCTGCGATACGATAGTATAAAAACATCTTATGTATTTAGTTATTTTGATTATTATGGAGTAGATACCATTATGGGAGATGTTCCTGCCGACGTAACTATTTATTTTGATGATAGCTTGAGTCTTCAAAAAAAGTATCGCTATCTAATGGATTCAAGGCTTGGAGGTGTTGGTGTTCAATTCTTGGGCAATGATGCTGGTTTTTCCCATTTGGAGGAATTACTTTCCAATGAATTTATGGAAATGGTCGAGCCTCAGAATGAGAAATTAGCAGAGTTGAATGAAAAGAGCAATACTTTTCGACAAAACTCCATTTATGTATTAGCCGTGTTGCTTTATTTGGCTATTTTCATGGCAATTGGTTTATGTGCAGCATTGTTTAACATTAAAGTACGTCAAGCCTTATTTGATAGAGGCAGATTTAGAATTGGATACATGCTTTTCTTTACGATGTTAATGTTACTAGTAGGAGGCTATATGGGCTTGTTTGAAGGAACAACGATTCCCTTATTAGTTGGGGTGATTTTTGGTGCTGTTGTAAGTTGGACAGGCTGGAAATATGTTTCTCAAAAAAAATCACTAACTCCATAATTGACCGAATTGAGGCTGGCGTATTAAAGCCCATACTATCTTAATACCGAATATGAAACAATCAATAATAACTTATTATTTATCGCAGTTGATGCTAGGGGCCTTGTTCCTTTGCCTTTTTCAAACCAGCTTATTAGGGCAACTTTGGGGGGATGAATTAGATTCTTTAGACCAACTTCAATTAGAGCAAAGAGAAGTTCTAAAAGCAACACCACCTATTCAAGAACGTGTAGACGGCAAAATTAACGAACATCGTTTGTTGATGTTGTCCTATGAATGGTGGGAATTGCCAACGAATATAGAACAAACTCGAATTGAAAAAGCACTAGATAGTCGCTATAAATCGTACAATACCACGCTCGAAAATTCAGAGTGGAGAAACAAAAGAGGTACTTTTTATAGAAGTAATAATAAAATATCACCAAAACAAAATTTAACGGTAATGGGCTGGCACCCGTACTGGAAAGGAGATACGTACAAAACCTATAATTATAGATTGTTAACGCATATAGCTTATTATGGCTATGAAATAAATCCATTTACAGGGGGCTATAGTAGTTTTGAGGCTATTGAAGAGTTTTTGAATAATGACCTCATTATGACGGCGCATTTAGATACTTGTAAAGTGCTGTTAACGGTTAGTAATAGAGGGTATACGAATAATGAAGTTTTCTTTACTAGTGAACCAGACGTTCAACGTAACTTGATTGATAGTTTAAAGAGTATTTTGTTGCAATCTGGAGCAGATGGAATTGATTTGAACTTTGAAGAAGTTCCAATTACTCAGAAGGCTAATTTTATGAAATTTGTAAAAGAGCTCTCTTTTGCTATTCGAGAAGATAATAATGATTATATTATTAGTATGTCTGTACCTTTGTACGACAAAGATAATGTTTACGATCTGCCTCAGCTCAAACCTTGGATTGACTTGTTTGTGATTAATAGTTTTAACTTTCACATCAAACCGACAGAATTGCGAGAAGGACCTTTGTCTCCTCTAACGGCTGAAGATGCTTCGATTAGAGGGACTGTTTGTTTGTATGAATTGTATACTACTTTAGACGAGTTGTTGGCTGTTCCTTATAGCATTACGAGTGTTGTTTTAGAGCATGATGAGGTTTATGAATCTAGATTAAGAGATTCTTTAAATTATTATATCCAACGAACGTATCAGAATTTAGAATACGAACCATTCGATATTACAGACATTCTGAACACGATTAAGATTACAAAAGATTTAGACGGACGTCCTTTGTGGCAGCATCCTCAAATCAATCGTTTGTTGAGAAAGACAAATTGTGTTGGAATGCTCTCGCAGTACTACAAAGCAACCAAAGACAATGAAGAAGTTGGCTTCTTTATCTTTAAGCCAAAGCGAGATACCTTGATATTTAAAGAATTAGATTTGTTCAATAATATAGCGATTCAAGCAGAGGTAGATTCTCAGCAGATGGATTTGACTAAAATGGTTGAACTATTTAAAGCAAAAATAGGATATGATCACATTGGAAGTTTAGTTTTAGGACTTCCTTATCATGGAGCGGTTTGGTACAAAGATAGATCTGGAAACAAAGATTTTGAAGGATATATGCCTTATAGTGAAGTTTTGCGTTTGGCAGAGCAAGGTCGTGCCAGTGTGAATTATGATAAAGCAACGCATTCTATGGAAGCCACGCTTCGAGATACTTTAGGAGGCGTGTACAAGATTTATTTTGATAATTCAACTTCCTTAGGACGAAAGTTTGACTTTGCAGTAGACCAAGGATTGGGAGGCGTTGGGCTGTGGGCATTAGGGGCTGATTATGCTCACACGGACTTGTGGTCAACGATAGAACAGAGTTTTGTGATAAGACGAATATGGAATGAAGAAAAGGGGAAATATACAAGAGTAACGATTGATAAAGAGAATAAAATAAACTATACAATACAATATTTATTGAAGCGATTTAGCCATCTTATTTTTGCGACTTTATTTTTAATTACAATCTTTATCTGTATCAGTTTCTGTTTCTCTGTGTTGGATTGGAAGGTGCGGGATGTATTGTTTTATAGTGGCGCCTTTCGAATTTTTTACCTTGTTGTCTTTACGATTGTACTATTAGTTGTAGGGAATTGGTTAGGCTGGTTCCAAAACAGGATGATTACATTTGCTATTGGAACAGGTTTAGGCTTATTGTTAACTTGGGTTGCTTCGAACTTGGTAGAAAGTAAACACAAAGAATTGCCTTAGATTTAATTTTCATGCCTAAAAATCACGCAGTAGCTAAGTACTGTAAGGAATAACGAACCACTATTTTAAAATAAAAAAAAAGAAAAATGGGAAAGATAATTGCCCGAGAATTTATTTGGTTGTTTGTTGCTCTGATTGCATCCATACCTCTAGGAATTGTGTTTTTGTGGTTCTTTGGAACGACAAATGAAATAATTAATTTGCCAGAGATTCGAAAGAATTATATCTTTTGGTTATATTTAATTGGTTATCTCACTTCTTTTGTAGGGATTTATATTATCCGCTTTGTATCAATGGCTCTAAAAACATTGACCGTAGAAGAAGAGGAAGAAGAGGAAGAGTAATTGTTCCAGAAGGTTTGTTATGTGTTTTGTAACAAATAAAAGAAAGGTGTAATAGATTAATACTTCGTGGGATTAGTTCACTACGTTCATGAGCGCTACGCTTATGTTAGCTTCGCTGCTTCTCCGAGGTTTTAGTTTTTTTACCAAAAAACATAAAAACCATTTCATATTAGTTTGATTGTTAATGATTTAGATAAACTAATAATTCAAAGCTATCTTACTAATAATCAAACTAATATAATTTTTCAACGGAGTAATGATAGAGTAACAGTAACACTCTGTTGATTAGTTCACTATGTTTGTTAGCTCGCTTTGCTCGTGAACGCATTCCGTTCGGTTCATGAGCGCTACGCTTTTTTAGTTGCGCTGCTACTGCGTGGTTTTTATGTACCCCTTTGTTAATACGGGAGGTCACTTTGTTAGTCGCTAAGCTCCTGAGCGTTACGCTTTAGTTCGGGGTCTATAAAAAACATAAAAAAGCATCTTGCATTAGTTTGTTGCAGGAGTGCTTCACTTTGATTGTCAGCTTTTTAGTACATTGACTAGCAAGGTACACTTTGCTGGTAATCAAATTAACACAATTTAGCTCCGCTGAGCCTTCGGGTTTTCAACGGAGTAATGACAGAGAGGAAGTAAGCTATTTTTTAATTAGTCTCAATATCTAATGATCCACGACGTAATTGCAATTATTGCAGGAGAACTTAATCGGTTTTTACAATCTAAACATAATATTACAGAAGAAAAAGTTGTCATGTCTAGCATTGTCAACTTAGATGGTAGTGTTGCTGTTCAAGAACCCGATAAAATTGTTATGACTTTGGCAAATCTAGAAATGGATAAAAGTCAAAGCAATGTTGGAGGATATACAAAAACGTCAAGAGGAAATTTTCAGAAGTTTAATCCCCCTATTAATATTAATGTGACGGTTTTATTCTCTGCTTATTTTACAAGCGAAAATTATTTGGAAGGGCTTAAGTTTATTACTTCTGTAATCGCTTTTTTTCAGTCTAGAGCAGGCATATTTACCAATCAGAATACACCTGCACTGAATGGTCTTGTAGAAAAATTACAAGCAGAATTAATTACAATGGAAACAAGAGATTTGGGAAATTTCTGGGGGATTATGGGTTCTAAATACTTGCCCTCCGTTGTTTATAAAATAAAAACACTCCCAATCCAGCACGATCTAATGTTCCCAGAGATTCCTGTTATCAAAAAAACATAAGAGTTTCTGTGAATGTGTATCAATTCAATTTCTAAACGCCCAAGAAGTAGCATCGTAGGTAAGTGTAGTCCTCAAAGAACTATTCAGCCTAAAAAGGCTTCAAAATAGATAGACTTAATGGCCAAAATGAGAAGAAAAAAAATAGGAAAATTCCCACAAATGAAATTGGAGTTGTTGGCGCAATTTCAAGAACTGCTAGATTTTGAAATTAAGCACGACTTTTTCAAAGAAGGTGTGTTTTCAAGTGGGAAAGTACGCTTAATGCCAACAGAAATAACACTAAAAGAACTGTCTCGGCATGGTTTGCAATACCGTACTATGCCAAGTGGCTTTTTATTAGGTTATGCTTCTACCGATTCGTACACGCCAATACAAGATATTAACAAACCTCTCCATCTTTCTTTTTTATTGGATGTGACGGACACGCGATTCTTGAATTATACAGATTTGCCTTTTGAGTTCGACGACAATAAGATGTTCTATTTTAATAATAAGAGTTTAGAAAAAGACGATACCGAACATAAAAACTTGTCCTTAGATCAATATGTTACGGTAGAGGATAAAGTTGAGATTTGTAACTCTGTGATTATTTACGATTTTGAAGAAGAGCAGTTCGGAACAGAAGTACAAGTAGTGAATGCGTTGGATGAGATCGTTTTTGAAGAAATATTAGATGATGGAGCTGTCTTTTGTCAAATTAGCTTAATAACGGAGCCCGCAGGTAAATATTCTATTCTCATTGATGGGCTAGAAGAAAAAAACTTTTACTTGTATACAGGGATAAGAAAGCCCTTTGGTGTGATTGATGTTATTATAGATAAAGATGATTTTAGCGATTATGCTTTATTTGATGACGATGGAGATCTAGTTAAACAAACTTATAATATCAGATTTGGTGCCCGTTCTGTTCGTTGGCAATATGTATTGATAGAAAATGGAAACGACCAAATGCACAAGGAGCCGTTAGTGTATGATACCACTAAATCAGAGGGATACACACCAATGACTTTTGAAGACCCAGAAGTCGATACGGTCGGTAGTGGTAAAGAAGTCTTTCGAGTATGGTCTTCAGAAAGTATTCCTTTCAAAGAATTGCAACAAGAAAAGTTCAAATTGAAAACCAAAAGAGGAAAAAGTGGCGTTGAATGGATTGTTCAATTACCGTGTGCATCAGCACTTGGAGATTTAAAAGTAAATTTATTAGATAAATCTGAGGTTTATTCAGAATTAATAGTATATTTGTAAAGCGCATTACGAATGATATTACGTTATTGTACGAAATGCTAGAATTTAAAACTTATTAAATTAACTAAATTTAAACAAATTTAATCATGGCAAAGCAATATGCAACACCTGGTGTGTATATCGAGGAAAAAAGTGCCTTTTCCAACTCTGTAGTTTCTGTAGCAACTGCAGTACCTGCTTTTATTGGGTATACTCAAAAAGCAAAAGCTGGTAAAAAAGATTTGACAAATGTTCCAATGCGAATTACTTCTATGGTGGAGTACATTAGCTATTTTGGTGGAGCACCTGTTACTCAATTTACTATTGGCGCTGATGACAACAACTATAGTTTAGAAGTTGACGAAGACAGCAACTATAACTTATTCCGCAGTTTGCAATTATTTTTTGCAAATGGAGGTGGTGCTAGTTATATCGTATCTGTTGGTGCTTACGCTGGAGGAGTAAAAGTTTCTTCTTTAGTAGGTGCAGAAAACGGTGGTGGTCTTACTGCTTTATTGAAAGAGCAAGAGCCTACATTAGTAGTTATTCCTGATGCTGTTTTATTAGAAGAAGGAGACTGTGCTACTGTTCAACAAGCAATGATCAAACATTGTGGTGCGGATACTCGTAGCCGTTTTGCAATTTTGGATGTATGGAATGGTCACCAAGCTAGAACATTGTTGGATGACGATGTTGTAACTGCTGCTCGTACTGGGTATGGTGGAAATTTCTTGGACTTTGGTGCAGCGTACTACCCTTGGTTGAACGCTACAGTTGTAAGTTCTGATGACTTAAGTTACCAAAACATCAGCAATGCTGAAGGTCTTATCGAAATCTTAAACAGTGAAGTAGATGAGAACGTAGCTGCTGGTTATGTGAAAGAAGAAAAAGGTGACATGATCAAAGAAGAAATTGCTAAAATTTCTGATGATGATGCTAATAGTACAGCTGTAAGTAACTTATTGAAAGCAGTTAGTCCTATTTATAATGATATTTTAGGCCAAATGAAAGAAGCGCTTAACGTTCTTCCTCCATCTGGTGCTGTTGCTGGTATCTATGCATTAGTAGATAGTTCTGTGGGTGTCCACAAAGCTCCTGCAAATGTAAGTGTATCTGCAGTTACTGGTCCTACAGTGAATATTACTTCTGAGGAGCAAGAGAATTTGAACTTACCATTGAGCGGTAAAGCAGTTAATGCAATTCGCCCATTTGTTGGTAAAGGAACTTTAGTATGGGGTGCTCGTACTCTTGATGGAAACAGTGGAGACTGGAGATACATCAACGTACGTCGTACTATGATTATGTTAGAGCAATCTATCAAGTTTGCATGTGAGCCTTATGTATTCCGTCCAAATGACAGTAATACTTGGTTAGCTGTAAGAACAATGATTTCTAACTTCTTACGTAATCAATGGCAAAGTGGTGCATTGGTAGGAAATAGCGAAGCTGAAGCTTATGCTGTAGATTGTGGTCTAGGAGCTACAATGACTCCTCAAGATGTATTGGATGGCTACATGAAAGTGTCTGTTAAAGTAGCAATTTCTCGCCCTGCTGAGTTTATTGTAATCTCTTTCCAACAAAAAATGCCTGGTGGTAGTGGTGAATAGACTCTAATTTAATAGAGATCTAACACATCTAACACATCAACGCATTCTTTGGTTTTAGTAAAAAATATTTAAAAAAAAGATTTAAACTTCATATATTATGAGTGATTATAGTGCAAATTCGGTAAATCCATTCGAATGGCCATTAGTAAAATTCTCTTTCCGTGTGACAATTGACGGGCTTCCTGAATTAGGTTTCCAAACAATTGAGGGATTAGAATCAGAAATTGGTATTGCAGAGTACCGTATGGGAAACTCTGATTTCCTTTTCAAATCAAAAAGACCAACCTTAGTAACATTTAGTAACGTTACATTCAAAAAAGGTGAATTCTTGGGTGACGCTAACCTTAAAGATTGGTGGCACATGTACGCTTGGGAACATACGACTAACCGTAACGAGCGTAAAGAAATTTTGATTGAAATGCTAGATGAGGCAACTGATGTAATGATGACTTGGACACTTTATGGTGCTTTCCCAGTTAAATTTACTCCAACTAACATGGATGCTGAAGCTGATTCTGAAGTTGCTTTCGAGGAAATCGAAGTAGCTATTGAATCTTTCGTTCTAGAGAAAGGATCTTAAGACGAATTAAATTTGTAGAAAATATTATTAGGCGCTTTATAAAGTTTCTTAATACTAATTTTCAAAATACAACTTTAATCTTAAGTTAAATTTAAAAGATTATGTCCCTTGGTTACGTACAATATTTCTTACGAAATATCTTTGTAACACATTGTAACCAATACATATAGTAATAATTTACTGACCTAGTGGAATCCATTTTCTGCTAGGTCAGTTTTTATTTGTATTATTCAAATAAGTTTTGTACTTTAGAGTAAGTTGATTTTTCTAGTTTGAATGCCCACCTAAGAGTTTGTTTGTATTCATCTGATAAATATCATTTTTTTGTTTTTAACATTTTGAAATTCCCTATCGTTATGTCAATAAATACATTAATAAATACATTTAGACAAACTAGTAGTAATACTGGTGGTAGTGGTGCTCATAATGAGTGGCCTCTCGTAAAGTTTGCTTTTGAAATCGCTATAGGTGACCTAAGAGGCTATGTGGCTTTTCAAGGGATGGATGGTCTTGGTGCCTCTATCGCTACAATGAAGTTTAGAGATGGTAACTCCACTAGGTTTTATGAACAAAGTAGACCGACCTTAACTTCTTATGACCCTGTAACCTTAAAGAAAGGTGTTTTTTCAGGAGATAAAGATCTTTTTAATTGGTTTAAGAATGTAACGCAGGGATCAATGTTTAGTGATTTAAGAACGGTTACGATTCATATGTCTGAACTAACAGGAGGAGGATCAACTCATCTATTTACATGGACCTTAGAAAAAGCCTTTGTCACTAAGTTTACTCCATCTAATTTAGATGCTGAAGCAGAGAATGATGTAGCTATTGAAGAAGTAGAATTAACTTACCAAGCGTTCTCTATGGAGTCACATGTCTTTGACACACGGATAGGAGCTATCGTTGAAGGTATCGTAACAACAGCGGTAGGAGCAGCGATGACAAATGGTTAGAACAAATAGATTTTGTAATCAAAATCTTGGATTTAGAAATAACTGCTATTAGAATACATTTAATATTCAATAAACTATGGACATTTTTTCGAGTATAGCTAATTTCATGGATGAACCGATTCCGAGTTTTTTCTTTGAAGTTTTTATTTATGACCGCCCCAGCACATTACTTGGGTCCCTATCTGCTACAGCCTCTCTGGCTATGCAAATGATTGATCCTATAGCAACTGCTTTTTCAGATGTAAGTGGGTTAGATATGAGTTTTGCAACAACACCTATCAATGAAGCTGGTTGGTCTACTCCTAGACCCTCATTTGATAAAATTAATAATGAGGAACTGGTCTTGCAACGTTATTTAAGACCACGCCATATTGGAGTCGGAAACTTTAGTTTGGATCCTACTAGTGATTGGTGCCAAAAGACAATGCTGTCTGCTAAAACATGGGCAGAAACAATAGTGGTGAAAAATATTATGATTTGTATCTATCATCCAATGCTTCAAAGCCCTATAAAAGTTGGACCTAGTTCTTTTCCTGTTGCGGGATTCTTAGTGCATGAAGCTTTTCCAACTAGTTGGGGAATTTCTGACTTGAGTTCAACGGCAGGCGATGCGCCAATTAAAGAAACGATTAAGTTTAAGTATACGCAAATTGAACGTCTGAAAATTCTATAGTAGGTTGCTTTTTATAAAAAAGCAAATTTAAACATACTCTTAAGTACTTAAATCAATTCTATTATGGCTATTGCAATTAAGAAACTAACATTTAATACAAAAATTAATAAAGACAATCAAGGTGGGACTAAAGGCGCTTCTTCTAAAGGAGGAGGTGGCGGACCTATGTCTAAAAAAGAAAAGGATGAACTTATTCAAGAGTGCTTGAACAAAGTTCGGGATCTAATTGACTATGAATTAAGACCCTAAATCTCATATAAGCACTCCTCCTAATGAAATAGAGAATCTAGTAACTATTAGATTTACTCTTAATTAAAACGCAATTAATATTATAAAAATAGAATGGCTGATTCTCCTATAAAAAAACTCAAAAGCGGGGTCATTAACCTCGAAATCACAGTAGACGGTACGAAACTTCCAGATGCAATGTTAGTCTTAGAGACGGAGGTTGTCAAAGAAGTAAATAAAATACCTTACGCTAGAGTTGTTATTTTTGATGGCGATTCTAGAGAGCAGACATTTCCTCAAAGTGAGGAAAAAATGTTTGAACCTGGCGGTGAAATTGAAATAAAGGTAGCGCATGATCCTACAGATACGATGCAAACCATTTACAAAGGGTTAATTGTAGAACATGGGATTAAATTGAACCGAGATGCTTCCTCTTGTTTAATTATCACTTGTCGTGATGAAGCACTTGCCTTAACAGTCGGTCGTAGAAATAAAATTTTTTATGAACAAACCGATTCTGATATTATCTCTGCAATTATCAGTGAGTCTGGGATAAAAGGTGCTGCAACGGTTGACTCTACGACAGGGACACATAAAAAATTGATTCAGTACTATTGTACTAATTGGGATTTTATTCAAGCTAGAGCAGATGCGAATAGTTTGGTTACAATCATCAATGATGGGGAGATCAATATCAAAAAACCAACAGTATCTGAAAAAACAGATGTGACCATTACTTATGGAGTGGACTTGATGGAAATGGATCTTAAAATAGATTCTTCACATCAATATGAAGAAGTACAAGCTAACTTTTGGGATCATACGACTCAAGCTATTGAGAATGTATCTGGTGCAAAACCAACAACAAATAGCCAAGGAGACATAGATAGTGGTAAACTAGCTGCTGTACTTAAACCTAAAGAATTATTGCAATCTTCTGCACCGATTACCAAAGACTTTATTCAGGCCTGGGCAGATTCTATTTACCAAAGAGGACATTTGTCTAGAATCCGTGGTCGAGTAAAATTTGTAGGATCTGAAAAAACAGAAGTAGGTAAAGTAATTGAGTTGGTTGGCTTTGGTACCCGATTTAATGGAGATGCCTATATTGGAAAGGTACGCCATACGATTAAGGATGCTCAATGGTTGACAGAAGTAGAATTAGGAATTCCTGAACAAACACATTTAGAAAAATACCCATCAGCGACTCCTTTGGGAGCAGGTGGTGCTTTGCCAGCTATTAATGGTTTGCAACACGGTGTGGTTATCCAAGTGAATGATGATCCTGATGGTGAATATAGAGTGCTAATTAATATTCCAATTATTGATAATTTGGAAGGAGAAGGAGTCTGGGCGAGAGTTTCTCAATTGTATGCGACAGAAGATTGTGGTATGATTGCTTTTCCAGAAGTTGGAGATGAGGTGATTTTAGGCTTTTTTGATAATGACCCAACTTATCCAGTTATTCTAGGTTCTTTGTATAGTAGTAAGCGAATGGTCACGACAGAGGAGGCGCATGATCCAACAGCAGAAAATCACATGAAAGGGCTTTCTTTTAATAAGGGAAAGTTGCGTATGGAGTTTTATGATGAACCTGGTGTAAATAGATACAAGGTCTTCACCGAATCCAAAATGATGATTGAGATTAATGATGATAAGAAAACCATTATAATTGACGATCCCGTTAATAAGAATAATCTCTTAATGGATCCAGCAGGGGTTACCCTGACGGTTGATAAAGATTTGACGATTGATGTAACAGGAGATATTAAAGTTACAGCAAAAAAAGGGATTGCAATGGAAGCAACTAAAAATATTGAAGGAAAAGCAATGAATGTTAAGTTTGAGGCTCAAGTCAATTTTGAGGCAAAAGGGACGGCTGCATTTATGGCAGAAGGCGCACAATTTGAAGTCAAAGGTTCTGGAATGGGAACGGTAGACGGTGGAGGTATGTTGACACTTAAAGGTGGAATCGTTATGATTAACTAAACATACAGCGCTGAAATACGTTCTTTAAATAAATTAAACGAAAACAAAAAAATAAATAATATGGCACCTCCAGCAGCAAGATTAACTGATATGCATGTTTGTCCAGCATCAACAGGACCTGTTCCTCATGTTGGCGGACCAATAGTGGGGCCTGGATGCCCAACCGTAATGATTGGCAAATTACCTGCTGCTTTAGTGGGAGATATGTGCGTTTGTGTAGGTCCTCCAGATTCAATAGCAATGGGTTCCACAACGGTTCTAATTGGGGGGATGCCTGCCGCTCGACTCGGAGATTCTTGTGCGCATGGTGGCTCCATTGTCTTGGGTGAATTTACGGTTATGATTAGTTAAAACTAAGTTGTACTTCAATTTTAAAATTGAAAAATCCTCTTTTAAGCTGTAGCTTGAAAGAGGATTTTTTATTTTTAAATTAGCCCCCTTATAGATGGACATAAAGAATTAATAACTCCTGTTACGGAAAAGAACAAGTATGCCGATAAAAGACCAGCGTTCATCTATCATTTGATCTGAAT
>CACVAQ010000294.1:20181-22730 GCA_902727865.1 uncultured Aureispira sp. | reverse complement strand
AAATAGAAATTAAAAATCCATTAAATTTCATCTTAAAAACCCCTATCTAAACTTAGAACGGTCAAACCATCCCGTCGCATTCAAGGCGAACCCAAGATTGACTTTGAAATAGACATCGCCAATCAATTCAGGATGTCCCAAATAGCCAACATCAAATCCAAGGTTCACAAAACCTAAGATACTTTTTGCTTTGGGAGGGCGCATCGGGAAGCCAGCTCCAACAGACAAACCATAGTCCATCAATTGATAACTTGTTCCATTGGAAGCCACAAAAGTACGAGCATCCAAACCATAATGCGCACCAACACGGTAGCGAATTCTATTAAAGTAGCTCGTGTAATCTGCAAAGTCAGGGACAATTTGTAAGCCAAATGCAAATCGGTGCGAGTTTGCTAAATTAGCACTTGCGGTACCATTTCTGCGAAACATAGACCACATTTCAGTTTCATAAGAAGCACCGATTAAAAGACCTAAATCTTTACCAAAAGAAACCCCTCCACCAACTTTGACAGGCATGGTAATCGTTCCTTTAATGTTACTAGCATTTTGAATAGAGTCAACAGGGTGGTAGGTCCCAACTCTTGTATATTGTTGACTAGATGTCGTAATAATATCAGAAACACCACCAGCATAAGCACCAATAATTATTTTATTGTCAATACTAAAGTTGGCATCAGGAGAAGTGATTCTGTTTTTTGACTTGATAACATATTCATACTGTAAACCAACATCCCAAATAAAACCAACGCCATTTTCTTCGATCAACAATTGCTCATCATAAGCCAAGGCATAAGCACTATCTTGGAAATTAATATACGTACTGTTGCTAATTTTACCAAACAACAAACCTGCATTTAGTCCTGCCGAAAATCCTTTGTAAGTGACCCCATTTGACCAGTTGACCCGATATTTATTACCTTCTCCTGTATAGTTAAACAGAACATTCTGGATAGAGCCTACATCTCTAGTGACCGCAACATCGTAATTAACTTCGCTATAAGGCATCAAGCTAAACGCCATTCCCCATTGTACAGGAACGCCTCGACGTAAGGTATCGCGCATAATTTCCCAACTTTTAGTAATCGGAAAAGCTAGGGTTAAATAGGTTAAATTACCATTGTCCGCATGCGAGGTAAGGCCAGTGCTTTTTTCTGACAAGGCACTATGTCTGTAATCCAAACCCAACTGGAAAGAAGCATAACGCAATTTTCCTAAAGAAGCAGGATTCGCTAAATTAATATCCCAATAACTACGATAAGTTGCGGATAAACCACCACTCATAGATGCATTAGGAGTAAAGAGGCTTCCTTTTAAGTCTCCCAAGCCATAACGAGAATACGGTGAATTTCCTCTAGAGTACTGTCCAAAAGAAGCGGTTACCATCGTTCCAATCAAGAGGAGCACTAAAAATGGTGTAAATGTCTGCTTAAAAAGCTGTTGCATGAAAATTTATTTTTGTTTGTCAGTTGTTTTAGTAAACCACTTGTTGAATTCGCTTTGTTACCTGCTACGTTCCTAAGCGTTGTGCGTTTAGGAGCGTACTACTTCGTAGTTTTTTTTACAAAAAAAACCTTAGACTGATTTTATTTACCAATGAAACGGTCTAATTTTCTAACAAATAATTTATAAAACCCACCTTATTATAAATAAGATAGACGTTCAACGGTGTCAAATCTATTGTAGATTATAATTTAAAATTTTATTCAAACCTATCAAAACTAGTTTAGGCTGCGCAAATATCTCATTTTTAAGTTGACTTTCAAAATAAGATGCATCCCCTCCAGTCACAATGACCTTAATATTGCCAAATTCTTGCTCATATTGTAATTTAAAGCCCCTAAGCTCGTGTAAAACTCCATATAGAACCCCCGTTTGTATAGACGTTTGGGTAGAGGTACCAATAAAATGCTCTAAATGCACGGGTTCGATCAAGGGCAACTTAGCCGTTAGTTCGTGTAATGCTTGAAATCGCATCGTGATCCCTGGCAAAATACTGCCGCCCATATAGGTCGCCTCCGCAGTAATAAAATCATAGGTAATACAAGTTCCCGCATCCATGACCAAAACGCCCTCATTTGGGTATAAAGCATTGGCTCCTGCAACGGCCGCAAGCCGATCGTTCCCTAAGGTTTCAGGCGTTTGGTATTGGCTCTGAAGTGGAACCCTCGTCTTGGAGGACAATTGGAGCACGGTATTTAAGTGCTGTTCTAGAAAGGTCAAAACAACAGCATGTTCCACTCGAACAGAGGACAAAATAGCTTGCTTTATGTCAAATTTTAAAAATAGTGTTTTTAAAACCGCTATCGTTAATTGGGGATGTTTAGAGAACCACAACAAGGAACTTTTAGCATCATAAACGCCTAGTTTTACTTGTGTATTGCCTACATCAATGCATAGGTTCATTGTGTTTTTGTTTTGCTTTTAGAAACGTTGGTAAAGATAGAAAGGATAGTTTAAAGTTTGTTTTTAAGAATAATACTCCGTTGATTAGCTTCGCTGCTACTGCGTGGTTTTTAGTTTTTCTATAAAAAACATAAAAAAGCATCTTG
>CACVAQ010000294.1:4326-20081 GCA_902727865.1 uncultured Aureispira sp. | reverse complement strand
TAGAAACGTTGGTAAAGATAGAAAGGATAGTTTAAAGTTTGTTTTTAAGAATAATACTCCGTTGATTAGCTTCGCTGCTACTGCGTGGTTTTTAGTTTTTCTATAAAAAACATAAAAAAGCATCTTGTTGATAATCAAGATAATATGATTTTTCAACGGAGTAATGTAAGAAAAAAAATAAGCTTAAACGTCTAAATACATCTGTGTATGAGGAATGTTATCTTCTAAATATTTTTTGCCCGTATCTTTAAAACCCAAACTGGTATAAAAGGTTAATAAGTAATCTTGAGCTGAAATACGAATGTTTTGTTTGCCCCACAATTCCCAACAATACGCCATCGACTTTTGCATCAACAAACGCCCCAAACCCTTGCCCCTTACATTAGGACTAGTGACGACTCGACCAATAGAAATATCGCTTTCGTAAGAACCGCCTTTCGGAACTAGCCGAGTGTAAGCCATCAATTCATTTTGCTCATTTAAAGCCATTACGTGAGTACAAATTTGATCCAAATTATCAAAATCTAAATAAGGACAATCCTGCTCCACCACAAAAACTTCCTGTCGCAAATGCCCAATCCTATAGACCTCTATGCCCGATAATGCCTCAAATGGCTTACAAACCCAAGTTAGTTTCATTTTATCCTTTTTTTAATCGAATGTGTAACCAAGAATCGTCAAAAGCATGGCCATCTAAATCCAAAAAATTAGCAAACCGAGGCAAAAACACACTTTTTTTGCGTCCACCAATACTAATCATTAATTCATCACCGTATTTTTCCAAACTAAACTCCTCTACTCCAATAAAAGGTAAATACATAGATACTTTATAATAATCGGAATACTCTTCTACTTTAAAGGGACTTTCTTTGTGGAAAATTTCAGCAGGGTTGATTTCCTTATAAATCGCAGTACCAATCTTTTCTAGTAATTCTAAACCAAAGACTTCTTGTCCTTGATGTTCTACTTTAAAAATAGGCAAAGGCTGAAAACTCTCTTCAATGTCTTGTAAGTATTTGCCTTGTGATTGGACGTATTGTTCAAATACAGAACCAACACCGCCCGCTAATTCGGGCAAAATCCGATTCACAACAACCGCATCCACATTATAACCATAGAGATTAAGGTAGGTATACGCCCGTTTTGCTTCTTGAATCACCATGCGTTCGGGATTGGCGACAATACGGATGGAGCAAATTTCAGGATTGAGCATGATTTTTTGAACGACCTCCAGTTTGTTAAACAAACCTTGCAACTCTTCATAGCCTTCTTCCAAGGGAATCCCTTTGGTTCTTTTGAGAATTTTACCAACCGTTTTGATGACTAATTTTTGCCCAGGAAAGGCTTTGGTCAACCAAGATTGCATGACTTGAGGCAAGGTCAACAAGGTCAATGTTTCGCCTGTTGGAGCGCTATCTATAATTAAAACATCATAAAATTGCTCTTGATAGTATTTTTCAATCCACAAAAAAGCCGAAGCTTCTTCCATGCCAGGTAAAACAGATAATTCCTCCGCTACGACATTGTCTACACCACGCCATTTAAAAATAGACAACATTAGATGCCGCATACTTTCCCAATTCTTTTTCATCGAATAGTAAACGTCAAATTCTTGTCCCCAAAGGTTTTCTGTGATAAGGGTGGGTTCAGGCTGCAATTCAATATTGAGTGCATCCGACAAGCTGTGTGCAGGATCGGTAGAAACGACCAAGGTTTTTAAGCCTCTTTTGGCACATTGTAATGCCGTTGCTGCTGCTGTGGTTGTTTTTCCAACCCCTCCTTTACCTGTAAATAATATAATTCGCATTTTTTTAATTTGATTGATTTTTGATTGTACAAAAGTACAGAAGTAAGTGGATAAAAAAAAGCTCGTTTTTTGCCAAAAACGAGCTTTTTATTCTAAAAAGGAAACTTAAACATTCTTTAGACGCCCAATATCTTCTTAAAAACACCTAAAAAAGAACTTGCCTGACGCAAGGTACCCGAAACAGCTTTCCAGAATAGGCGAGGTCCAGCAGTTTTGGAGGGCATATCTTTAAATGCTTTGACCAAACGCATATTGTCCAAACCCTTTCCAATGCTAATGCGGATACAATTTTCTAAACCTGGCAGCGCAGAAACATTCAGCACATGAATCAATTCCTCTTTTTTGAGGTGTTCTGTCATTATGTCGGCATCTTCTACTCTAAGTAAAAGCGTATTGGTTTCACTTTCAAAAACCTCTAAGACCGCAGGCAATTTTTGGAGTACTGCTTTAACTTGTTCTCTTTCTTGAATTGTTTTGGTCACAATTCTTTCCTTTTGATCGGCTACATAAAGGGCTTTTTTTGCCATCTTTTGTGCCATTGTATTCACAGAAAAAGGAGGCTTTAGTAGGTTCAAAACCTGAATAATTTCTGGACTAGCATAAGCCATTCCCACAGGCAAGCCTGCCAAACCCCAAGCTCTAGAAAAGCTTTGAATGATGATAAGATTAGAACAATCTTTGAGAATAGACACCAAACTTTTGTCGGAACTATAGTCAATCGCAGATTCGTCAATCACAACAATTCCGTCAAAACTAGTCACGAGATCTACAATGTCAAAATTAGCAAAGCAAGAACCTGTAATGTGGTTCGGATTTTCTATAAAGAGCATTTTAGTAGATTCAGAAATACGTTTGCGGACTTCGTAAATCGGCAGTTCAAAATCATGCCCTAATTCTAATAAATCAAGCTCTAGCGCCTGCATTTGAGCAAAATGCGCCATTCTAGCACTCGACGGTTGAAAACCTAAAATACGATCTTTTCCTGCATGACAGAAGGTACGAATCACCAAGTCAATCAATTCGGTCGAGCCATTCCCAATACAGATTTGTTGACTGTTTAAATGAACATGTGCCGTCAATTCTTCTTTGAGTCGAGTTGCGTTGATATCAGGTCGTTGGCTATGATCTTCATCTGTACCAATTGTTTTGTACAGCCCAGTAGGGCGATGAGCATTTAAGAAGCCCTCTTTTAAGACAGGCACTTCCGCCAAAGCCGCTTTAGCCGCTACTAATTTCCGAATATGTTTCGGTAACCACTGATTTAAATTTTCTGAATGTTCCATAATTACCGTAATTTATAATACAAACTGATATTATGCAAGAATCTTACTACAGGGTGTAAAAAGTTTCAATAGATCAAAAATTAAATAATTAAACCTAAAGAATAGTTAGGGTGCTTGAAGTATGGTATCAGACACTTAGAAAGTGTCTGATACCATACTTGCCCACTAGCCAATCGCTTCATAAAGCATTGCCAAACCAAAGGCTTTTTCTGGATTTCCTTCGTCCAATGCCTTTTTTGCTAATTTGTGCAAACCTTCCAACATCGTATCGTCAGGAGCTTCTACACGAATCAAAACCTCTTGTACGTCATTACTCATCAATAATTCTTGAATCAAAGCATCGGTCGGAAATTCATACAAACCTGCAATTTGAGCCAAATCATTTCCTGTGAGTACCGTACTGTTTGTCAAATGTGGAGGCAATTCATCAAAACCCAAGGCTAATTTTACGACAGACTGATAAATGTCAAAAATATTATCGCCACTAGCCCTAACATAATGTGCCCGACCCATTCTGCCGACTAAATCAATCTTGTGTGGATTAATTCTATCGCCATCCAAGACCGCTTCATCAACATGCAGTTTCAAAACCTTACATATAATTAGATGTCCAGCACCACCATGTTCCCCTAAGGTAATGATCTCACTAACTTTGCATTCAAAATGCGCAGGAGACTCTTTGATTCTAGGAGGTTGTACGGTTTCAGATGCCAAAGGAGTCAAACCAGATTTGGAAAACTCACTGACATCGGATGGATAAGAAATACTAGCCAAGGCCATTTGTCGAACAATCGAATAGTTAACAACATTGACGACCAATTCTTGATTCAATTCAATATTGTGTAAAGTATCCTTGGTGGTATTGTCTGCCACGCGTCTATTCGAAGAAAATACTAAGACAGGAGGATTCGAACTAAAGGCATTAAAAAAGCTATAAGGTGCAATATTGGCAACTCCTTTGTCGTCGATGGTACTTACAAAAGCAATTGGTCTTGGAGCAACGGCCCCTAATATAAATTGGTGTAAGTCTTTAGTTTCTATTTCACCAGGAGTAATGCTACGCATAATTCTTCTTATTCTATGTTGAATTAATAATTTACATTCTTTGATTCCTTGAAATGGGCACGACCAAAGGAAATAAGTAGCAGCGCGGCTAAGTAAATCCTGTACTCAGAATATTTTAATAACAGCTTTTTCAAACAACCGAATTTGTACGGTTTAAGTAGAAAATTCTATGTTTTATTTTGATAATAAAATTTTTACACCTTTCTATTCAAAACGCATATTCAGATTTTTTACTTAAAAAAGCAACCTAAGTAGATGGACAAAAGATGCCCTATTTTAGTGTTAATTATTTTTGTCCATCTACTTATGTTTTAAAATATTCGAAGAATTTAGTTTTACCGATTCTACAAATTATCAAAGAAGCCTAATTTATACTGCTAATCTCTTCAATCAAAGTTAAGGATTTTCTTTTGCTATATGATTGTTTTAAAACAAAGATTGTGTTTTTCTGAAAAGTAAAGTTTTGAAAAAATGTTTTTTTTATTATAAAAAGCCTAATTTTGACCGAAATACAAGGATAAATGAACAGGTCGATCAAATTTTTAATTGGAATTATTGTAATAACAATAACAGCCATTCTTATCTTACTTTATCAATTGCCTCCGAAAAAAACGGCTGTTAAACCACTGCCATCACCTGCAATTAAAATTCCTTCCAGTAAAATACTCCCCAAACCACTTCCCGAAAAAAAACGTCCAAATCCTTACAAAGGTACTTTTGAAACAGCAGAAGGGGCTTTCTTAGATTTAGAATTGTTGAATGCTAGTTTTTTGCACAACCATACACGAAATTATTATGGAGATAGCGCGCCTAGCCAGTTGAAGATCTTATGGAAGCATCATTTAGGAGGTGGAACGACTAAAGTGGGCGCAGCCTTGAAAACTTGGAAAGGGGCAGGCTGGACGGGACAACCCTTGTTGGTGTCCATCAATGGGAAAAAGTATTTGATACAAGGAGCTTATGACCACCAGTTGAAAAAAATTGATGCACAAACAGGGGCGCTCGTTTGGCAGTACCAATACGACGATGTCATTAAAGGAACAGGGACCTTATGGTTGAATCAGAAGGCAGATTCTTTAAAGCACTTTTGTGTTATTTTGCAGGGCAGCAGAGCTGGGAAAAGTATTTATTCGACCACAGTACCTAGCTATCGAGCAATTTCTTTGTTTACAGGAGAAGAACTTTGGCGGCTCAATAGCATAAAAACAGACAGCTATAGCCGAGACGTGGATGCTTCTGCTTTGGTCTTAAACGATACCGCTTATATTGGCTTGGAAAATGGTATTTTTGCTATTTTAGATCCCAATCCCAAACAAGCAAGCCTGCGAAATGGCTTGTTGCAACCCCACATACATAAAGACAGCGATACCTTATATTTAAAGAGCGATTTGCTAGAACATGGCGGGAATGTAGTGACCGAAGCTTCTCCAACCTTGTTGGGGAATCGAATTTATATTGCGTCTGGTTCTGGGCATATTTGGGGGTATAATTTGGATACCGATAGCATTGATTGGGATTATTTTGTTGGTTCAGATATTGACGGTTCGCCTGTGGTGACGCAAGATAGTTGTTTGTTAATTACTTTAGAAAAGCAGCACATCAAAGGACAGGGAGGGGTGTTGAAACTCAATCCGAAAAAGAAACCCGAAGCAGCCGTAGAATGGTTTTTTCCAACCTTGAACAAATCCTTTTCTCTTTGGGATGGTGGCGTAATTGGTTCTACGGGGGTGAATGTTGTTTCTAAGGGGGAGCATACGCCAAATTTTGCCGTTTTTACAGCGATTGACGGGTTTATGTATGTTGTTAATAGCAATAAAATTGATAAAAAAGCACCTAAAGCTACTTTTGATGACACACACTTTTTTCCCCAACCTCAATTGTTGTTTAAGTATAAGACAGGGGCTTCTATTTCGACTCCCATTGTTGTTCAAGATAAAATTATAGCGGCGACTTATAAAGGGGTGCATCTTTTTCGCTTTGATAAGGAGATGAATTTTAAGTTGCTAGAAATGGTAAAAATACGTTGTGAAGCCACGCCTGTGGTCGATGCTGGTAGAATTTATCTTGCGTCCAGAAATGGTTATTTATATTGTTTTGGCGGACAAGATACTAGCTTTAATACTT
Source organism: uncultured Aureispira sp. (assembly GCA_902727865.1). Lineage (GTDB taxonomy): Bacteria > Bacteroidota > Bacteroidia > Chitinophagales > Saprospiraceae > Aureispira. The sequence goes on along the minus strand of CACVAQ010000294.1, from coordinate 13,802 downwards.
CGTGGGATTAGCTTCGCTACGTTCATGAGCGCTAGGCTTAACAAAGGTAGTGAGCGAATCAACAGAGCATGAATTGTTATTATGACAAAATAAAAATAATTACTTCGTTCCTTTTTAGTATTTTTACTTTGTCCCCGCTAATAACATTATTCAATGTATTCACTCAAATTAAGTAGATGGACAAAATTAGTAGTATAAAAATAGGCGTATATTTTTTTCGCTAAAGAGTTAAAAAATGAAGCTTTAACGAGTTAAAGTAAGGCTTTTTAAGGAATTTAGCGGACAAAAGATGCCCTATTTTAGTGTTAATTATTTTTGTCCATCTACTTATTAACAATTAACTATTTTAATAGATGAAATCAGTATCAATCTGGCTTTGTGTCATTTTAGGTGTATTAATATCCTCTTCTTTGAAATCGCAATCGTGGGTCGAAAAAATGCAAGATCGCTCTGTGAATTTTTATACGATTCAGCAAGATTTTGAAACGACTTGGGGCAATCGACCTTATGTAAGAGGGAATGGATGGAAACAATTCAGACGATGGGAAAACTTTTGGGAACCCAGAGTATTTCCACACGGCATGCGCCCCCCCGAAAACCATACTTGGAAAGAACATTTACGCTTTCAGCGAACGTATCCTTCTAGCAATTCAGGCGCAAGAAACGCTAGTTGGACCCCTATGGGGCCTTATACTTGGACCAATGGAGCTTCTGGGTATGCTCCAGGAAATGGTCGTGTGAATGTTGTCGCTGAAGATCCTACCGATCCAAATATCTTGTATGTTGGCACACCAGCAGGAGGTTGTTGGAAGTCAACAGATGCAGGCGCTACTTGGACGCCTTTGACGGATCATTTGCAATCGTTAGGGGTTTCTGCGATAGCGATTGATTATACCAATAACGATATTGTTTATATAGGCACAGGAGATGATGATGCCAACGATACCTATAGTATTGGTTTGTTAAAAACGACCGATGGGGGCGCAACATGGACGGAGGTAACTCCTGCTTCTGCTTCTATTTTTGGCTCAAAAATTTACAAAGTGATCATTCATCCTGTCGATCACAATACGCTCTTTTTAGCCTCCTCTACAGGTTGTCATAAGAGTACCGATGGTGGAGCAACCTGGACTTTGTTGCGGATAGGAAACTGGCGTGATATGGAGCTAAAACCTGGCGATCCTAATACCATTTATATTTCGAATGAAACCTTTTACAAAACAACCAATGGAGGAACATCCTGGACCTTGGTTAACATAGGTTTACCTGCTGCTGGGAATATCAATCGTGCCGAAATAGCGGTGACCGCAGCGAATCCAGATTATGTTTATTTTGTCTGTGGAGATGACTTTAATTCAAGTTTTTATGGACTGTATCGCTCTACCAATAGTGGTACCTCTTTTACTTTGCAGGCCAATACACCCAATATTTTTGACTACAGTGTGACGGGAAACACTCCTAACGTAGGGCAGAGTTGGTACGATATGGCAATTACGGTCTCTCCGACCAATGCTGAAGAGGTGTATGTTGGTGGAGTTAATTTATGGAAATCCATAGATGGCGGAACGACGTTTAATATAAAATCATACTGGGTTTATCCATCAACACTTGGGTATACACATGCTGATATACATGCTTTAGAAATGATTGGAAATCGCTTGTATTGTGGAAGTGATGGAGGTGTTTTTAAATCGACGGATGGCGGAGATAACTATGTCGATTTATCGGATGGTTTGAGTATTTCTCAATTTTACCGAATAGGAGGATCTGAACAAGTCCCCCACCAAATTATTGGAGGAACACAAGATAATGGTTGTAATTTAGTTAGTAATGGAGCAGCGGTGCATACCAACGGTGGCGATGGTATGGAGGCCTTGATTTCTTCTATTGACTCATTGGTGATCTACACCAGTTCTCAATATGGAAACATTAAGCGTTCAGATGATGGAGGCTATTCCTTCGTAGGAATTTTTCCATCAGAATCTGGCAACGGAGCTTGGATCACGCCATTGGTTATGAACCCACAAGATAACGATATGTTGTTGGCCGCTTACGATCAAGTGTATGTGAGTACAGACAAAGGAAATTCAGATTATCCTATTTCTTCTTTTGCGTTAGGAGGAACTTGGTTGCGCAATTTGGCAATTGCTCCATCAGCGGGCTACAGTCATTTTTATGCGAGTACATACGATCGGATTTTTGCAACGTCAACAGGTTCGGTCTGGACGGAGGTGACCGCAGGATTGCCGAACGCAGCGATTTCTTCCATAACGGTGCATCCGACTCAACCTCTAAAAGTTTGGGTGACTTTATCGGGGATACAGGTAGGCGAAAAAGTGTATGTCAGCGAAAACGGAGGGGCGACTTGGACCAATATTTCAAATAACCTGCCGAATCTTCCAGTTAACTGCTTGGTCTATCAAAATGGTTCGGCAGATGGTATTTACATCGGAACAGATGTAGGGATTTATTATACCGATAGCTTGTTGGCAGGCTGGCAATATTACTCCGCAGGTTTGCCAAATGTCATTGTCAATGATTTGGAAATTAATTATACGATTGGAAAAATCCGTGCTGGAACCTATGGGCGTGGACTTTGGGAATCCCCCATTAAACAACCTATAACGACTGCACCCATCGCTAATTTTGGATTTAGCAACAGTCAAATTTGTACGACAGATTCGATTCAGTTTACAGACGCTTCTATAGATCATGCTCCAAATTGGACTTGGCATTTTCCTGGAGGAAGCCCCAGTACGTCTACAGCGCAACACCCTAAAGTAATGTATCCTGGAACAGGCGTATATAATGCGACCTTGGTTGTTTATAATATGAATGGTGTGGATAGTGTGACTAAATCCGTGCCTGTTCGTTATCAACCCAATGAATTGGACTTCAAGATACAATTAGACAACAATGCGATTGATGTATCTTGGGATTTGATTGATGGAGCAGGAAGTATTGTATACGGAAGTCCTTCCTTTGCTTTAGGAAGTCAATCCAATCAGCTCATTCACGAACCAATTTGTTTAGCACAAGGTTGTTATACCCTTGTGATGAAAGATCTCGGAGGAAATGGACTTTGTTGTAATAATGGGAGTGGGTATTATCTTTTGACAAATAGCACTGGAGATACTTTAGCTTTTGGAACGTCTTACGGAAATACCGATACGACGGTATTTTGTGTTAATCAAGCAACTCCTTTAGTTGCAGGAGCACTCATTTCTCCAGCTACTTGTGGAATGGCAGATGGGGAGGTTTCTGTGACAGCATTGGGAGGAGATGGCAATTTTTTGTATAGTTTTAATGGGGGCTTATTTCAACCGATTTCTGTATTTGATAATCTGGCAGCAGGAACCTACACGATCAATGTAGAAGATGGTTTAGGCGTACAAACAACGGTTACAGCGGTCGTTGGTAATGCGAATCCGCCCGTAGCAGTGGCGTCAGTTAGTGCGACGACGGTTTATTTGAATCAAGGTGGTTTGACTAATTTCTTTTCTACCAATTCGCTGAATGGAGTTTCTTATTCTTGGACGTTTCCTGATGGAACGACCTCTACACAAGCAGACCCTAATTTTACGTTTACAACAGATGGGCTACAGCAAGTGATTTTGACGGTAAACAGTGGTCTTTGTAGCGATTCAGATACCTTGGATATTACGGTGGTGAATAATGTGCATGTCACAGCGATTGATCATAATGCAAGCATTAGCGTTAGTCCGAACCCAATCGAGGATAAATTTTTATTGGACATTGAGTTTTTACAAACGCAAGAGCAAGTAGAAATTGTGATTCACAATGCTTTAGGACAACGTGTTTTCTGGCAAGAGCTGAGTCAAGTAAAAGAATATAAGCAACAAATTAATTTTGGAAATGAGCCGAATGGCGTTTATGTCGTTACGGTCTTTAGTAAAAATAGGGCTGTTTCTAAAAAGTTTGTCAAAGGATAAGTCATACAATTCATGCGCACTATATAAAATATAGTGAAGGCTTGTCTAATCTGAATGATTAGACAAGCCTTTTTTTTATTCAGACTTGAATTTAACCACTCTAAATAGATAATAAATAGAAGGAAAAATAGACAAAGAGCCAACAACTAAGGCAATCGTTAAATAATATAAGGTGGCATCAGGAGCGACTGAATTGTATAGCGTCAAATGATTTCCATCTTTCATATGAATAAGAATTGGAATTTGAGCCGCCGCCCAACCCAACATAATCAAGCCAATTTGAAGGGCAACAAACACTCGAATTAGCTGAAGTTGGTTCTTATTAATACCCCTCCAAATTAAAGGAAGCAGAATCGTTGCTCCAGTAAAAGCCGCCCAACTAATCGGAGCGGACAAGGCTAAGGACAAGAACGGAACTTCGTATAAGTAAGCTAAGGTTAAAACAACAGAACCTACGATAATCATACTAATCGAAAAACGTTTGGCAAGAATGCCATAAAATCGAACTTGTTTGGCTTCTATCGCTTCGCCAAGGATGAAAATACTAGCAATGTAGGCAAAAATAAGTGCCACAAAAATACCAACACTAAAGCAAAAATAATTAAACCAAGGTGCAATGAATTGTAAATAAAACGTAGAATTAGGGTCATTGTCTATTCTACCGTACATCATCGCCCCCAAGGTGACGCCAAGAAAGACTGCTGTTAGCAAACTAGAAATTCTAAAAATCCAATGATAATAAACATGTGTCCCATCAACATGGGTATCGTAATGCCTAAACGTAAAGGCGGTACCTCGCAACACAATTCCCATCAAAATGATAAACAAAGGAATGTGCAAAGAGACCGACATTTGTGCAAATATGGGTGGAAAACCATTAAAGATAATTACAATCGCCAAGATCAACCACATATGATTTACCTCCCAAACGGGAGCAATCGCCTTGTAAATAGGGCGTATACTTTTGTTGCCCGTGAACAGCTCAATGATTCCTGCCCCAAAATCTGCTCCACCTAAAAGGGTGTAAAAAAAGAAGGCAATACTCAATACTAAAACAATAAATTCAAGCATTTTAATCTAGTTTTCCTTGTTTGTAAGAATTGGATAGTCTTTGTGAATGGCGCTGATTTGGCGTTTCATTAACCAAATAAGTACGACAGACAAAAATGAATACACAAAAAGAGTGATGTAGAAAGAGTACTGAATGCCTGGCATTGGAGTCACGGCATCTGCGGTCCGCATGACTTTATAAATAATCCAGGGCTGTCGCCCAACTTCGGTCACGGTCCAACCTGCCTCTAAGGCAATATAACCCAAAGGGATACAGAGGGTAATAACTTTTAAAAACAGTGGATGGTAAATTAATTCTTTCTTCCTCCAACTCAAAAAGAAATAGATAAGACTGATGAAGGCCAACAAAGAACCAATTCCAACCATGATTTGAAAGGCAAAATGCACCACTATAACCGGTGGTTCTTCATCGTCTGGAATTTGATCCAAACCAATCACTTCGGCATTAAAATCGCCATGCGCCAAAAAACTTAAGGCATAAGGAATCCGTATGGCATAATCTACGGTTTTAGTTTCGGAGTTGGGAATCCCCCCAATAATGAGCGGCGCTCCTTTTTCGGTGTGATAATGCGCTTCCATTGCGGCAAGTTTGGCAGGTTGCCGAACCGCAATATCTTTGGCAGAATGGTCTCCTGAAATCGGAATTAAAATCGCAGCTACCGCACCAAAGGTTAGGGCTATTTTGAAAGCCGCTTTGTGGAACTCATTGTCTTTGTTTTTTAATAAATAAAATCCATGTAATCCTGCAACCGCAAAGCCTGTGGCAACAAAAGCGGCCAAAGACATGTGCAAGGCTTGACTAAACCAGGCATCGTTGAACATCGCTGCCAAAGGATCAATGTTCACATATTCGCCATCAATGAAGTCAAAACCAGAAGGGCTGTTCATCCAGCTGTTGGCCGCAACGACCAAGACTCCTGAGGCTAGCCCCGAAACGCCAACCACGACACCAGAAAACCAGTGGGTCCACTTAGGGACTTTGTCCCATCCATAAAGAAAAACACCTAAGGCGATTGCCTCAATGAAAAAAGCGGTTCCTTCCCACGAGAAAGGCATTCCAAAAATACCGCCAGCGTGTTTCATGAATTCAGGCCACAACAAACCCAACTCAAAAGAAAGCATCGTTCCAGAGACCGCTCCGACGGCAAAGAAAATAGCAATCCCCTTCGCCCAAGCTTTGGTTAAGTCCTTGTAAACCGTATTGTCTGTTTTTAACCACTTCCATTCGGCATAAGCCATAAAAAAAGGAATGGTCATCCCTATACAAGAGAAAATAATATGAAAACCAAGTGAAAATGCCATTTGAAGCCTGGCAGCTGTTAACACATCCATAGTTGAATTGTAGTTGTTGTAATTCGGCAAGAATTACAGGTTATCGTATAAATACGGGTCTAATGGTGGTATTCCCTTACCTATTTTAAAATGTTATAAAAATCAATTTTTTTAGCGTCTAATTTAATGATCTAGATCATGAAGATGTAATTTTGAATCGCTCTAAATAAATTATATAAAACAAACAAGTTTTGAGTATTCCTATACTCAAAACTTGCTTTATACTAGAACGGCTTCATCATACTATTGAATAGATTTTATTTCTCCTTGAGGAGTGCGTCTAAAATAACCTCTTTAGGTAGCTCTTTGGTGCAAAAGAACCAATCTTGACAATTAAGTTCCTTGTCGTGTGTTCTATCTTCTGCGGTACCACAAGAACCTGCTGGTCCAATAATAATATCATCGCCCACTTGCCAATCGGCTGGTGTGGCAACATCAAATTCATCTGCGGTTTGCAAGGCAACCACCACTCGGTACAGTTCGTCAAAATTACGACCCAAACTCAAAGGGTAATAAATCATCGCCCGAATCACTCCTTTAGGATCAACAAAAAATACAGCTCGAACCGCTTTGGTTGTATCCTCATTAGGTTGAATCATACCATATTTGCGAGCAACATTCATACTAATATCCTCGATCAAAGGAAAGGTTACTTCAACATTTTTCATGCCTTTGTATTCAATCTTCTCTTTGATGGTTCTTAACCAAGCAATATGACTGTACAAGCCATCAATAGACAAACCAATCAATTTACAATTGACGGCCGAAAACTTTGGCTCTAAGCTGGCGAAGGTGATAAACTCAGACGTACAAACAGGGGTGAAATCAGCAGGGTGGCTAAACAATATACTCCAACTTCCATGATAGTCAGAAGGGAAGTTGATGGTTCCTTGTGTCGTAACGGCTGTAAAAGAAGGTGCAGGATCTCCTATTCTAGGCATTGCGACGATAGCTTGCTCTTCATTTAATTCCATAATCTTGTTTTTATTTTATTATTATTTTTATTGATTTAAATTTTTCCTTTTAGCATTAACTGCCAATACAGAAAAGGAAGCCCATATTTTTTTAACACCCACATACTGTAGCTTTCTTTGGAGGTATCTATAAATTTAGAAATGATCGGGTCCGACATACGAACGTTATTATAACCAAATTCTGCCAAAACCATTTTGCCATAACCAGTTACTAATGGGCAAGACGAATAGCCTTTATAGGTTAATTCTGTAGTGGTGTTTTGAAGGCTGTTTAAAATTTGTTGGACGACTACAGGCGCTTGTTTTCGAACGGCTGCCCCTGTTTTTGCCGTAGGTAAAGCGGCACAATCTCCAAGGCCATAAATATTTGAATATTGCTTGTGTTGTAGCGTTGCATGATCGACATTCAACCAGCCTTTCTTAGCACCTTCTTGATGAGAGAGTGGAGAGTTTTTGATGAAGTCAGGTGCCGATTGAGGCGGTGCTAAATGTAGCATGTCAAAAGGAATGGCAATTGATTTTGGTCCAAGTTCTTGCACGTTTACAGCGTCAATATGATTGTACTCTACAGACTTTTCGCTATCGTCAGGGATTGTAATTTCATAATAGGCCATTTTGTTAGGCCCGTCAATTTTGACGAGTTTATGAAAGAATTTTAAATTAATGTTCTTTCTGTCCACGACTTCCATCAATGTTTTGGCGAAATCTGCTACTCCAAAAATAACAGAACCAGGCGTTGCAAAAACGACATTGGTTTTATCTTTTATGTTTTGTTTTTGAAAATAATCATCCGCTAGGTACATGATTTTTTGAGGCGCACCACCACATTTTATAGGCGTTGCAGGCTGGGTGAACAGGGCGTTCCCTCCTTTGAATTTTTGTAACACTTCCCAAGTATAATTCGAATTCACATAATTACTACAAACATTGTTCTTGCCCATCGTTTCTTTTAGCCCTTCAATGCCATCCAAATCAAGTTGAATACCAGGACAGACGACCAAAAACTCATATTTTATCGTTGCTTCATTCCGCAACTGTATGGTATTGGCTTCTGGTTGGAAAGACGTTACAAACTCTTTTAACCATTTTACACCTTTTGGAATTAAAGAAGCCATTGGACGAGCTGTTTTTTCATAATCAAAGGTGCCTGCGCCTACTAATGTCCAAGCAGGTTGGTAATAATGCGTAGTGGCAGGATCTATAATAACAATGTCTAGTTTGCTGTCTTTTTTGCGTAATTGAGCTGCTACGGTTATGCCAGCGGTGCCCGCTCCTACAATTACAATTTGGTGTGTGTGAATCATAATGATTAAACTTAAGTGAGAAAGATTAATTCTAGTTATTAGAACATAAATCTAAATGATAAGCTTAATATAGTTTGTGATGTAAATCACATAGGTCTTTTTTTTATTATAATTTGAATCACTGTTTGTGTAATTTATTTTGCAGGGGGGCTAATGAACGCTAGAAAAGAGCGGAATTCTAAGGGTGATTTTTGGTTGTTTGCCCCTTTTTGCCAGCCTATAAGGAACAGCTTTGGTTTTATTATTTTAGTCGTAAGTCGTAAGTAAAAAGTCGTAAGTTAGGGTGCTGTAAATTAAATACTTATGACTTTTTGCTTACTGCCAAATGCCTACTGCTATGAAAAAGAAAAAGCGTCCGCTGTGGCAAAAATTAGCTGCGGGGAGTCTTTGAGTTGTCAAAGAACCTTTTTTTTTGATTCTTTTAAACGACAGAAGGAAGACGTTAAACCTGCAAATATGGCACTTGGTCGTTATTTGGCAACGAATTTGAACTCTTTAAACGAAATATACATTATTACATTACTTCGTGGAGAACCCGAACTAAGCGTAGCGACCTCACGTAAGTAACAAAGGCTCAGCGTAGCTAAATTATATTAGTTTGATTATCAATAAGATAGTTTCGAATTGTTAATTTAACTAAATTATTGATAATCAAACTAATATGAAATGTTTTTTATGTTTTTTGGTGAAAAAACTAAAAATCCCACGAAGTATTATTATTATAAACGTACGGATTTGGGCAGTATCTTTGAATACTTAAAGAAAAGAGGCAACAAGCACAATTGTTCCTAAGGAAGGGGAAGGAAAGGTGCTACAAAGTCGTGTGTAAGCAAATAGTATAA
>CACVAQ010000294.1:0-4226 GCA_902727865.1 uncultured Aureispira sp. | reverse complement strand
AACAAGCACAATTGTTCCTAAGGAAGGGGAAGGAAAGGTGCTACAAAGTCGTGTGTAAGCAAATAGTATAAAATCATTCAAAATAAAAAACTATATATAACTATGTCAATGTTCAAAACACTCTCTATTCTTTTAGCCGTAACTATATGTTGGGCTTGCTCTTTTGCTCCTGCATCTGCACAAAAAGAAGCTCCGAAAGATGAAAAGTTAGAAAAAAGCTTGCTATGGAAAGTTACTGGTAAGGGAATTAAGCCTTCTTATGTTTTTGGAACCATTCACATGATTGGTGCCGATGATTTCTATTGGGATAAAACGATGGATAAGGCATTTAAAAAGACAAAAAAAATAGTCATGGAAATGGACATGAGCCAACAAATGGCTATGGCAATGCAGATGATGAAGTTGGCGCCGATGAAAGGCGGTGAGACCTTGAAGGATTTGGTTTCGGAAGAAGATTATAAAATCATTGAAACCTATTTTACAGAAGAGGCTAAGTCTCCACAAGCAAAAATGACTTTTGGAATGGCTCAAAATTGGCAACCGATGTTGTTGCAATCTTTGTTGTATATGGAAATGATTGATGGTCCTGTGAAAGCGTACGAAATGGAATTGACATCGAAAGCAAAAGAAGCAGATATGGCATTTGGTGGTTTAGAAACGGTCGCCGATCAAATGGCTGTGTTTAATTCTATTCCATACAAAAAGCAAGCAGAAGGATTGTTAGAAATGATTCAAAATCTTAAAAAAGGGAATGAAGCCGCCAATGAGTTTGCTAAAATGGTGACGTTCTACAAAGCTCAAGATGTAGATGGAATGTTGGAATCTATGCAAGGCGATTTGGAAGAAATGGGTAGCCAAGACGCAATGTTAGACAATAGAAACCTAAAATGGATTCCTCAAATTATTGAAATATCTAAAGAAACGCCTACGTTTTATGCCGTTGGGGCAGGGCATTTAGGTGGTGAAAAAGGGGTTATTCGTTTGCTAAGAAAAGAAGGCTTCAAAGTTACTGCGGTTAAAAAATAAGAACGACACATTTGATCTAAAAAAGAGGCAGCCCGAATTTCGTGGCTGCCTCTTTTTTTTTGTTTTTTAAAAATAAAACGCATGAACTTTCACTTCCCCCAAGGTATTGACTTCTAAGGTAGGAAAAGGAATTTTGAAAATATTAAGGATTCCAAACACGGTTTTTAGCCATTTGTGTTTGGTTGGAATCCGTTCAAAGTCGATGTCTAGGGATAAGAAAAATTGACTGTGTCGTCGGTATTGTGAAGGAGCGGTGAATTGATTGCCTGTTTTGTCTTCCCAAGTATTACTTTCTGCTCCAAAGGTGTTTTCAATCCCATAGCCAACAGCGACATTGACCCAAGTAGGAGGAAAGGTCTTGGGACGATTGTTTAGGAAAGAAGCGACATTGACAGAAAGCCAAATGGTTTGGCCATTGTATTCTTTGAATAATAATTCAGGAGGACTCGTTCCAAACAAGGCTGCTGTTCGTTCGTCAATAGAGGTAGTTGCGGTGCTGTTGTTTGCTTGAAATAACTGTTTGGAATATTGTGGGCGGTGCGCCGACATTTTTAGCCGAAAGCGTTGCTCTTTCCAAAGTAATTCTTGCCCTAAATACAAACTTGATCCAAGGACATTAAAGCCCATATCTCCCCAAGAAAAGCCCCATTGATTGGAAAAACCATCCATGACTTCTAGCGTTGTTTGAAAAAGCAACCCTGTTCCAAAACCAACCCAAGCGGCTTCTTTTTGAGGCAGACCAGTCCATTGGTATAAATTGCCAGCCCATTTACTTTCAAAATAACCAGTCATGGCATGACCAAATTTGTCCATTTGTCGCCAGCCGTTCCAGTCGTTAAAAAAATGAAATTTTCCTCTAGGGTAGTTGGCGTACCAAGCTTGATCGAGTCCAATTGTCACGGCAGTATAGCTCACAAGACCAATGCCTGTTAAGCTCCAGAATCTACTTTTATTGAAACTAGGCGCATTTTCAAAGCATCCAAGCTTTTTGTTAAGAAGCGGGAGGCTGTCTATTTGAGCTTTCGTCGATAGACTATAGAAACATACGAAGGAGAACAAGAGCAGGTTTTTCATAAAATAAGGGAGCCACTGGGCGTGAAAACGATACTTCGCCGCTAGGTTTGTCCTTCGATTTAGTTCTACATATGTAGCGCTTGTTTTCGGAAAACAGCTATCCAAGCTCGACCTCCCTCCCTGTAAGTTAGAGGTTCAAAACAAGCATTTGGGAGTCTTCGACAAGTTAAATAGGCATTTGAAACGGCAGAGTGCATTGAATAAATGCAGGAAGTATTATGAAAATAAGCCTTAAAAGTACAAAAAATGTCCTTGAATTGTATTCGAAGGGCGTATTTCTTTCGTTACTTATTCTATAATTCGCTTTCCTCGACGCATTTCATAATACAATAAACTCTGTCTGTTTTTTTCGTCCTGAAGTTCAATTGCTTTTAGATAGGACTTGATCCCCCGATGCATGAGAATAAAGAAATTCTCCTGTGTCACTTCATCTTTGACCTCTACTTCTAAGACCGTTCTTTGGGCATCTCTATTTTGGTATACAATTTCTTTTAATTTTTTGACTAATAATTTTCGACGTGACCCGTCTTTTTGATTGAAAATAATGTACTGAAGAATTTTTTCTTTCTTTCCTCTGATGACCGTTTCTTCTTCGAAACGTACGTCTACATTATCTGATTTAAAAATTCGAGCAATGTTCCGATTCTCTAAATTGGATTCATTCTCTAAGGACAAAAAAGGGTAGAGCACTTTGCCCCAAAATTCGTCCAAGGTTCTAGCATCAAAATCTTGTTGATGGGTAAAAAACCTACCATCTTCTTGGAGTTGTTCTTCACTGGTTCTTGAAATAACATAACTATGTTCAGGATCGGCCATACTTGGTCTATACTTTAGCATAGTAACCTGGCTGATGCCGTCTATATAAATTTTTAAGTAGCCTTGAAGCTCTCTATTACTAGGGTCAACCAAGTTGAGTTTATAACAATAGTTTATTTTATCAATACGAGCAATACGCAAGCGATAAGGTTTGTCCTCTGTAGGAGGTTCAATAATCCCTTTTGGCGTATATCTTGCTCGTTCATTAATAATCAGATAAGATTTTTTTATGGAGAAACTAACAACCCCTAAAGGAATTGGATCTGGATAATGTGCGGTACTCATTTTTCCTTCTGAAGGGAAAAAAGTATAGCCTGTAAAGTCCGTTTCTTTTATAAATTCACGATCTTCGGAGAGTGTGTAATGTATAGAGTCCGTTTGAGCTATAAGTAGCATCGGACCGAAAATTCCTAAGAGGAGTATGACAAGTTGTTTCATAATCTATCTAGTGTTATTTTGATTTGCTACAGGGATTCTAAAAGTAAAATTTTATCTTAGGGGGCATACAAAATAAAAAATATTATTGTATTTCTTTAAATAAGAAGATTAAAGCTTTAGCATTGCCTGCAAAACAAAGTTAAATATAGTAGTTTGTAGCTTTTGTTGTTGATTATTAGGACCATTTAGTAGGTCTTAAAAGTGAATTTTAAACCAAGTGTTCATGAGAAAAGGGTCTAAGATTTGTTCAAAAAAAAGCCTATTCGCTCAAATATTAAAAACCATCTTGCAGCGTAAAAAGCAGAAATAGTTTAACCAAATAGAATTGGTTATTAAGTGAACTATAAATATACAAGGCAATGCTTGTGCCATACTATCTTTAAGCACCTATTTTTTGTAATAGGGGCTTGTTAAAGAGTGTATTCGTGTCGTTGAGCTGTTGTTTTCTGTACAATAATACTTCGTGGGATTTTTAGGTTGATTATCAACATTTTAGTTAAATCAACAATTCAAAGCTATCTTTTTGATAATCAAACCAATATAATTTATCCACGAAGTAATGGTACAAGGAACGGTCAAAAAATAAGATGAACAAAATTTGAAACGAGATTTTTGTTTCAAATTTGGGGCAAGTATGGTATCAGACACTTTTAAAGTGTCTGATACCATACTTCAAGCACCCTAACTATTTTTTAGGTATAATTATTTAATTTTTGATCTATTGAAACTTTTTACACACTGTAGCATGTCTCGTAGGTTTTAAGTAGAAAGTCGTCTATTTTCTTTTTATAATAAACGAATACGACGTTCTACTTATATCCCAATTGATAGCGGTTAAATTGTCAAAGAATCATAAACGTTAATACTCCGTT
>CACVAQ010000293.1 GCA_902727865.1 uncultured Aureispira sp. | reverse complement strand
AGGGTTTGAATACTACAATCTATAACTAAACGGATTTTTGTTCTCATCTTTTATTATTCTTTGTTGAATACAGTCTATTGAAAGCCCATTACACGTCATTCGGTTCTTTATTTAACGTTATTTTAGTTAATACTTCGTGGGATTTTTAGTTTTTTTTACCAAAAAACATAAAACCATTTCATATTAGCTTGATTATCAATGATTTAACTAAGTTAACAATTCAGAGCTATCTTATTGATAATCAAACTAATATAATTTAGCTACGCTGAGCCTTCGGGTTCTCCACGAAGTAATGTTTAGTATAAAAGAACATTAAAATTAATAGGCAGACAAAGATAAAAATACTTAGGGTTAAAAAGGCATAAATTACGTTTCCTGAATGGTGAAAAAAGGTTAAACTAAAGAGGGTTAAAAATATAATTCGAGCCATGATGTTCGATAAGAAAAAGATGCTGTTGACTCGTCCCATCACTTGATTGGGCAAGACCTTGAATAGATAAGAAATTCGAATCACTCGAATTCCTGCATTTGTAATTCCCAAACATACCGAAACCAAATAAAAGACCCAAACCTCATTGCTCGCAATTAAACCAATCAACTCCAAAGTCGTAATCAGCATCATTATAATAATTGCTTTCACAAATGCAATGCCGCCAAATATCTTATGGATCGCTACGCCTGCGATGATGGCTCCTGTTGCATAAAAAATTTCTGAAATAGCAAAAACTTGTGCTCCTGCTTCTAAATGTTGTGCGACATACAGTGGTGCTAAGTTAAAAATATGCAACAATGTAACTACAAAAACAGCATGTGTGAGGATTCCAAATAGAAAAATATAGGGTCGGGTTTTCAAAAATTTGTACCCCACTTTTAAACGCTCCCTTACCGTCCCCTGCTCTTCTTTGCGCTCCACGATTGGCACGAAACGAATGGCATAAATAATCAATAGAGCCACAAAATAAGTGCAGGCATCTAAAGCAAAAATTTGAGACAAGGTCCAAGGTTCTATCTCAAACACAAAAAAACTAGTTGTCAATCCGCCTCCCAACAATAGAGCCGCTCCTGCTCCTGCAAATGCCGACGCCATTTGGCTTTGAATCTCTATATAAGAAGCTATTTTATTGTAATTTTCTCGTTCGGTAATTTCTTGCATGAAGGCATAAAAACAAGGATAATGTAAGTTGTAGTTCCAAAATGTTAGCGCAAAAACGGCTGCTGCCCAATAGTTCGTGTTGCCCCAATGCATGCCCTCTAGGTAAGCAATTCCTCCAATCGCAATCGCATTAACAATATTCAACACTAAAAAAATATGCTTGCGGTTGTATTTGTCAATTAATGTCCCTCCATAAATCGACCAAAACAAACTCACACAGGTAATAATTGCATAAGCAATATTAAACCAATTGGACTGTTCGCTGCTGGCAAAATAAGCTGGAATCGAAATCATGCTAATCCCTTGCGCTATGCCTGAAATAAAGTTGGCACTTAACAACAAACGTATTGCTCCTATGTTTTTCATTTGTTTTTTTTGTAAGCTTAATACATAATAATAGGTAACACGCTGCTACTTATCCCCCTTTTTGGTCGTAAGACTTTTATCATTGATGGAACAAAAAACGGCAATTTTTGTTGTAAGATAGGTTTATGACTGTCTTTTTTGTGAATTTTTAATCTTAATTTACGGTAGTCCTATGCGTAGCAATGCTGCTATGTTTGCATAAGACCGATCCATGATAAACCATTTTTTGTTTACTAAAGTAGAACTCTGTACAGGACAACTGTTCTCATGAGCGTTGCACTTTAGTTGTCCTGTACTCAGAAAGTAGAATTTAACTTACATGCAATACACCCTTGATGAAATATCTAAGATTCATTTGTTGGCAGAACATGCCGACTTAAACAATGTATTATTAGCCTTTGAGCTGATAAAAGGTAGCGGTATTGTCGTTGAATTAGTAGATGACATTTATTGGATTTATAATAGATTGACTTGGGCGAAAGAAGATCGAATGGCAAAGCAAGTGGCTACTTTTTTTCAATCGTATGCAGTTGCTTCTCCCCTTCTGGCAAATAACTCGCTAGAGGAATTACTTTATTTAGATGCAAAATTTGAGCAAAAGGCTGCTCTACTCAACTTAAATGTAGTACTACTTAGTCAACGACTTTTTCAACATTTCCCAAGTCCGAGCAAAGATTTTATCCTTCGCTTTTTATTTAAACATGGCACAAAGGATATACAAGAAAAGGTATTGCCTTTGCTTAAAGTCCGAGAACATACGGGGCGGTTTTCACTTAATTTAGGGGGGCTAGATTTAAAAAAAATACCTAAAATTATACTTCGAGAAAAGCACATTCAAATTTTAAAAATCTGGGGCAACAACCTAACCGAATTGCCTGACTTTTGGGATCAGTTTCAGTTTTTAGAAACCCTAAACCTCGCCGAAAACAACTTAGAAACACTTCCTCCTAGTTTTACTTCTTTGCAAAAATTAGAACGTTTGTATGCTCAAAACAACCACTTTAAAATCCCCCCTTTGTTACAACAAATCAAACAATTGAGCAAAATCAACTATTTAGCCATTACTTCGCCCCAAGCACAACAACAGAGCGGTGCTACTTCTGAACAGGAAGCCTTAAAACAAATGGAAGGTTTAGTCAATCATGGCAAAATTCATGCTTCGGAAAAGGAACAAAATCTTTTTTTGGCTTTCGTCATGAACAAAGAATCGGCGGTTCAACAATTAAGCTTAATTGATTTATTTGAAGCCTTGTCCGATCGCAATGAGGTAATTCAAAAACAAGCAAAAACTAAAATTTTGAACTGGAAAGGAGCTGTTTTTTCTGGGCAAATCCCCTCCAACGCGTCTATTGCTATTTTAGGATTTGTGTCCTTTGCGACTCGCAACCGAATTACAGAATTGACAAGGCAAGGCATTAAATTCACGACCAAATTGACCACTAAGACAACGCATATTATTTTAGGCGACTTGCCCGAAGTCCCTAAAATGATAACAGATCGCGCCTTTGTCTTTATGACGGAGGAAGATTTGGATCGAGATTTAAACTTAAAGTATTAGCTAGAAAAAACAAAGGCATCTTTCTTCGAAAGATGCCTTTGTAAAAAAGTCTTTTTTTGACGCTTTAAAAATAACTAAAACCAGCTTAGGAATGAGAAATAAATAAAATGACCATTCCTTAGAAGATCACGCCAATTCGCAAAGCAACATTGTGCATCGCATTTCGAGGGTTTCTAGTTTGTGTATTCACAGATGTGCTTGGTGAATTGTCTGGATTATCTACATTTTTAGCAGAAGTAAACTCTGTTTGTCCAGTAAATGCTCCCGTCATGTCAATCAAACCTGAGTGGTAATAAATTCCCGCATACAAGCGCAAACCACCATCTGAATTGGGCGTAAATTCTACCCCAGCTCCAGCGCCTACACTCAACTGAATCGGTGTAATGTCTTTCCATACATTAGGTTCTTTTATCGACTCTGTCCCCTCTGGCACAGCGTATTTGGTAGAAGAGCTGTCTCTATAAAACCCTACTGCGTCCGCATCTGGAGAGAAAATTTTTGCGCCAGCAGTTACTGGGATCATAATCTTGATCAATGGAATATGGAAAAAAGCACGCATGTAACTTCCACCTAATTCGTTGGTTCTTAATTTCAACCCAACTGGAATTTCAATGTAGTTCATTCGATAATTGATCTTAGTAAAGGCCTTCATATCAATCCCTGAAGAGCTATTAGGCTGTAAATCCGCATAATTCCTAAAAGAACTGCGGTTATCAAGCTCCGAATTTGGCAATAAAATACCGCCATATTCATACAGTAATGTTCCTCCATTGTTCAAACTAAAATCTAGCCCAAAAGTCAGCGAATAATTTCCTGTTGCATCAAAGGCATAGTCCATTTCGACTCCTAATGCTGTACCTCCATTCACGCCACTACCCTTTATTTTTGAGTAGTCACTATCTAAAAATGAAATAAATGGGTCTACATGTACCCCAAATTGAATGCCCTGTGCGTGTACATATACTACTTGGGCCAAAAATATCGTTAGAAAGGCAATTTTTTTTAACATAGAATTTCTTTTATAGTAGAAAATTGAATGAAACTAATTCTACTGATTTTTTAATGAGATTGTATTTTTAGATTATTGTATACGTTATAAACGTAAATTCTGAGTACAGGACAAAAGTTTTTTCTATCTAATAAAATGTTGAATCCACTTAACACCCTTTTATTAGATCTTAGATCGAGCAGCCCAGTTTGTGTATGAACACAAAACTACTCGTTCTCTCCGCTCATGCTTTTAGAACTTAGATTTTAGACCCTATTAAGCTCTTATAGGGTCTAAAATCTAAAAGCAACGCGATCTAAAGATTAGTTTTGAATAGATTTAAGCTCTAGTATTATTTAAAATATTTTTTTGTCCTGTACCTAGATATAAATTAATTCAGCATAAAGATAAATAGGTTTCTATTATTATTTTAATAATTTTAGACTCATTGAATAACACTAAAATTACGATACGAAC
>CACVAQ010000292.1 GCA_902727865.1 uncultured Aureispira sp. | reverse complement strand
TACTTCTTAAGGAACTTCAATGCGACTTGGAACAGATTTTTATCGAGCTTATAAAATATAATACTTCGTGGGATTAGCTTCGCTGCTTCTCCGAGGTTTTAGTTTTTTTACCAAAAAACATAAAAACCATTTCATATTAGTTAATACTCCGTTGATTTTTTAGTTTTTCTATAAAAAACATAAAAAAGCATCTTGCATTAGTTTGATTATCAGCTTTTTAACACTTTGATAACTAAAAACCCATCTGACTGATAATCAACTGCGAAGCACTCATGCAATAAACTAATACGATTTTTCAACGGAGTAATGATTAGTTTGATTATCAATAATTTAGCCAAACTAACAATTTGAAGCTATCTTATTGATAATCAAACTAATATAATTTAGCTACGCTGAGCCTTTGTTACTTACGTGAGGTCGCTACGCTTAGTTCGGGTTTTCCACGAAGTGATGAAAATACCCTCTGAAAGAATTTACCTTAGAGGGCTTTTATAAGCTCGATTTTTTCACGCTTAAGACAGGACAAAATCAGCTAAGTATTAAAAAATAAATAGGCTTACAAGTGCCTCAAAATGCCTTTGTCAAAAGGAGACCAAATCGCTGTTTTAACAGATGCTTTTTTCAAGGCTTGATTTACCCATATATTACAGGTATACAAGCAGGTATAATTGCCCTTGGCGACATAGAAAAAATCATTGTCCCGATAACCTGTTCCTTCTAAGAGTTGAATATTATCGTTTTTGTCGTTTTTAAAAGAAGCATAGACAAACTTTTTCATCGCCTGTAGTTGTTCGTCGCAAAGTTCAATTGATTTCCAATTTGGATTGAGGCGTTTATAATGCGTCAGATGCATTAGCGTTTTACTAGGCAAAAAAGCAGCAGCAATTGCTGTGCTTATTTTCAACTCCGCCCAACTTGGGGTATAGAGATAAAACCCTTCGTCTCCCCATCCTATCGCAATGTAATCGGCTCCTTCGACCACTTGTAATTGTTCTAAAAAGTGCTCGTCCAATAAGTTTTTATGAAAAATAAGATCTGTATGAACACCGTTGCTCGTCGCATAAACCTTGTTCGGCTTGGCGCATTTGTATTCCTTCGGAGTCGTTGTTAGTCTAGATAAAAACCAAGCAAAAAACATATAGTTTAAAACAAAGACCAAAAACACTACAAGAAAAACAAGACTAAACTTTGTCAATCGCCAAAAAATAAGTTGCATATAGTGTGGTTTTAGATGGAGCGTTTTAGAACAGTACTTAGAACACTCTAACGAAAGTAATGGAAATTACTTATAAAGGTAAAAGTACTAAAATGATTTTTTTTGAAAAAAAATAGCTTTTTTCGGAACAAAACTAAATAAAACTTGTATAATAGATAGCATTACTATCACCAAAAGAATCAAGACCAATATTAAACAATGGTAAAAATTTGGGCAACTTGTACAAATTTCAACTTACATGACCTACTCCAGTATGTCATAATATGCTCCCTTGCCCTATTCTTTGCCATGCAACCCGTTCTTCAAGTCGTACTTGATTTGGCAGAATATGACCTTTGCGAAACCTATGAAGATGACGAAGCAGAAGAAAAAGAAGAATTAAAAGAAAAACAAAAAAAGGAAACCAAGTTTTATACGCTCAAAGAGTCAACGTCTATTTCGACAGCAAACACCGCTGCACACTCTATTACAGAAACGATTCTATTTGCTCAACTAAGCTATGTTAGAGAATTTTACTTAGAAATTCCGATCCCCCCTCCAGAACTCGCCTAGTCATTATAACACCTAGACATTTCACAATCTAAAACATTCAAATCCTGCTCTTAAACCTTCGTTTATAGTTTGGGTAAGAATTCTTACAATCACATCTTACAATCTAAAAACAAGCGTCTTGTTGGTACATTTAGGAATAAAATACGTCTGTATTTTCACTTCCGATAAGCACCAAAGGCTTGTTCAAGTATAAAAAAAATGAAATCTACAGATAATTTATTAGATAATAATAGTCCTACATCTGCAAAGGAGGATTTAAGTCCATTCAAAAATTTTAAATCAGATTTTCCCGCTAGTATCATCGTCTTTTTAGTAGCGATGCCTTTATGTTTAGGAGTTGCTTTAGCTTCTGGCGCACCGCTTTATGCGGGGCTAATTAGCGGTATTGTCGGAGGTATTGTTGTTGGGTCTTTAAGTGGTTCTCCTTTGGGCGTTAGTGGTCCTGCTGCTGGTTTGGCAGTGATCGTATTGGGGGCAATTGTAGAACTCGGTAGTTTTGAAATTTTTCTAGTTGCCGTCGTTTTAGCAGGTATCTTACAATTACTGATGGGCTACGCCAAAGCAGGAGTTATTGCCTATTATTTTCCATCTTCTGTCGTGCATGGAATGCTTGCAGGGATTGGTATCCTTATCTTTCTAAAACAAGTTCCTCATGCTGTAGGCGATGACTTAGTTGGAGAAGGAGAATGGGGATTTTTCCAAGCAGATGGTGAAAACACCTTTTCAGAATTACTTAAAATGTTAGGCAACCTTAGTCCTAGTATTCTCGTTATTTCTGCTATTTCTTTGGCTATTTTGATCCTTTGGGAAACGTCATTTTTCAAAAAAAATCCGATTACAAAATTAATACAAGGCCCTTTGGTTGTTGTTGTTTTAGGTATCGTACTTAATTTAGCCTTTGCCTCTAATCCAGACTGGGCCATTAGTAGCGAACATTTAGTTAAGATTCCTGTTGCAAGCAATGCAAATGAGTTCTTTAGCAATTTTGCCTTTCCTGATTTCACTGCCTTGGCAAATCCTAGAGTCTATATTCTTGCTATAATAATAGCTGTTGTTGGTAGTTTGGAAACCTTACTATGTACAGAAGCATCAGACAAGCAAGATACCTTAAAACGGGTTACGCCAGTTAATAGAGAATTAAAAGCACAAGGTATTGGTAATATTATCTGTGGTCTAATTGGTGGTATTCCAATTACACAAGTTATTGTAAGAAGCTCTGTGAATCAACAGTCTGGAGGAAAAACCAAAGCATCTGCTGTCATGCATGGCGTTTTAATCTTATTGAGTATTGTACTCATTCCTACCTTACTTAACCTAATTCCTTTAGCTACCTTAGCAGCCATTTTGATGGTTGTTGGTTTTAAACTAGCAAAACCTTCCTTGTTCGTCAAAATGTATAAACAAGGACTAAGTCAATTTATTCCGTTTGTTGCGACGGTTTTAGGTATTTTGTTTACCAACTTATTATTAGGGATTGCTATTGGAATGGCCATTGCTATTTTCATCATTCTACGTAATAATTATAAAGTAGCCTCTCGTGTCGTGCTCAACCAAGAGGGGGCTAACAATAGCATTCGTTTGGTTCTATCGGAAGATGTTACGTTTTTGAACAAAGCTTCTATCCAAGGTACTTTGGCTCAAATTCCTAATGGTACAAATCTAGTAATTGATGCTAGTAACACCTTCTTTATTCACCATGATGTGATAGAAATTATTGATGATTTCAAAATCAATGCGACCAGTAGAAATATTACGGTCACGACCCTTGATTTAGATCCAGAAAAAGAGAAAGAAATACGAATGTCTAATCATTTTAAATTGATTTCAAACTAAGAAAGGGTCAAACAAGCTATTGTCTCTAAATATAAATCGTTGCCTCTTATAACTTTTTAGCGTCAGTTTTCTTTTTTTGTAACTTTTATGTTAATTTAGTTGTATAATCATTGCCAAAGTTTAAAAACACACTATGTTGACACTCAAAAGTCAATACTAAAATTTAAAAAAATGGGATTATTGGACTGGTTCAAAAAACAACCTAAAAAAGATGTGATAGAGTTAAAAAAAGGCGATAAACATCAATCGGTCTATGCAACCCTTAACAAACTAGACGGCAAAGGCATTTCACACGAAGAAGCCCAAACCATTCAGGCAGAAATCATGGAATTGTTGCGTAATAAAGACAGCAATTCTGCCATTAATTATGCTTGTCAGTTATTAACTAAAGGGCATTACGAAGCTTGTATCACTGCCTTTAAAAACATCATGGATAAAGAACCTTCTGAAAAGGGAACTTGTGAAAACCAAATCGGTGCCGCTTACTTCTTTTTAGGAAAATACCCAGAAGCTGTCACACATTACCTCTTATCTCTGAACAATGGTTTTGATCCAGAAATGCTAGATTATAATGTTTGGGAAGCTGCCGAAGCACACCACAAAGCAACAGGAGACAACTGTTATGCAAAAACTTATTTAGAGCGTTTTCCGACAGGGGAAGCCAGAGATGCTGCGATGAAATTGCTCTAGTCTACTGTAGAGCTCTAAGGACTTTCAAAAAACAAAAACTTGCTTTTAAAAACATTTTGTTGTATCTTATGACAACACTTGTCGGATCAAGTTTTTGTTTTTTTTGTTTTAACAGGACGCTACTCGTCGATTTTTGATACAAAAACACCTTAGGAATGAAAAACAAAATGCCATTTTTGTCTTGTTTATTTTTCCTCTAATTTCGTTAAAAATACTCGTCATAGCGGTGCTATGCCTGCGTTTTTCGCCTCATTAGAAATAAAAT
>CACVAQ010000291.1 GCA_902727865.1 uncultured Aureispira sp. | reverse complement strand
AATCTATTTAATTCTTTAAAAATCAAGAATCAGTTATTTTTTTATAAAAAAATTATCTGTTCCGCAAATCTAACATTTACATTAGATTATTCTTAAAAAGAATTAAAAAAATCTCTATTAGAGGTATTTAATGACACTTTATTTAAAATAAAAAAAGTAGTTATTCTAAAAAGCCGCCTTGATACCCCAAACAAACATTTGCTATTCATCCTTCAAAATACTATCTTTGAATACTTATTTAGATATAAATTCCAAATAACTAGAACTAAAACATTCATGCTAAAATTTAATTTCTCCATCCTCCTAAGTTTCTATTTTGGATCCTTCTTGTTTGCTCAGGATTTTAATCATTATGAGTTACTAAAGAGTACTGGCAGTATTCCTCAAGAATTTTTAACCCCCTCTTCTGAGAAATATAAAAAGGAGTTAGAAAACCTTCCGAAAGCGTCTAAAGCATCGGATCAAAAGGACCAAGAACAATGCTATTTAGAAAATAACTTTGTCGTTGACGACTTGTTACAAAGCGCCAACGTATTGTTTAATGACCCCATCACAAAATACATCAATCAAGTAGCCGATGAGTTGTTAAAAAATGAACCTGAACTTCGCAAAAAAGTACGTTTCTATGCCGTACGTTCCTCCACAGTGAACGCATTTGCAAGCAATCAAGGGATTGTTTTTGTCAATATTGGGTTATTAGCACAATTAGAAAATGAAGCACAGTTGGCCTTTATTTTAGCCCATGAAATTGCGCATATTCAGCATAAACATGCCTTGGATTTGTCTATGAAAATTCAAACAATCAATCGCTATTCCAGCCGTTCTGATTTAATCAAAAATACTTCTTTTGGTGATAAAATCGTAGCAAACAACTACTATTCAAAAGAACTAGAATCAGAAGCGGATCAAGAAGGCTTAAAATTATACTTAACTAGTAGCTATAGTTTAAAGGACTTAGATGGCGTTTTTGATGTCCTTCAATATTCTTATTTACCTTTTGATATCTTGCCCTTTGAAAAAACCTTCTTTGAGAATGAATTTATTACGTTCCCTGATGATTACTTTCTGCTGGAAGAAGATATGAATGAAATTAATAGAGAATACGAAGAAGAAGCATCTAAAAGTATACATCCTAGCATTGATAAAAGAAGAGCCGCCTGTGCTGAAATAGTCGCCCAACACCATTCGACCGATCGAAAATCTTTTGTAGTGCATACCGCAGAAGTATTTATGAACATCAGGGATATTGCTCGTTTTGAACTGACTTATTACTATTTACAGGCCTTCCGATATCAAGATGCTATTTATGCTAGTTATATCTTATTGCAAAAATACCCGAACAGCTTCTTTTTGAAAAAAATTATTGCAAAAGCATTGTATGGCTTTACTAAATTTAAAAACGAACTGAGGGGCGTAAAAACCTATTCTATTTCTTACAGTAATGATGGTATTGACTCGGATTATATGAGTAGAAATACCTACAAAAAAGTAGAAGGACCTTCGCAACAAGTCTATTACTTTTTGTCTAGGTTAAAACCAAATGAACTAACCGTTTTTGCCCTTCGATATGTTTGGGATTTAACCCTTGAACAGGCGGACGATATTGAACTGAATCACATCAAAAAAGATTTATTTTTAGAATTAGCGTATCATTATGATAAACGTTCTGAATTTTCTACTCAAAGTATTCTCGAAATTGAGGCCGCTGAATTAGCGCAACAACAGCAAGATAGTATCGACAAAGTCAATGCGGCAAACGCTGTTACTTCTCCTAATGCTTCTAATTCTAACAAATTATCTAAGTACGATAAAATCAAAAAACAACAGAATAAACAAGAAGTGATTACGGAAGAGAAAATTGAGGAGGTAGCCTATTCAAAATATGCCTTTAGCGATGTGTTGAATGAAACGGCCTTTATAGATTTATTCTCTGGAGGACAGCTTGACAAAAAAGAGCGCAGCGCCCGCAACGAATACTATAATAGTAGTGCTGGTAGAGCTGAAGTACGTAAACGCAAAAAACGGGGAGCCCTTGCTTTAGGAATTGATTCTGTCTTGGCTTACGCTCCGTATTATGTTAAAATTCTAGATGGTAGAACGCCCAAAGTAGATCATTTAGCGTCTGAAAAAAAACAAGTTATACTTACAGAATTGTTACTCAAAAATGCCAAAATTGCAAACCTAGATGTAGTTTTATTAAGCAATCGTAATGTATCAGCAGCAGATGCGGAAGCATTTAATGAACTGCGTGTTTTGTCTGATTGGATGTCTCAACAAAATCGTTTTGGCGGAAGTTTGTTCATGAAAAGTTTTAATCAAGACCAAGTAGATGCTATTGTCAAAAAGTATGGCGTAAAACACCTCTTGTTTACGGGAGTTGCTTCGCTTCAACGCAATAAAACACATTGGTTATATTGGTCGGTTGTTTTTGATCTAACGACAGGACAATATAGTGTGCTCAAAAAGGCTTATTACAAGAAGAAAGATACCAAAACACAATTAAATGCACATTTGTTTGATGCTTTATTTCAAATAAAATCGAAACCAAAGAAGCATTATTAAAAGGCTAAGAATCTGTTTATTCATTCAACCAAAAAACCATTGCTTCTAGCATCATCATATAATTGCAAACCATGAAACACCTTTTATTTTTTGTAACCATAGCTTTATTCTTGGTTAACAGTACCCAAACAGAAGCTCAGGTTCCTGGTTATCAAGGAAAACGTTTTTTTGTAGAATTAGGCGGCTCTTTTTTCTTTAATTTAGGCTTCCCCACAGCTCAAAATAAAGGACCAAACTCCTTCCCTTTTACAGCACATACAGGACACTTTACGCTAACAGATCGGTACAAATTGTCCGTTCATTACGTTTTCAGCCGTAAAAACACGCTTAAATTAGCCTATAATTATCAAGTTTCGGGCTTAAATACCTTCGCCTTTACCCCTAGCTTATTTCAGGCTAGTCAAGATTATCACAATTTATTTTATCAATTACACGCACATGATATTAATGTAGGGCTCAATATTTATGGAAAAGCAACGGGCAACTTAGCGCCACTTGGGTTTTATTGGGATCTAGGGCTTCGCTTTATATTTGTTAATGGGGTTTTGAGAGATCAACGAATAGAATATGCCGACAACAGAGCAGACAACAGACCTTTCCCAGGTCAAGTAGCGCCATTAACACACGAGTCATTTACATTCATGTTGGGTTTTACAGGCATGTGGGGGTATAGAACCGTTATTGCCGATCGCATTACGTTTAGTATCGGGCTAGAAACAACTATTTTTCCACAGTATCTTTTTGTTGCCAGTCCCGTTCCCTTCCCCACTCCATTTAACTTAAGTGGCAATGCTCCTGAAATACCTGCTTATCAATTACAAACCATGCGCAACCTTCAAGATCGCTACCTACTTGGAGTACATGTTAGTGTTGGAGCTTTACTTTTTTAAGAACACGTTTCCCTTTTATTGAGCATTAGAAAAACGAACCATCCTGACTAAATTATTCTACTATGAAATATCTATATCTAAGCTGCTTTGCGATTTTCTTCTTTTTAGGAATCAGCAGTTGTACCAAATACGACCCGATCTATGGCGTTGGGCAAAATTCGACCATTGATCCTATTGAATTGAAAAAAGATTTGGTGTACATTCACCGCAACGACATTTATTTGGTGAACGAAATATTATCAGACCAAAAAAAACTAAGTAATACACCAACGAGTACCAAAACGCATATTGTACTCAGTCCTCTACACGATAAAATTGCCTATTTGAATGCCAATAAAACGCCTGTCATTATTGACACTTCAGGTACACAAATAGATCTGTTGAACCAATACAGCAATGTAACAGATTTGTTTTGGCATGACAATAATGGTGCTCCAACCTTGGTTATTTTGGTAAACAATACCATTCAATTCTATGGTCCTACTTTAAATATCGACAACAATCCATTTGAATATGCTTTCCCTTTGAATGTAACCTTCGAGGCTATTGATGCCATTCACATCAATGAAAATTTAGACATCCTGTTCACTTTTAGATATCAAGTTCCATTTACACCGACCTCTACTTTACGAAAATATTATCATGGTGTTGGGGTTAATTTCAGCTCAAGTACTCCTGACAAAAGTAATGTTACGGAAGATGGTGTTTACTCTCCGATTTCTTCGTCTTATAGCAATCAAAGCTATCCTTATTATCACATGATAAAATACAATGAAGCCGCTGATAATGCTAGTCTAAGTCGTGTTAATAATGGAGGCGAAAACAATTACAATGCCTATAGTTTGGCTGCTTATAATTATGTCGGAACTTCTAATTTTTTGAGCAATCAAACGACCACGTTAAATAATGGTGAAAATTACTACTTTGAACTCAATGAAGGCAGCCTTGCGGCCAATCCTTACCAGATTAGAAAATACTTAGTGACTTTACCGACTGGTGTGCCGCCTCCAACAGGAACTGCCAACACGTATACCATTGACTTTTTAACTCAAAATAGTTCTGCGCCAACCTATTTTGATTGGAATCCTTAACAAGGACGTTTTATTTAGATGAATCCTTTGGTAAAAAAA
>CACVAQ010000290.1 GCA_902727865.1 uncultured Aureispira sp. | reverse complement strand
AGAAATAATTATTAAAATGAAATACATCGCATTATTAAGAGGCATAAACGTTGGCGGGCAGAGAAAGATAAAGATGGCTGATCTACGAACGATGTGCGAAAAAATAGGCTTGCAAGAAGTACAAACGTATATTCAAAGTGGTAATATTATTTTTGAACACGCTGAAAAGGATAGAAGTGTGTTGGAAAACGCATTGCAAGCGCAAATTAAAATAACATTTGGTTTTGAAGTCCCTGTGCTAGTGATAACTCAAGCCTATTTGCAAGAGGTGGCGCAAAAGAATCCTTTTTTACAGCAACATCCAGCCTTGGATACAAAGCTACTCCACGTAACTTTTTTAGCCGCAGAACCTGCCAAGGATTTGGTGAAAGCATTGGCAGAGAAAGACTATGGAACAGATACATTTGAAGTGCTTGAAAATCGGGTCTATTTATATGTTCCAAATGGGTACGGGCGAACGAAATTAACCAACAGCGTTTTTGAAAAAAAATTGCAAGTAGCAGCAACTACTCGAAATTGGCGAACGATCGGTCAATTACTTGCATTTTAAAAACCTAGTAAAAATTAGTCAATGCTTCGTCCATCGGACTTGGACATAAGTAGCCTGTAAAAGAAGCCCCATTTTATTTGATCTTTACACCTCTTTAGACTAGGAGAGGTGGGCAACTAAGGCAAGTAGTCAAACTTGTAAATACAGGCCTTTTTCTTTTGCCCTTCAGAGGCGATAAATAAATCCCCCTTAGAATTGAACGCCAGCCCTTCGGGTTGTTCAAAACGTTTGGCATTCAAGCGTTCTAGATGTTTGATGTTAAAACTTCGGTCCAAGACAATTAAGCTATTTCCTACCGCTGACAATAGATAATAATGATTGGAAATAGGGTGAATCGCCATCGCAGAAGGCTCAAATAAGAGTTCTTTTTTTGCCTTTTTGATTTCTTTCAAATAAGGTTTATAAGAAGGATTTTCCTTTAGATTTTCCTTGATGTACTTTTTAAATGCTTTTCGAGAAAGTAAAAAAATAGGTGCTACATCAAATTTTTTCTTTGTTAAATCATAAGCATAAGCAGCACGAACTCCGCTTTCTTTTCCACCAATAATAGGAGAAGCCTTACAAGCAATGAGCAGCTGATTCTTTAGCGGATCAAAGGTCAATCCTTCCGTATCGTTTCGTTCTCCCAAGTTCGTATCAATCACCTTTGTTCTGACCTTCTTTTGTTTGCCTTTCCAGTGCTTGATTTGAAATAAAACACCATCTGCTCTCAAGGTATAAAATGTTTCCTTGACACAGGCAATCCCTTCGTAATCGCCATCCGCAGAAAACTCGATGACATCTTCGGTGTCTCCAGTATTCATATCAATAAGATAAATCGCTCCTTTTTCATCTTGTACCGCTGCCAACCATTGGTCTTTGTAGCAAGTCAAGCCTGAAATTTCTTTCAGTTCTTTAGACAACTTAAATTTTTCGTTGGGCGCATCAAAATTATAAGCAAACTCGGCATCAGGCTGCATCATAGCTATGGTATCAGAAATAGAAGAAGAAAGGCTTGTGTTTTGAGGGATCGGATAATTACTCCTAACGTTAGCCGCCCGATTTGGGTTGCCACAACTCGTCGTTAAGAGGACTAAAAATAGCTCTATTCCTAAAAAAAAACGATATAAATAGAACATAAGCAAGCTAGTTTTTGTCAGAGGCAGTTTTAGAAGCAGGGGCTTTATAAAAGCGGAGGTCAACACTAAATTTAGCTGGTTTCTTAGCCGTTTTGTCTTTGAAAAAATCCATAATAATTGCCATGTCTGCCTCTAAGTCACCTGTAGGATAAACCACCTTACCAAAACCGCCCGTTTTTGTTTTATAATCCAAATAACCCAAACAAATAGGGACATTTGCTTGCAAGGCAATATAATAAAAACCAGTCTTCCATTCTGTTCGCAAAGAGCGGGTACCTTCTGCCGCAATCATCAGACAAAGCTTGTCTTCTTTGGAGAATAGATTGGCAATTGCCTGTACGGTACTTTCTCGTTTTTCGCCTTCTTTTTTCGGCTTTCTATTGATCGCCATTCCTCCAACCGATCTAAATAGAGGTCCAAAAGGCAGCCCCATCAATTCTTTTTTGATGGCATATCGAGCTTTTATACCAATCACGTTCATGATGGCTAGCGTTATTGGGAAATCCCAATTTGAGGTATGCGGTGCACAAATCATCACACATTTATCGTGCAATTCTTTAGGAGGATTAGGGCCTACTTTCCAGCCAGTTAACTTTAAATAGGTTTTACTTAATAATTTCATTGATTGGATGTGTTTTTCTAGAAAGTTTCCGTTAGGAGCGTCGGTGTTTAGGTTTTAGTAACAGCGGTTAGCTAGAAAATTTTTGCCTGAACGATTTTCCCTTCTTCCCAAACAAGTTGGGACTTCTAGATTTGAGTATTTAAGCAAATTTCAAGGGTTTAATGTTGCGATACCATGAAACATTAAAAAAGGACGAAATCAGCTCCGAGTACTTAGCGTTTTAATTGATTGTATACTGAACAAGGATTCTTAATAGCCCATATTACGAGCAATTTCAGGGCATTTTTTTCCTAAGGCATCAATAAATTCAGCTTTAAACTGCAACAAGGCTTCTGGATCATCTTCTAATTTTTTTAAGGGATTATCCTCTCCCATACAAACAATATGATCGGCTTCTAATTGCTCAAACGAAGCTTCATTAATGGTCCCTGCTTTGAGTTGAATCGCAGCCTTGGAAAAAGCATCCGAACAATCACATAGTTTTTGAGCATAGTCTTTTCCATTAGGACCTCCACAGCTTACTAAGAGTAAACAAACAAAAATTAAACTGCTCCATACTCCCCAAGAAGGAGCGATTTGAGGTATTATTTTCATAGAGGTATCGGTTTTATATAAGTTGTTGACAGGAGCCATGAAGACCAATAAGCGTCTTTATGGAACAGGATCATGCCCATGTCCTCCCCAAGGATTACAACGCAAGATACGACGAAAAGCTAAATAACCACCTTTAAAAGGCCCATATTTTTTGATGGCTTCTATGCTGTATTGCGAGCAAGTAGGCGTATACCGACAAGATGCGGGCAAGATGGGAGAGATCGTTAATTGGTAAAGGCGAATGATTCCCATAAAAAGAAGTCCAATTAATTTGAATGGGAAATGGAGAATGGCTAAGATGATTTTCATTGTTTAGATCCAATTTGTACAAACAATTTATCCATTAATTTAAGATACTTTTTTTCGATGGTCGCAAAATCAGCAGGTTCTTTGCCGACATAAATCAACATCAAATTAAGCTGTTTGTTTTCCGAACGTAGTTTTTCGTATAATTTGTGTTTGTGCAACCGAAAGGCTTCTAACATCAGTCGTTTGTGTCGATTGCGTTTGACAGCTTGTTTGAAAATTCTCTTGGAAACGCTAAAGCTAATGGAAACAGGATATTTGGCATCTTCTCGTTCCGTTTCTGCCCAAAAAATACGTAAAGGGTAGGAGCCAACGCTTTGACGGTTTTTAAATAAAAAACCAATTTGCTTCCTGCTTTTTAAGCGTTCTTCTTTGCTAAATGTATAGGATAGTGACATGTGTGCTCTTTTGGTTGATGGTATTTTGACGTACAAAATTACACATTTAACACGAAATGGGTTGTGTAATGTTCCATTAAATCAAAATAAATCAAAATAAATCAAAATTTCAGAGGTAGAGGGCTACTGTTGGCGTTCACATTTGACCAATAAAGGAATGCCTTGTTGCTGCGTTTCTATCGCAGGTAAAATAGCGCAATTGTCCCAAATCCCCGTTCGTAAGGTCTGTGCATAGGCTTTGGGCAAGTCCTTTTCTTCCATCAGTTGAGCCGCTAGTAAATGGTCATAAGCAAAGTTTTGAAAGTCAAACTCAAAGAAACCTTTTTGGTCGTTTAACTCTACAAACCAAACCGATGTCGCTCCGTCGTTGGCAGGCATTCCAATAACGCCCGCATTTAGCCAGTATTTCCCCGCTTGATTATCATAAAAAGGAATCCCACAATGCCCCGCTAAAATAACCTCTACCCCAAGTTGCTCAAAGACCTTAGCTTTGCTCGCCCAAGGACTTGATTTGAAAATAAACTCAGACGTATTATCATAAGAACCATGTAAGACCAAACATTCTTTTTCTCCATAATTAAATTGAATAAACTCTGGAAGCGTTTCCAGCCATTCAATAGAATCTGCACTAAGATTTGATTTAGCGAAAGGATACCAATTTTTAGAAAAAAGATCACAACGACTCTGCTCGTCAAAATTACAACCACAATCGTCCTCGTCATTGACCAACTGCAATTCTACATTACCAGAAATACAATGAATCCCCCAAGCTCGAATCGCTTGTAAGCAAGCTTCTGGCTCTGCACAGTAGGCGACAATATCTCCCGTGCAAATAATATTCGACGGTGGAATCCCTTTGGCTTCGGCAATTTTGATGAACCGTTCCAAAGCTTGGAAATTACTATACACGCCACCAAATATAAGTAATGGTCCTTCTAGGCTGCCGATATGTTGGATGTTATTTTTCATGATAATGTTAATTAAAGTGTCTGAT
>CACVAQ010000289.1:18800-23019 GCA_902727865.1 uncultured Aureispira sp. | reverse complement strand
ATTCTTCACTTACGACTTAGGACTAAAATAGTAAAGCCTAAGCTATTTTTTATGGGCTGGCAAAAAGGGTCAAAGAAATTATTATTTTTTCTATCAAACATTACTCCGTTGAAAAATCGTATTAGTTTGATTATCAGCAAGATGAGTTTCTAGTTATCAAAGTATTAAAAAGCTGATAATCAAACTAATGCAAGATGCTTTTTTATGTTTTTTATAGAGAAACTAAAAAATCAACGGAGTATTAATCAAAAAAATACATCGCAAATAATTCAAATGAAATTAAAAACAATTGGCTATTCATATTTATAATTGCTAATTATTTCTTACTTTCCTATTCCATTATAAAATGGTAAAAGATTTTTTAATGAAGGATTTTATTCTTCAATAATAAATTCCTAATAAATATACGGTATCATTTAGAACGCTATAAGGCACCTTTTGTACAAAATATCTATGCAAGATCAATTTAATATAAACACGCAAGTACCCAAAACACTAGAAAGAGAACAATTAAAAGAAGTTTGGTTGGATTTTATGCAACAGCTCTCTGGTGATGTTTGGACCGATTATAATGCGCATGACCCTGGGATTACGATCATGGAACAGCTCTGTGATACCATGTCAAAAATTAACAAACGCGCCACAACGCCCATTCAGAATTTACTCAATTCTCAATCTAGGAAAAAGCGGGAAGAAATCAACAACGCATTTTATGATGCGGTAGAGATTTTGCCGACAAATCCTGTTACACAGGACGATTATCGTGTTTTAATTATTGATCGTATTCAACATGTAAAAAATGCATGGGTAGAACCTGTTCGGGACAATATGCAAGGCATTAAAGGGCTTTATCGTATTTTGTTGCAAATTGATGAAACGGCTCGTACAGACGAGGGTATTCGACGAATTAAAGAAGAAGTCTTTGCGCTGTATAATAATCACCGAAACTTATGTGAAGATATTGAGTCTATTCAAGTCTTGGATGTTGATAAAATCGAAATTTTTGCGGACATCGACATTAGTTCTCAAGCCATCGCAGAAGAGTTGTTAGCAGAGATACTATTTCGGTTGGAAGAACACCTCAACCCTTCGATCCAATTTCACACCTTAGAAGATTTGATAGAAAGAGGTTATACTGTTGATGAAGCATTTGATGGACCTCCGCCAGTACATGGTTTGATTTTAAAATCAGCTTTGAAAGGCATGACGCAAGAAGTCTATGTATCCAAATTGATTGAAATCGTACAAGGGGTAGAAGGTGTCCGACGGATTACTTATTTCCGTGTAGATAAAAATGGAATTCCTGTCGACAGTGATGTTATTCCGATTCGCCAAAAGACCTACCCTGTCTTGGACATGGATACGATTGATGAGCGCTATACTAATGGAAGCGATTATCCTTTACAGTTTTTTAGAGGGGCGCTTAATTATGAACTAGACTTAAATACAGCGAATCAATTGCTGTACTCTTTATATGCTCGCTACAAAAAGGGCTATCAAATGAAAATGCTTTATCACGAAAAGGATTTTCCATCGACCATTACCCTTAAAGAAGTGGCCCAATACGATTCTTTACAAAATGCACTTCCAGTAACTTATGGTGTCAATGAATTTGGTTTGCCAGATCATGCACAAGCTACTCGTGAGCGAGTTGCAATGGTTAAACAATTGAGAGGCTATTTGCTCTTTTTTGAACAAACCTTGTCCAATTATTTGGAACAATTAGCGAATGTTCGAAAACTGTTTTCTATTGACAAAACGATTGATAGAACCTATTATAGTAATACACCTAAAAGCATTCCGGGTGTCTTTGATTTAATTGCCAACCCAACGGTAGAACAACTAGCCTCCAACAAAGAGTACTCTCTGGAAGATGCGCAAGCAAGAGCCTTAGAGTTGTTCAACGAAAAAGTTGCAGGCATAACAAAGGAGTTTGATCCTTATATTGATCGTAGAAACCGCTTTTTGGATCATTTGTTAGGTCGTTTTGGAGAGCAATTTAGTACCGACTTCTTACTTAAAGTATCGAATTATGTTGGTGTTGGAAATGATGATGATGAAACAAATCCTGAAATTGAGCTAATTAATGCTAAGATTGAGTTTCTACAGAATTATGTTGACATTAGTAAAAATAAAGGAAAAGGCTTTGATTACTTGGGGCAGTCTTTGGACGATTGGAATGTTTCTGGTCTCGAAAAAAGAGCGAGTTTGTTGTTAAACATGAACGTCTCTGGTAATTCGTCTTTGTTAGAAGTTTTTAATGGAAAAGACGACGACGACGACTTTTTTGATGCCTTACAATCGGTGGTTGATTTTGTTCCTAAAGATACCAAGGAAGGATTCATTCATTTGGATGCTTTGTATGAAATTCAAAACACGTTTGGCATTAACGAAAATAAGCTAGATGATGACTTGAAAGATGAGTTAGATCGTTTGCGAGATACGCTTAACGAAGAGGATATAGAAGAAGATACCGATGAGGACGATGCGCTTCAATCGGAAAAAGACAATGCTGCTAAAAATACGTCTAAAGGAAAGGACAATGCTGGTAAAGGTGATGCTGAGCAGGAGGAGACCATTGATTATACTCGACGTTTTGTCTTCCGTGCAAATTCTAGAAATGAATTGATTCGCAATTTAATGTCGCAAGGTATTCTTAGCCATAATTACATCGTTCTTCCAACAAAAGGAAAACAATCCTTCAGTATTTATTATAAAGGAAAACGAAAATTAGGTGTTTTCAAAATTCGGGAAGTGTCTACCCGTTTGGCCGCTCGTACCGAAATTGAAAAACTAATCACCTATTTGCATAAACTCAATCATCACTCTGAGGGAATGCATGTGGTTGAACATATTTTGCTTCGTCCACAAGCAGAAGACCAACATGGCTTTGTTTTGACAGATGACCAAGATGGTATTATCTTAGAAAGTTATGAGTTTGGTCTCATTGACCAACAACGGACTTATAGTGACGACATCATTAATGTTGGTTCTTATCGTGAGAATTATACGATTAGACAAGATGAAAATGATAAGTACGTTATTGTCTTAGCAGATAATTACGATGTGTTGATTGCAAAACATCCTGTGATTCTAAAAACAGAATTGGAAGCTCAAGATACCTTGCTAAATATTATTGATTATATCCGAAGCTTCAAGAAAAGCGACATGCCTATTTACGATAAAATCAAATTTACCACTAAGCAACAAGAAGGAGGCAGCAAACATTCTGAAAGCGATTTCTATTCTTTGACGGTTAGTATCATCTTGCCAACATGGCCGAGTCGATTCCAAAACTCTGATTTCCGTGATTTGTTGCGTAATATCATTGTTCTAAATGCTCCCGTCTACATTCACATTGATTTCCAATGGATGAATACAGACGAAATGGCTGCGTTTGAAACGGTTTACTATGATTGGCTAGAAGAAAGAATCTCTCCAACGCCACGTCAACCAGAATTAGATGATAAAGCACAACAAATAATGAACTTATTGACCCACAATCATTAATAATTATTGTACTTTTGCATCTTTAATTACTTCCTGTAAGGTATTTTATTGCAACAAATAAAATAGTCTATCTGTTACAAGAGTAAACTAATCTACTTAAGGTTAGAATTGCCTTACATTTTAAGATACAAAAAATTGAATTACTATGCTTAGTGAAAAAACATTACAGGCTCTAAATAAACAAATTGCATTAGAAGGAAATGCTTCTGCGTCTTACCTTGCGATGGCATCTTGGTGCGAAAGACAAGGTTTAAATGGCTGTGCTACTTTTTTCTACGATCAATCTGCCGAAGAAAGAATGCACATGATGAAAATCATTCATTATGTCAATGAAATGGATGGACATGCTGTTATTTCTGCTCAAGGGCAACCTAAAGGCGAATATGATTCGGTACAAGAACTCTTCAAAGCTGTTTATCTACAAGAGAAATCTGTTACGAGTGCTATTTATGAGCTTTTGTCTATTTCTAATAAAGAAAATGATCACTCTACTACCCTATTCTTACAATGGTATGTAGCAGAGCAAAGAGAAGAAGAAGCGCAAATTCGTACGATTCTCGATAAAATAAAATTAATTGGAACAGGTGGTCAAAGCTTGTACTTTATAGATCAAGAAGTTCAAAATATTAATGCGCTACGTGGTCAAGAAGAAGCTGAAGCGGAAGAAGGAATTGCATAAAACAAATTGTTTTACAAATTCTATCTTACA
>CACVAQ010000289.1:17384-18700 GCA_902727865.1 uncultured Aureispira sp. | reverse complement strand
AAAATTTATTTTTTTAGTATTTTTGTGCGACTTTTTGACACATTTTGTGTCTAGCACTCGTATAAATGATTCTACTCTAACAACTAGAATAGATTAGCAAAAAATAATGGCTTGTATTTCAACAATCTATTAAACTAAAATACTCAATAATTTAACAACTTATATTAATCATGTCAGAATTAAAACTAACTGGTAAGGTCATTGCCATAATGGAAAAGCAACAAGTAACAGATACTTTTGCTAAACGTGAATTTGTTATCGAAACAGATGAGCAATACCCACAAATGGTAAAATTTGAATTGACACAAGCTAAATGTGAAGACATCGACAACCATAAAATTGGGGATGAAATTACGGTTCACTTCAATGTTCGTGGCCGTAAATGGACCAACAAAGAAGGGAAAGATGTTTATTTCGTTTCTGTAAATGCTTGGCGTTTGGAAAAAGGCGAAGCTCCTCCTACTGCTGATGCACCATTTCCATCTGCAGATGCAGAACCACCAGCGGATTCTTTTGCTGACGACTTACCATTTTAGTAACAAAAAAATAAAAAAAGCCCTTCGGGGCTTTTTTTATTCCTATAAAGACCAAAGCAATCATGAAATTTATAGCTAGTATTATCTTCTTAATTTTATTTGTCTGTTCTTGTACCAATGAGCAGGACGCTAAGACCACTGTAACAACAACTACGACAGATAGTCTTTCTGCTAAAGTATCTGCCCCGAATACAACAAAGCCGACGCCTAAAAAAAGTTCTAAATATGCAGCGCTTAGCCCCTCTACGTTTAGTGGCAAAATAAGCAAGCATCAAGGAACTGCATTTCTGAACTTAGTTAGCCCCAAACAAACAAATTTAAAGGCAACGACCAATGACTTTGTCGTTCGTAGAGACACGCTTTATGAAGTCCAATATTTGCCCTTTAAAGACCAAGAATTGTATTTACATACCATTGCGATAGAACAAATAAAAGAGAAGGAAGTCTTGACGAATTGGTGTTTTTCTATTCTTAAGAATGGGTCTACCCTTGTAGAAGATCAAGTCATTAGTGCGGATCTGTTCTCCAGCTTGCGTTTAGAAAAAATGACCCTTGGCGATACAGAATTAGTGTTTGTAGGGACTAGAAAAGATGGTACGACTGAAACGTTTCGAATGCCTTATGATGGAAAAAAAATATAAACGTGCAAGCCTTTTTACACCCTGTACTAAGTAATGCTAAAATAGATTCTTATGAATGCAATAAAAACACTATTCCTGTTTAGTTTCTTTTTTATCTTAATCATCCGTTGTGACAACAACCAAACTCCTGCTACAGAAA
>CACVAQ010000289.1:15262-17284 GCA_902727865.1 uncultured Aureispira sp. | reverse complement strand
ACCATAGAAGAAGTCCCCTTAATTATTTTTCAACATTCTTTTTTGAATATTTCTCCTGGCAGCCAAATTGAAGAACACAAAGCTATTCTGGAACAAGCGATCCTAGAAACAGAAGAAGGGAGCTTGCAAGTCTATAACATCCTTGATGCCAAAAAAAACGTGGTCGCTTATTTCTTAGCGGATCCTCTAGACCCTGAATTGGTTCGTGATATTTACATCACCTCTCCTTTGGCGCATACAGAGGATGCAATTCGTATAGGAGATACTTTCGGTGATTTAGCAACAAAGCATCCTGATTTAGAGGTCTATTTCTCGAAAATTGAGGCACGAACGATTGCGACCTTAGGAAGCTTATCTTTCAAAATTGATGCCGTACATCCTACTGATAATTT
The DNA here is from genome assembly GCA_902727865.1 of uncultured Aureispira sp. Classification (GTDB taxonomy): domain Bacteria; phylum Bacteroidota; class Bacteroidia; order Chitinophagales; family Saprospiraceae; genus Aureispira. Next base: position 16,892 of record CACVAQ010000289.1, on the reverse strand, counting down.
AGAAATTAGCGCTATTTCTAAAGAAGCTAAAATTCTTGAAATTGTTATTGAACGCTAGGATTTAGTACAGTGTGTAAAAAGTTTCAATAGATCAAAAATTAAATAATTATACCTAAAGAATAATTAGGGTGCTTGAAGTATGGTATCAGACACTTTGAAAGTGTCTGATACCATACTCCCCCACTATTCAATAACTTATTACACACTGTATTAGAGGTGTTGATTTAAAAATTTGAACACAAGCTCAAATTTTGAAATTAACACCTAAAATGAATAAAATTCTACTCCCCCACACAATCTACTGGCGCATTCTCTTGATTCACAAAATACCAATCCAAACCAGTTTTTTTAACTCTAAAAAAATCATCTTTAGGTGTAATGGCTTGGTATTCTATTGGTAACATCAAAATGCCCTGGCCACTAAAAACGCCCAATTGTTGCGTTTCATTCTCCACCAAAACAACTCCTGAAGCCGTTCGGCTAACATTCTTAAAGGCAAATGTAGATTGCAAACCTTGTTCAAAGTCAAACCATTTCCACTGTTTTTCTTCTTGTACTAAAAAGCCATTCCAGTTTGTATGTGCTCCCTGGCTCAAGAACTTTTGAAAAACCTGTTCCTTAAATTTTTGCGTTTTAAGATGAAATAATTTGAAGACCTCATTTTCTTGGACGGCAACCCAATTATGCCCCATATAATGTACGGCTTGATACTGGACAGGCAAAACTAGTTTCCCAGTACTGCTCATCAAACCATATTGACTGCCTTCCACAACCGTTACATATTGAGTCTGCTTAGAAGGTAAAACCCCATCATAGGTTTTTTTTGTTACTTTTTCACCCTTCAAATCTAGTAGAGACCATTTTTTATCTTTTCCTAAAACGGCAACTAATCCAGCGCCCAACAACTCCATCTGCTCATACTGAACATCTAAAATCAGTTCGTTTTTAGGATTAATAAGCCCCCATTTTTTATCTTTCTGCACCGCACAAACAGGCAAATGAGCCGTAGGCACTCGTACCAAATCATAGCTTGTTGCCCCTATTTTTTTTCCATTATGATCATACAATTGATACGCACCATCCTTCAAGCCCCAAAAACCGCCCATAGACCAATACTTTAGCGCAGCGTATTGATTCGGCAAAATGCGTTGTCCCTCTATCGTTACAGCACCATAGGCACCTCCTAAAAGTGTAATCATAGCACTTGTACCTGCGGTAACTATTTCTTGATAATTAAGCAACAAAACACCTTTTCCATCTGTATTCACAGCTCCATACACCCCATCTTTACGCACTTTTAACAAGCGGTCATTCAGTTTTTCGACTTTGTTATAAGACAGTGGCGTCACTTTATTTTCTTGATACAAGAAATAGTGCATCTGAGTTTTACTTTTGGCGGTCAACAAGTAATCATTGCCAATTGAAGTCATCTCAATCGTAGTAAATTCTGTCCGCAAAACCTCCTTTGAATTCGCATCCACCAAACCGACCAAACAATTATCTTGATAAACTTTTTTTAAGGTCGTATTTTCTTGTGCCAAAGAGACCGCAGCAAAAAGCGTACATATAGCAGTGATTAATAAGGTACAAAAATGCATTGTTTTATTTTTTGAGGAGAAAGCTAGGTATT
>CACVAQ010000289.1:4070-15162 GCA_902727865.1 uncultured Aureispira sp. | reverse complement strand
ATTAACGTAGAACAACCGTATTCATTTGCGCTGCCAAATCTTTCTTTATATCCATTAATTTCAGGCTAACCTTCATGTAAATTAACATATCCGTATCATTTTTAGCCTCTTGAGATTCTTTTAGTAACAATTGATTCTTGCGAATTAGCCGTTCTATTTTTTTGAATTTAAACCTTAGAATGCTGCTCTTGGCATCTGCAACATGATTGATTTCAGGAAGTTCTTGCGTATTCAAAAACACATTCAAACGCTCCCAACCTTCCGAAAAACCATATTCTTCCATTTTCGCCACCAGGTCTACCGCCAACTTAGCAATTTCAGGATCGCTATGATAAGTAAAATGCGTCGTGGTTACCTTTTCGTTTGCCTGTAGTTTGACCAAATACTCCTGTACAATTTTACTACAAACAAGATGATCAAATTCCTCAATCATATCCAACATATCCAATAAAATAAATTCAGCGACCGTCGTCTCTTCATCTAATTTTCGATCTCCAAAATTGATTAGAATACGGACAATATCCATTTCTTGGCATTCTTCTGCCGTCTTCTTATTTTCATTGGCATTCTGATTTTGCCGCTGCTTTTGCTGTGATTGTTGCCCCGTAGAAAATTCTCCATTCGCAAATTGCATCTCTTCCTCAGTAGGCATTCCTTCATAAGGCTCATAGTTCTTTGAGCCAGAAGAAGCAGAAGACTTATTTGTATTTGCATCTCTTTCTTTTTGGCGCTGGTCAAGCTGATATTGCTTTTTGGCACTAGATTGAATGCGTTTATTGATTTCCGAGTGCAACAACTGTTCACTCATTTCCAACAATTGCGAACATTCTTTGACGTAAACAGACCGTTTTAATGCATCTGGGATTTTAGAAATAGATTCGACTATATCTTTAATAACTTCTGACTTCTTGATGGGATCGTGTTCCACATCTTTAAGTAATAAATTACTTTTGAAGAGAATAAAATCATTGGCTTCTCGGTTTATAAATTCCTTAAAAGCCGTTGCCCCTACTTTTTTAAGATACGAATCTGGATCCTCCCCATCTGGAAGCAACACCACCTTTACGTTCACATCTTGCTCAATCACAATATCCAAACCTCTCAAAGCCGCTTTAATCCCTGCTTTATCCCCATCGTATAAAATGGTCATATTGGGCGCATAACGTTTGACCAATCGAACTTGATCTGCCGTCAAAGAAGTTCCAGAAGAGGCGACAATATTTTCAATCCCAGCTTGATGCAAAGAGATAACATCGGTATAGCCTTCCACCATATAACATTCGTTCATCTTGACGATGGCTTTACGAGCAAAATAAATTCCGTAAAGCGTTTTTCGTTTGTTATAAATATCCGTCTCAGGTGTATTCAGATATTTGGGTGCTTTTTTATTTGCGGTCAAAATTCTTCCACCAAATCCAATGACCTTTCCAGAAACATTATGAATCGGAAATTGCACTCGATTTCTAAAAAAATCTCGTTTATTCTTAATTAAACCTGCTTTTTCTAAAATCTCCGATTCGTAACCGCTGCCAATTCCTTTTTGCATCAAATCATTGGCTCCACCATTGGCAAAGCCCAATCCAAATTTTTTGATAATTTCTTCCCGAAACCCTCGTTGCTTAAAGTAACTCAAACCCACACTTTTGCCGTAGTCGGTTTCAAACAACTGTTTTTGAAAATGATCTTTGGCAAATTGATTCACCACATACAAACTATCCGACAACTGTAATTGTGCCGCTTGTTCATCTGTTAACGCATCTTCTTCTACTGGAATATTATACTTCTTGGCAAGACTCTTCAAGGCTTCAGGATAAGACAACTGCTCTAAATCCATGATAAAATTAACGGCGTTCCCCCCTTCTCCACAACCAAAACACTTATAAATGTTCTTCGCTGGTGAAACGGTAAACGAGGGCGACTTTTCATTATGAAAAGGGCAGAGACCAATATAATTGACTCCTCGACGAGTTAATTTGACAAAATCGCCTACTACATCTTCAACTTTCACGGTCTCAAATATAGTTTGGATTGTTTTTTGTGTTATCATATAATAGCGTTTAGACTTCTCTTTCAAAGATACAAAAAAACGTTTAGAATAGAGCAATGCGCTATTTTTTGCTCAAATTAGGTTTTTAAACCATCAAAAAGTTAGTTTGGCATAAAAGTTGGATTTTGAAGTATAAAATATAAAGGTTTTAAAAAATATAAAGATTTTAATTGGGTGTTCTTATAGTGTAGGTCCCGCTTCTTTTTTAAGGAGCGGGACTTTTTTGTCTTAGAATGCGTCAACAATAAATTGACCGCAACTAAATCTTAAACATTAAACTTTCCAACCAAAGCAGCGTATTGCTTGTCTATAGCGATATAAGAGGTAGAGAAACGTTCGTACTTCCAATCTATAACCTTCTAAATGAAACTCTATCTCTCAAGATACTCTAGGGAACAGTAAAAAAATAAAATGAACATTTGAATAATCTTTTTGCCTCAAATTTGTTCATCTTATTTATTGACCATTCCTAGTTCATTTTAATCCTAAAAGTAACCCTTAGCTTATGATGTAATTTTTTACACAATTATTATCCTTTTATAATTTCTTAGAGTAGGTGAATCAAACAAAACTTTGTAGTTTTGTTAGGAGTTATTCGTCTATAAATCTGAATCCAATTCGCTATTTTTTATTTTTAATATCAACCGTTTTATATATAAAAAAAACGACTGATAATCAGGCCTTCTATGGCACAAAACAGCTTATTGGAATCTCCTTTTGAAAAGGATAATGAATGTATATGTGGAACAATTATACTTAAAAATAAAACAGCTAATTAATGCTACGATTACTCTTTATGGCAACCGCCATCTTTGCGCTAGTATCTTCCTTAAATGCTCAAAAATACAGTAATGAATTTTTATCTATAGGTGTAGGTGCTCGTGCACAAGCTATGGCTGGAGCACAAATTGCACAAGTAAACGATGCCACTGCTGGCTTTTGGAACCCCGCAGGCTTAGTTGGAGTCGATACGGACTTGCAGTTGGCTGCCATGCACAACGAATGGTTTGCTGGTATTGGACGTTATGATTATGTTGGTCTAGCAGCTCCGATTATGAACAAGGCACATTATTTAGGCTTTACCTTCATCCGATTTGGAGTAGACAATATTCCGAATACCTTGACACTGTATGAAAAAGATGGTACGGTTAATTATAATAACGTCACTAGTTTCAATGCTGCGGATTATGCATTTATGCTACATTACGCTAAGAATTTTGAAGAAATAGGCTTGTCTTTTGGCGTCACACCAAAAGTCGTCCATCGAAAAATTGGTCCATTTGCGACTTCTTGGGGTTTTGGGATTGATCTTGGCGCTCAATACCGTCGTGGAGATTGGCAATTTGGCTTGATGTTGAAAGACATTTCAACCACCTTTAATGCTTGGTCCTTTGATTTTACAGACGAAGAAAAACAAGTGCTTTCTATTACAGGCAATGACATCCCAGTCAAATCTATGGAAATCACCCGCCCGACAATTGGTTTAGGTGCTGCTTATCATAAAGATTTTAAAATAGGGACTCCCAAAGAAGGTAAACAACAAAAATTTATTGGCTTAACAGCTGAGTTAGATTTTAATATGACAACCGATGGCCGCCGAAACGTATTACTTAGTGCCGATCCAATTAGTTTTGATCCAGCTTTAGGGCTTGAATTTCATTACAATAATTTGATCTTTTTGCGTGGTGGTGTTAACAACATTCAACAATTTAAAGATATTTCGGACAATCAAAAATGGGCCGTACAGCCTAACTTTGGCGTTGGATTTAGAATTTACAAATTCTACATAGATTATGCTTTAGGTATGAATGCTGGAAGTGCCATTTTGGACAATACACAGGGAGCCGTTCTTTCTCATATTGTTTCCATTAAAATTGACATTAGTTTCAAATACATTCAAAATGCCCTAAAAGATGAAGAATAAACGTTCTATCCATATTCTTTAAATTGTAAAAATGCTCAAGGTATTGTTCTATAGGACAATACCTTGAGCACTTTACTTTGCCTACAATTTCTATGTACTATACTTCGTGGATGAATCGTATTAAATTGACGACGAATACGATAGCCACTTACGCATCAAAACATTAATAGACTAACCATCTAGTACAAATTCATCATTCTCAATTTGCTTGTTTTGAACGACCACAAACAATACGTAACAACGCAACTGAATACTGTAGGAAGACCTAATTCAAGCAAAAATTAGTGCTCCGTCTAATATTTTATAAAAACTATAACTCCCCTAGTTTTAATGTTAATAGCTGTAGGCCATTGAATTTCTTTGAGTTTACGCTATGTCAAATAGTTATTATTATGAACTCTTTTTTTTACAAAGTAGCAAGCCCTCCTACCCGTTTCAACTATCTAAAAAAGATACTACCTATTGCGTTTGTCTTTTTGGGGCTTGGTTTTTCCTCTGACATCAAGGCACAAGGGCACGATGGGCTTTTTGGCAATGAGTGGATTGATTATAATAAGCAGTATTACAAAATAAAAATCACTCAAGATGGCATGTACCGCATTAATGCTGCGGTGCTTCAACAATTTGGAATTAATGTTGGTAGTATTAATACAAATGGCATTCAGCTTTTTAATCAAGGAAAGGAAATTCCAATTCTAGTTGAAACCTCTGGAGGAACATTGAGCTATGTGCAGTTTTATGGTCAGAAAAACCGTGGTGAATTTGATGTCAATTGTTATAATGAAATTACAGATCATTTTAACGAAGAATATAGCCTTTATTCAGATACGGCTGCTTATTTTTTGACCTGGGGGAACACGCCTTCTAGCAAACATTATACAAGCCTTGCAGCAAATTTATCCAACATTCCTGCAAAAGAACCTTTCTTTATGCATACTAGTAAAAATATTTATACTAGTACCTGGAATAAAGGTTTGGCTTGGCAAATTGATACCGAATTACTTACAAAATCTACTTTTGAAGAAGGGGAAGGGTATGGCTCGACACTACAAAGATCGTTTAACTTAACAATCCCGACCCCACATCCATCTGCAAACGGACCCAATGCAACGGGGGCTTTCAAGCTATTTGCGCCTGGGCAATATTCCCATACGTTCAATATAAAATCTGGAAATAGTGTTTATGCTACGAATAGTTTCAGTGCCTCGTTCACAGGTAAATTTACAGCATCGCTTCCTAATTCAATTATACAAGCAGGAGGTACTAATTTAGCCTTGGAAGGTATTGCAAACAATCGTGACGAATACTATATTTCATATGCTGAAATAACCTATGCACGGGAATTTAATTTTGATGGAAACTATATTTTTCCATTTACAATGGCAGGGCATAGTAATAGAAAATACATTGAGTTGAATGATGTGAATCTAGCGAATGCAAGCCAACAGAAGTTTTACTTGTACGACTTAACCAATAGTCTTCGGATTCAATGTTATTATAACCCCTCCAACAATCTTGTATCAACAGACTTAACGCCATCCATTCAAGAAAGAGAATTTGTTTTAATCAATGAAGGCAACAGCAATAGTTATATTGAGGTATTGACCCTTACACCAATTTCGTTTAGAAATTTTGCCTCCTCTAACTTTTCACCGACCAACTATGCTATTATTACACATCCATCCTTAACTCGTAATTCTTCAGGAGCAAATCCTATTTTTAACTATCGTGCGTACCGCCAGTCGCCGATAGGAGGCAGCTATGTCACCGCAGAGATAATGATCCAAGAATTGTACGACCAATTTGCTTATGGAATTACAATGCACCCTTTGGCCATTCGTAATTTTGCACACTTTATCAAACAAAACTGGATCAATCCAGAGTATATATACATCATCGGTAAAGGTCGTATTTACGACGACATTCGAAACGCCCCCTTAAATGCACTGGTTCCAACCTTTGGCTATCCTCCTTCGGATCATATTTTAATGGGGTCTATCAACAGCGATGAGCCTGTTATTGCGGTAGGTCGATTATCGGCAGCCACGGGGGATCAAGTGAGTACTTATTTACAAAAAATAATTGACGTAGAGGCAGAACGCTTGGCCCCACAAACCTTAGCAGATAGAGGTTGGACCAAAAATATCCTCCACTTAGGCGGAGGTAAAAATAGCAACGAACAAAACATTATTAGAAGTCGCCTCAATGGAATGAAAATGATCATCGAAACCCCTTCTTTCGGTGGGAATGTTCAATCGTTTTTCAAAACCTCTACAAATCCTATTCAAGCCGCACAATCTTCTTATTTAGATTCTCTCATCAATTCGGGCATCTCTATGCTTACGTTCTTTGGGCATTCTTCTGCAAATAGTTTTGATTTCAACTTAGACCATCCGCAAAACTATTCTAATTATAAAAAATATCCTCTTATCATGGCATTAGGCTGTTATGGAGGAACGATGTTTGAACAGAATCCTCTAATTAGTGAAGACTTCATCTTTGAACCTAGAGCAGGTGCAGGTGTTTTCTTGGCCTCTTCCAGTGCCGCAGCCTTGGAAGCTCTAAATCAATTTGCCCTGCAATTTTACCAAGGCGTTGGCTCCATTCATTATAATGAAGGGGCTTCAAAATCAGTAAAAAGAGCCATTGGTGTTTTAGAAAATTCAGGAAATTATTCGACGACCAACCAAATGGCTTGCCATTATATGACCTATCATGGAGATCCTGCCTATCAAGTATCAACCACTAGTGATCCAGATTATTACATCGATCAAAGTTTGATTAGTCATTCCCCCGATTTGGTGACCGCACAGATGAATACCTTTAATTTGGAAGTAGATGTTTATAACATTGGGCGAGCAATTGATACTGTTTTTAATATCAAAATAGAACGTACGTTCCCTAATGGAACGACTTCGTTTGTATCGTCTCAGCAAGTTGTCGCTCCGTATTATAATACTAAGTTTACGATTCCTGTTCCTGTTGGAGTCAACTCCTTAGGAATTAATAAGTTCAATATCTATATAGATTCTGACAATGATATAGACGAACGCCCTAATCCTGCTGCTGAAAATAACAACACGGTGCTTCAATATACGATTGCTATTTTATCGGATGCAATTGTCCCGATTATGCCTTATGAGTTTGCAATTGTTCCAGAGGCTCCAATTACATTAAAAGCATCGACAGGCAACGTCTTTGCATCATCACAAAGCTATGTTTTACAGATAGACACCACTGAGTATTTCAATAGTCCATTAATGCAACAAACCACCATTACACAAGTTGGTGGACTGATCGAGTGGACACCGAATATGTCCTATTTAGATAGCACGGTGTATTATTGGCGCGCAAGTATTGACTCAAGCAATGCTGCGATTGGATACGCTTGGACGGGAAGCTCTTTCATTTATATTGATGGTAGCTATCCTGGATGGAATCAATCTCATTTCTTTCAATATTTAAAAGACAAACATACCAACATTTATATTAACGAACCTGATCGTAAGTTTAACTACATCAATTCGATTCAGGAAGTTGCTGTGACAACCGCAGCGACTCCTTCCGTTTTACATCCAGAAAACGTTGCCCTTTATTTTAATGGTAGTAAAATAGACAAGTGTCGTTGTTTCAATAAAAATGGGATCTATGTTTCTATCATCGAACCTGAAACGTTAAACTTTTGGCAAAACCCAGGAAATAGCACTCGGTATGGGGCAATTAATTGTGATGCTTCGGGGCGTACCTCTTCTACCTTTTTGTTTGAAACAAACAGTGCGGCAGGACGAGATTCTCTAGCGCTTTTTATTGCAAACACCATTCCTAATGATCATTATGTCTTAGCCTACACCTTGAACAATGCCTATCCTATATCTTGGACCTCTTCTTTAATTAATGCATTTAAAGATGAAGGAGCTTGGTATATTGACGACTGGATTAATAATTCTACGCCTATAAGTTCTCCTGCATGGGCTACTTTTTTCAAAAAAGGAGATACAACTTATGTACACAAAAATTCCGTTTTAGCCCCTAGCCCTAGTGACATTTTAACTATTTCTGGTCTTTTGGACGAAAACTGGTATCAAGGTTTTCAGACTTCTACTGTAATCGGTCCTGCAAATTATTGGGGCGCAATGTACTGGGACCACGAAAACTTGCCGACGGACGAAGTAAGCGTGAACATTTATGGTTTAGATGCCAATCAAAATACGCGTACCTTGCTTGTTGGACCAACGACAAATCTTAGTGAGTCCTTAACGGCTATTGATCCGCTACAGTACCCTTATTTGCAATTGGTTTGGAATACCTTGGATTCTATCAATAGTACATCGCCTCAGTTAAAATATTGGCGAGTTACCGCAGACATGGTTCCCGAAGCGGCTTTAAGGCCAGATCTTTTCGTTTCCTTGGATAGTAGTTGTATTCAACAGGGACGAGAAATAAAGTTAGACATTGCAATGGAAAACATCAGTCCTTTAGACATGGATAGTATGTTGGTTAAGTTCGAAATTTTGGGCAGTGGTTTGGTTCAATATGCTCGCTTAGATTCTTTGAGAACAGCAGACACCTTACATGCTAGCGTCCAATTCCCTACGGTCAATCTTCAAGGAGCAAATCACTTGTTATTGGTAGAAATAAATCCAAACAGCGATCAGCCAGAGTTGTATCATTTTAATAATATTGGCTTGGCTTCCTTTAAGCTGGTTCAAGATGCGATTAATCCTATTCTAGACATCACCTTTGATGGGGTGCATATTTTAAACAAAGATATTGTTTCAGGTACGCCTGAGATTGTGGTTACTTTATCAGATGAAAACCAGTATTTAGGTTTAGATGATTTAGAAGATTTTAGCTTGATTATTAGACATCCTAGTTTTCCAAATGGAGAAATGTTCTTATCTCCTGCTACAACAGATATGCAGTTTTATCCTGCTGACCCTAGTCGATTAGATGTTGAAAACAAAGCAAAAATCGTCATTCATCCAGATTTAAAAAGCGATGGAATTTATACTTTGTTTGTCAGTGCTGCCGATCGATCTGGCAATAACTCTGGGCAATTAAGTTATAGCGTAGATTTTGAAGTGATTAACAAACCTTCTATTTCTAATATGCTAAATTATCCAAATCCTTTTTCAACTTCTACACAGTTTGTTTTTACACTAACGGGACGAGAATTGCCCAATTACATGAAGATTCAAATCTTGACGGTAACGGGTAAAGTTGTTCGAGAAATCACACAGGATGAATTGGGAACGCTTCGTATTGGAACCAATAGAACGGACTATGCCTGGGATGGAAAAGATGAATATGGCGATCAATTAGCGAATGGAGTTTATCTCTATCGGGTAATTACCAAACGAGATGGCGCACAATATGAAAATTATAGCAATAGAACAGATTATATGTTCCGACAAGGTTTCGGAAAAATGTATCTGATGCGATAAATCATTGCAATTTTAATACAGTGTGTAAAAAGTTTCAATAGATCAAAAATTAAATAATTATACCTAAAGAATCCTTAGGGTGCTTGAAGTATGGTATCAGACACTTTGAAAGTGTCTGATACCATACTTGCCCACTATTTAATAACTTTTTACACCCTGTATTTAAGCCTCAACAAAACTTATTTTTTGATTAAGGAGCTGCAAATTGTAGCTCTTTTTTTTATTATAATAATAGTTGAAAAATTGTATCTTTGTTTTAATAATTAAACATTATTAAAGCAGTTAAAAAAATCAATTTAAAATACAGACAGATGGAATATACAAATCTTTTGACGGAATACAATGATGGTATTTTAGTAGTCACAATCAATCGCCCTAAAGCCTTAAATGCCTTAAACAAACAAACCTTAAGCGACTTACGTGACTTGTTTGAAAAGGATGCCTTACGTTTAGAAGGCTTGAGAGGAGTTGTATTAACAGGTGCAGGCGAAAAAGCATTTGTTGCAGGGGCTGATATTACAGAATTTAATGGCTTGGATGCGCAAGGAGGTTTGCACATGGCTCAAAATGGACATGATATTTTCTTTACCATTGAGCGCTTTCATGTACCTGTTGTAGCAGCCGTAGGCGGTTATGCTTTAGGGGGCGGTTGTGAATTAGCGATGGCTTGTCACATTCGTGTTGCAAGTGATAAAGCTGTCTTTGGTCAACCTGAAGTGAACTTAGGTTTGATTCCTGGATATGGTGGCACGCAGCGTTTGGTGCAATATATTGGCAAAGGAAGAGCCTTGGAATTATTGATGACCGCAGATATGATTGATGCAAGCAAAGCTTTAGATTGGGGTTTGGCGACGCATGTTGTTCCTCATGGAGAAGAAGTCGAGAAGGCAACAGCTATTTTGAAAAAAATTGCTAAAAAAGCACCAATTGCGATTGCCAAAACAATTGCTGCTGTAAATGCTTGTTTTGACAATGAAGTCGATGGCTTTAATCAAGAAGTCCTGTTGTTTGCACAAACCGTAAAAACAGACGATTTCAAAGAAGGCGCAACTGCTTTTATCGAAAAACGTAAGGCGGATTTTAAAGGAAAGTAAATTTTTGTAAAAACCAACTACTTCGATGGATGCCTTCATTGACTTTTTTAGATGAATTTGATCCATTATTAAAATGAAGCAAGAGAACAGATACCTTAAACGTTTTTGTCCTCTTGCTTCAATATTTGATTCTGTAGCGCCTTTTAAGGCGTAGAATCTAGGATGGAACGCACCCATTCAATCGCTTCTTCTTCTGTCCCCCAAATCTGTATTGGTACATCATTTGCTGCAAAACGAGCCCGCATTTTCAAAAACACCCCTGCCATATTTCTAGCAATAAAGGAAGGACTAACCAATGCTGTACAGCGTACGGTTTCATGGGTAGGTTCATCGGAAAAGACCCGCATGACGTTTTTCCTAACATAGAGCGATCCAACATGGGTAATAATAGCTTTAGAATTAGTATTACTATTCGTTAATTCCATCATTTTTTTAAGACATTCAACTGCGCCTTCTTTTGTTGCTCTATTAAGATCCTCTTTTGATTTCATTATGAGAATACGCTCGTCTAAAAATTGGATAACAAATTCGGTTGTTTTCCACTCCATTTTATTTTTTTTCATAAGGTAAAATTAGGGTTTTA
>CACVAQ010000289.1:0-3970 GCA_902727865.1 uncultured Aureispira sp. | reverse complement strand
TTAAGGCGTAGAATCTAAGATGGAGTATACCCATTTTAGCGCTGCTTCTTCTGTATTAAAAATCTGCATGGGGATATCATTAGGGATAAAGCGCTTTCTCATTCTCAAAAATATCCCTGCCATGTTTCTAGCAATAAAGGAAGTACTAACTATTGCTGAACAGCGCATGTCTTCATGGGTAGGTTCATCGGAAAAGACCCGCATCGCATCTTTCTTAATATAGAGAGAGGCAACATGGGTAATAATAGCTTTAGAATTAGTGTTACTATTCGTTAATTCCTTCATTTTTTCAAGGCATTCAACTGCGCCTTCTTTTGTTGCACTTTTAAGATTCTCTTTTGGTTTCATTATGAGAATACGCTCGTCTAAAAATTGGATAACAAATTCTTTGGTTTCAAACTCCATCCTGTTTATTTCATAAGGTTAGTTAGGGGCTTATCTAGGGGTAGTTTTCATAGGCTTCCTAAACAAGTAAGTATAAATTACGGTCTATAGAATCAAGTATTCCTTTGCTTATATGATACTATGAGGTCTTTTAAGGCGTAGAATCTAAGATAGAGTATACCCATTTTAGCGCTGCTTCTTCTGTATTAAAAATCTGCATGGGGATATCATTAGGGATAAAGCGCTTTCTCATTTTCAAAAATATCCCTGCCATGTTTCTAGCAATAAAGGAAGCACTAACCAATGCTGAACAGCGTACGGCTTCATGGGGAGGTTCATCGGAAAAGACTCGCATCACATCCTTCTTAACATAGAGCGATACAATATGGGCAATAACAGCTTTAGAATTCGCATTACTATCCGTTAATTCCTTCATTTTTTCAAGGCAATCAATCATTCCTTCTTTTGTTACTCTTTTAAAACTATCTTTTAATTTCATTATGAGAATACGCTCGTCTAAAAAGCGAACCATAAATTCTTTGGTTTCAAACTCCATCTTGTTTATTTCATAAGGTTAGTTAGGGGCTTATCTAGGGGTAGTTTTCATAGGCTTCCTAAACAAGTAAGTATAAATTACGGTCTATAGAATCAAGTATTCCTTTGCTTATATGATACTATGAGGTCTTTTAAGGCGTAGAATCTAAGATAGAGTACACCCATTTTATGGCTGCTGCTTCTGTATTAAAAATCTGCATGGGGATATCATCGGGAGCAAAACGAGCTCGCATTTTCAAGACGATACTTGCCATATTTTTGGCAATAAATGAAGTGCTAATCATTGCTGTAGCATACACATCTTTATGCGTAGGATGTTCGGAAAATACCTTTAGAACATCTTTTTTTATGTAAAGAGACTCGATATAAGAAATAATTGCTTTAGAATTCGCATTCGAATTGCATAATTCACTCATTTTTTCAGTGCATTCGATCGCTCCTTCTTTGGTCATTCGGCTGACACGCTCCTTTTGTTTCATAATTATAATCCGCTCGTCTAAAAAGCGAATCGTAAATTCTTTGGTTTCAAACTCCATCCTGTTTATTTCATAAGGTTAGTTAGGGGCTTATCTAGGGGTAGTTTTCATAGGCCCCCTAAACAAGTAAGTATAAATGACGGTATAGAATCAAAGACTCCTCTGTTGCGTTGATTCTATACCACCTTTTAAGGCGTAGAATCTAATATGGTACGCACCCATTTTATCGCTTCTGCTTCCGTACCGAAAATCTCTGTTGGTATATCTTCCTCTACAAACCGAGCTCGCATTTTCAAGATAATACTTGCTATGTTTTTCGCAAGAAACGAAGGGCTAACCAGTGCTGTACAGATCACCGATTCATGGGCCGGCTGATCAGAAAAAACCCTCATGACATCTTTTTTAATATAAAGTGATCCAACATGAAAAACAATAACTTTAGAATTAGCATTACTATTACATAAGTCAATCATCTTTTCAGCGCATTCAATGGCTCCTTCTTTGGTCATTCGACCAATACTCTTCTTTTGTTCCAAAACAATAATCCGCTCGTCTAAAAAGCGAATCGTAAATTCTTTGGTTTCAAACTCCATCCTGTTTATTTCATAAGGTTAGTTAGGGGCTTATCTAGGGGTAGTTTTCATAGGCCCCCTAAACAAGTAAGTATAAATGACGGTATAGAATCAAAGACTCCTCTGTTGCGTTGATTCTATACCACCTTTTAAGGCGTAGAATCTAATATGGTACGCACCCATTTTATCGCTTCTGCTTCCGTACCGAAAATCTCTGTTGGTATATCTTCCTCTACAAACCGAGCTCGCATTTTCAAGAGTATATTTGCTACATTTTTGGCAATAAAGGAAGTACTAATCATTGCTACCCCAGCCATTGTTTTATGGTTTTCAGTCTCAGAAAAGGCTCTCAGTACATCTTTTTTAATATAAAGCGACTTGACATGAAAAATAATAGCTTTAGTCTTATCATTGATTTCACAGAGTTCAAACATCTTTTCAAGACATTCTTCCGCTCCTTCTTTGGTCATTCGAACAACATTTTCCTGTTGTGCTAACACTATAATACGCTCCTCTAAAAAGCGAATCGTAAATTCTTTGATTTCAAGCTCCATCCTGTTTATTTCATAAGGTTAATTAGGGGCTTATCTAGGGGTAGTTTTCATAGGTTTCCTAAACAAGTAAGTATAAATGACGGTCTATAGAATCAAAGACTCCTCTGTTGCTTGCAGTCTCTACCCTTCGCCTCCTTTATAAGGGGCAAAGGAAATAAGCGGACAATTATTTTCGTTCCATCGGAATCATTTAGGAATCATACTCCCTAAATGGTTCTAAAAAATGCATTTAACGCAGCTTCGGTCTATAAACTCTTACACTAAAATTACAAGATCTGTTTGACAAGTTTTAATTTCAGATAGATTTTTTCGCAACTCATGACAAAAAAACTGGTTCTTTGCCCCTTTTTGCCAGCTCCTATTATTATGGCTTTGTTTTTACTATTTTAGTAGCAAGTAATTTTCACTAACAGTCAACAGCTTACGACTTTACACTTAAAATATACGACAAAAAACCTTACTACCATGAAAAAGAAAAAGAGTCTGCTTTGGCAAAAATTAGCTGCGGGGAGTCTTTGAGTTGCCAACCAAGCCAAAAACTTAATCCGATCGCCCCCAAAGCCCCACACCTGCCTTTTAGTTAATGTGCGCTTCAATCGCTTGAATCACTTCTTTGTTATTCTCTCCTTTATAATGAATAAATGCGACAGCATGACAGTTGTCGGGATTCCATCCACTAGGAATCAGATAATCTGCAATTACTTTTTGTTGGGCTGTTAATGCGTTTCCACTAGGAATCAAAACATCTCCAGTATAACTATCTGTAATAACGTCTCTCAACACGTGTTTGTGGACATAAGCAGGATCAGATCCCGCAGGTGTTTTTTGATAGCCGACAATATTACTCTCTGTAAGCAGCACTGAAATAGCCAAATCTTCCTCAAGCAGACCTGTAAAGAAGGTACTTGGAGTAACATCAACGGTCACAGATGCCATTCTCGTCGCAGGATCATAGGTATTTGTCAAAGACAATTCAGCGATTGGACGTTCACAAATTTCAGTGGCAATATACCCTGCCCATTCTGTTAAATCTGCCACGACATCACTCTCTCCCTCAAATACTTTGCGGTTAATACTAGACGCAGGATAGCCCGAAACGGGTCCCAAATACAAAGATTCTAGGTTTTCTCCATCGGAGCATCTTAGGTCAAACCCATTATGATCGGTTGCAAAATAGCCCGCATGAATTCCAACAACAATGATTTTACCTGGGTTTTGGCTCGATAATGTTTCTAATTTGGCAGAACCAGCGGGACAATTGACACAGTCGATGCCTGTAAACTCTTCCACCAACACCACCCTACTTGTTTGGCAAGGCGTAATTTGAGGAGGAATTTCTTCACAGCCCAAGGCAATAAAACCACCAATGGCGAAAGTCAATACTCTTGCTATTTTATTCATAATATATTGTTTTGTATTTTTTCCTTGA
>CACVAQ010000288.1 GCA_902727865.1 uncultured Aureispira sp. | reverse complement strand
GGGTTTTTAGTGTTTTAAAAAGTATAAAAACCGCCTTGTATTAGATTGATTATTTAGCAAGGTAACGAAGTCTTGTTTGAGAAAATCGAACCTTTTACTTCATCCTTTATTCCATTTCTTAATCCCGAATACAACGGCAAGAATAAGAAAAGTTGACATTATCTCTGAAACGAGCAATTTGCTGAACATTGTGAAAGAAAACCCTTGAATAAGCCGAGCTGGAACCCGATTCGGTTTGAGACCAAAACCGAGCATTGTCGCCCAAGTTTTGAAAGTTTCCGTTGTTGTTTGAGCCAGCAGGAAAGACATTAAAACCAAAGGTATTGCTTCCGTTCAAATCGGACCAACCAGAAGTAGATTTTAACAAGCCCCCTTCGTCACTACCTCTGTTCGAGCCTACAAATTCAGATTCCGTTTGAGGCATGCCCAAAAAGCGTTCTAAAATAAGCCATTCTTCATCTACTGGTAAATGCCAACCTAAAGGGCAAACCGTTAAGGCTTGGCTGTGTGTATATAAGCGCCCATAATTACTACTGGGATTCATTGGATTTACTAAATCTCCTTGCATTTCAAAACGCATATTTTCTGTCATCCAACATTGCAAACCAATAACAGCCGTTGCGTAGACTTCACCATCTCTATCGTCCGTAAAGGTCCCAATGCAATCGGGATCGGTGCTGTTGTCTTTGTTACAAGCAAGGCTTAACAAACAGATATAAAGTAGTCCAAAGATTTTTAATTTTTTCATATTTAATTTTTAACATTATTTAGTGCATTTTAAAATAGGTCTTTTAAAATAGTAACTTTTTGGTATTTATTCTCAAACTGCTTTCGATTTTTATGGAAATTTTTCTTGTAGGAGCGGCTAATTTAGAACCGATTATAACAAATGGGGCGCCCTCTAAACCCGTTCAAAAGTTTCTTTTAGAATATTCCTAATACAGTGGGGAGTATATTTACACATTGCATCGCTAAAAAAAACACTTTTTTAGCTTAAAATTGATGGCTTAATGATACTTTTGTAAGTCTAAACACAAAATGAAATGAAAGAACAGTTAAGTAAGGGGATTTATTTTTGTATAATCATAGTAGCATTTGCAGGAATTTTGAACAGCCCAATGGCTTTGATTCTAGGCTTTATTTATACGCTAACCTTAAACAATCCATTCAAGGCGCAGAGTCGGAAAGCGATCGGGTATTTGTTAAAAATTTCCGTCGTAGGCTTAGGCTTTGGAATGCTAATCAGCGAAACCTTAGCCACGAGTAAAGAGGGCTTTAGTTTAACGGTTTGCTCTATTGTCTTGACCGTCAGTGTAGGCTTGTTGTTAACCAAATTATTTAAATTAGATTTAAAATTAGGCTACCTAATCACCTCTGGAACGGCAATTTGTGGCGGAAGTGCGATTGCTGCAATTTCACCAATTATCAAAGCAGATAGCAAGACAATTAGCATCGCTTTGGGCGTTGTGTTTTTATTAAATTCCATCGCCTTATTAACCTTTCCAAGTATTGGTCATTTCCTTCAATTGACGCAAGCGCAATTTGGCTTGTGGTGTGCCGTAGCGATACACGATACCAGCTCTGTTGTCGGGGCTGCAATCGAATATGGAGAAGAATCCCTGAGAATCGCCACAACGGTAAAGCTCTCTAGGGCTTTGTGGATTATCCCTTTGTCTATTTTTTCCATTTTCTTTTTTAAGGTCAAAGGCGAAAAGTTTAAAATACCTTACTTTATCTTATTGTTTATCCTTGCAATCCTTATCAACAGTTATGCTGGCTTGCCAGAAAGCGTAACGAGCGCGATTGTAGGTGGTGCCAAACGCTTGTTGATTGTAACGTTGTTTCTGGTTGGAACAACTATTTCAATCGAAGATTTAAAATCGGTGGGCTTACGACCGATTGGCTTTGCTTTGAGCTTGTGGGTTTTTATCTCCATTTTTTCCTTGGGATATATCCTTTATGTTTAAAGCCAGCGAGGTAGGAAGTAGACCGCTCCTAAACTTAATTTGCATTAGGATTAAAAAACAACTCAACTAAATCCCTAGAAATATCACCTACCATGAAAAAAATGTCCCAAAATACCCTTCAAGAACTCATTCGTTTATCGAGTTTATTCGTTCTACTTTTTACTTTTTTTGTCCATAGTGCTTCCGCACAAGATGTCACCTTTGATTGGATCAATTCGGGCGGGGAAGCCTCTGGAGATGAATGTTTAAGCTTAACAACCGATCCTTCTGGCAATATATATGCAACAGGCTATTTTTTTGGCGTCGTGGATTTTGATCCAGGACCAGGTGTTTATAACTTAGGTGCTTCGGGCGATCGACATGCTTTTGTTCAGAAACTAAGCCCTGATGGGGATTTGATTTGGGTGAAAAGTTTTGGGAGCAGTACAGGCGGTCAAGGAAATGCAATTAAGGTCGATCACTGGGGGAATGTCTATGTGACAGGATTTTATAGAGGTAGTTTTGAGTTTAATCCTGGCTCAGGTGTTTTTTTTACCTCGACGGGCTTTGTCGATGCCTTTGTAGTAAAATATGATTCGACGGGCAATTACTTATGGGGAACGACTACTGAAAATCTCTCGGCTGGAGGCGGAGCGGTGACCGAAGGGCGAGGCATTGATACCGATTCACTGGGTTTTGTCTACATCACGGGCGGTTTTGGAGGCATGGTTGATTTTGATCCAGGGCCAGGCGTGACCGTTCCGAGTAATACGACGAATGGACCGAATATTTTTGTTCAAAAATTAGATTCGGCAGGCAGTTTCATTTGGGTAAGCGCCATGAGCAGTATTACCAACCAACATTATGGCAATTCTATTGTAACGGATAATACGGGCAATGTTTATTTGACGGGAACAGTCACGGCTACGGTTGATTTTGATCCAGGCCCTGGAGTGTACAACCTTACAGGTCAGCCTTACGCAGATGTATTTATTCAAAAATTGGATTCGGCAGGAAGCTTAGTTTGGGCAACACGATTTGTCTCTCCAGAAGTGGAAGAGTGTTATGCAATTAAATTAGATGCCGCTAAAAACATCTATATTACAGGTTATTTTAAAGGTACGATAGATTTTGACCCAAGTCCTGCTATTTTTAATCTTTCCTCCGCTACAGGAGCGGCTTTTGTCCTCAAATTAGACTCTAGCAGTCATTTTCTTTGGGCAAAGTCAATTGATGGTCCTAGTCAAGAAAAAAGCTATGATCTTGATGTGGACGAGTCGGGGAGTGTTTATATTACAGGAAAGTTTGCTTTTACGGTAGATTTTGACCCAGGCCCTGGCGTCTACAATTTATCGAAACACTACGATGCCTCCATCCCTTGGGGATATGACTGTTATGTCTTAAAATTAGATACAAGAGGAACGTTTGTTTGGGCAAAAAACATGGGAGAAGAAAGCAAGGCTATTGCTGTCGACCCCGATGGAGATGTTCTTGTAGCAGGCAGATATTCGGGGACGAAAGATTTTGACCCGAACATTGGAATGGCAAACCTTTCTGCTTTTAATAATTCCTATGACTTTTTCATCTTAAAACTGCGGCAGAATAGAATCTCAGGAAGAATCTTCCATGACCTTAACCAAGATTGTGTCCACGATAGCTTAGAGCTAGGATTAGCAAACCGAGTGGTCTGGATTAATCCTGGTAATATTGTCGCAAGGACAAACAGTAGTGGTGCTTGGAATGTAGAGGCATTGCCAATCGGAACTTATACCGTTACGCTAGATACCTCTAATGGCTGGCTTCCGACTTGTTCAAACGCTAGTTTTACCATTTCTGCCCCGAATACCTTACATTCTATTCCTCCTTTAGGCTTAGTTTCAACGAACCCTTGTTCGGCACCTGATATTTCAATTCATGCCCCCTTTTTACGCCCTGGTTTTTCGAATCAAAAAATCTATCTCCAAGCTTGCAATCAAGCAGAAGGAACCAATAGTATAGCGAATGCCTATGCAATTGTCACCCTAGATTCGCTGCTTTCTCCTCAATCGGGGTCTTTGCCCTTTATAGATTTAGGAAACAATAGATATCAAGTTGATTTAGATACGCTTTACCCTGGCTATTGTACGAATTTTTGGTTGGATTGTACCCTGAGTACTCAAGCCATCTTGGGGCAAACCTTGTGTATGCATGCGAGTTTGTTTCCTGTCGATTCGTGTATCTTGGATACGCTCCCAAACCCTTCGCCAATAGGTATTAGCCCTTGTAATACCCCTTATGATAATTCTAATATTGCGATAAAAGGCGCCTGTATCAACGACTCTATTTTTTATTTTATTAATAATACAGGAATCGGAGATATGACTTGTTTTTCTCAAGTACGCTTATATATTAATGGGCAACTGATTTGGACAGATTCTATACAATTGTTGGGCTATACGATTGACACGATTGCCTTTCTGGGCGATGGTCGAACGTGGCGTTTGGAAGTAGACCAACATCCTTTACATCCTGGGAATTCACAGCCCTCCTTCACCATAGAACTTTGTGGAAATGCAGCCAATTGGACGCCTAATTTAGTCAACATGCTTCCACAAGATGACCTTGATCCTATTATTGATATTTATTGCGGTCAAGTAACAGGAAGTTA
>CACVAQ010000287.1 GCA_902727865.1 uncultured Aureispira sp. | reverse complement strand
GAGTAATGACATAGACTTCATGGAGAATATTTTAGGTGCTTAGAAGCGTTCCAAACGAACATAAGGGAGTACATAGAAACGAGCCAAACTGGAGACATCGCAAATCGTATTAAATTTATCTTTATATTTTTTATTAAAAGAATAAAACTCCATAAAATGTTAAAATCAAGGTACAATATAAATTAATAATACTCCGTTGATTCGTTCACTACGTTTAATTTAGCTGCGTTGCTAGAGGTCCTGCCCCTTTCTTACTTAGGGGAGCTTACTTAGTTCGTTCAGGTTTTCAAGAGAGTCCTAAATTAAACAACGTCTACGGTTCACAAAAGTGTTCCCCGCAGAATGAAAAAATTCTATATAAAAACAAAAAAAGCCTAATCAATACGATTAGGCTCTTCTAAGTTTTATCAAAAAAGAAATTAATCTTCTTTTGGTTTCATCGTATTCAAATCCATTGAATCAATAAATTTCGTTGTAAAATTACCCGAAATAAAATCCTCATTGTCCATCAACATACGATGGAAAGGAACCGTTGTTTTGATACCTTCAACGATAAATTCATCCAATGCACGACGCATTTTACTAATACACTCTTCTCTTGTTCTCGCTTTACAAATCAATTTTGCAATCATAGAATCATAATAAGGAGAAATCGTATATCCTGCATAAACATGCGTATCGACACGAATTCCATGCCCTTTAGAACTATGGAAAGAAGTGATTTTGCCTGGACAAGGACGGAAGTTCGTAAACGGATCTTCCGCATTGATACGGCACTCAATCGCATGCATAGTTGGGTAGTAATTTTCGCCAGACATTTTTTCTCCAGCAGCAATTTTGATTTGTTCCCGAATTAAATCGTAATCAATGACTTCTTCCGTTACCGTATGTTCTACTTGAATACGAGTATTCATTTCCATAAAGAAGAAATTATGATACTTGTCTACTAAGAACTCTACCGTTCCGACACCTTCATAACCAATCGCTTGCCCAGCAGCAATTGCCGCAGCACCCATTTTTTCACGCAACTCATCTGTCAAATAAGGAGAAGGAGATTCTTCTAATAATTTTTGGTGACGACGTTGGATAGAACATTCACGTTCAGAAAGGTGACAAACTTGTCCGTGCTGATCTCCAGCAATTTGGACCTCGATATGACGAGGTTCTTCTACAAATTTTTCAATATACATACCATCATTTCCAAAAGAAGCTCTTGCTTCATTTTGAGCGGCATTTAAATTAGACTCTAGTTCTTCTTCGTTCCAAACCAAACGCATCCCTTTACCACCACCACCAGCAGTTGCTTTTAGCATGATCGGGTAACCAACTTCTAATGCGATTACTCTAGCATCATCAATCGTCTTGATCAAGCCATCAGAACCAGGAATAACAGGAACACCTGCTTTTATCATGGTTGCTTTTGCCGTGATTTTGTCTCCCATCTTACGAATATGGTCAGGATCTGGACCAATAAATTTCACTTTACTTTGTGCACAAATTTCGGCAAATTCAGCATTTTCAGCCAAAAAACCATATCCAGGATGCACAGCATCAGCATTGGTAATTTCTACCGCAGCCATGATATTCGGAATGTTTAAGTATGACAAACTACTTGCAGGAGGTCCTACACAAACCGCTTCATCAGCGAAGCGCACATGTAGGCTATCAGCATCTGCTGTTGAATAAATAGCAACAGTTTTGATGCCCATTTCTTTACATGTTCTAATAACACGCAAAGCTATCTCGCCTCTATTGGCAATTAATATTTTCTTGAACATATTATTTGTTTTTGATTAGGACTTTAATAGAATTCGTTCTTGATAGGCATGCTTTGGTTTTGCTTTATTGTCTTGCACAATAAAACGCAGTATTCAACACCTACCCCACGTTATCTAACGTTTTAAGTTAAGCAGGCTCAACTAAGAACAATACTTGTCCATATTCAACAGGGCTAGCATCCTCTACCATTACTTTTACAATACGACCTTCTACCTCAGCTTGCACCTCGTTAAATAGCTTCATCGCCTCAATCAAACAAACCGTGTCCTCCGTACCAATTGAATCTCCAACTTTCACAAAAGAAGGTTTTTCTGGTGACGCAGATCGGTAAAATGTTCCAACCATTGGTGATTTTATTTCAATATAATTCGTTGTTTCTTCAGTTGGAGCACTCTCCGTAGTTTCAGCAGCGGCAACAGGTGCAGTAG
Source organism: uncultured Aureispira sp. (assembly GCA_902727865.1). Classification (GTDB taxonomy): domain Bacteria; phylum Bacteroidota; class Bacteroidia; order Chitinophagales; family Saprospiraceae; genus Aureispira. The sequence goes on along the minus strand of CACVAQ010000287.1, from coordinate 2,393 downwards.
ATGCAACAGGTGCAGCAGGTGCAGCAGCTATACTTGGCATTTGCATACCTGACATCATAGAAGGTTGTACAATAACCTCTTTTTGAGCAGAATAACTTTTGGTACGAATACTGATCTTAGAAGACTCGTCTTCATACTTAAATTCGCTGATTTTACTTTTCTGAATCAACTTAATGAGTTCTTTGATTTTCTCAAACTCCATAATAAATTCGTTTTTATTAGGTATAAAATATTAAGTTTCTATAGTTTCTTATTAGTGTCTTGGTTAGCCTTGTAAGGCTATTTTTAACCAATCTTATTTTTTCATGCGTTCCATGTAAGCGCCCGATTCGGTATCAATACGAATCAAATCACCTTGTTTGATAAACAAAGGCACCCGTACTTCTGCTCCTGTCTCAACAGTAGCTGGTGTCATCGTATTGGTTGCGGTATTTCCTTTTGCTCCTGGCTCAACTTCAGTTACCTCTAAGATAATATATTGTGGTAAGCTACAAGCTAAAGGAATTTCTTTTTCCGCATGAAACAAAACCTCTACATCCATTCCTTCTTTCAAGAATTGAACATTGTCCAACATTTCCTTCATCACGTCAATTTGATTGAAGGTTTCGTTGTTCATAAAATATAGACGTTCTGCATCGTCGTATAAGTATTGATATTTGCGACGCTCTACCCGAACATCTTCAATTTTATGCCCAGCAGGGAAAGTGTAGTCTACGACTTTTCCGTTGGTTAAGTTTTTCAATTTTGTACGTACAAATGCATTTCCCTTTCCAGGTTTTACATGTTGAAACTCTACGATAATATAAGTCTGCCCGTTATGTTCGAGGCACATTCCTTTACGAATATCTGATGTTGTAGCCACTTGTATTTTGTTTTGTATAAAATTTTGTAATTTGGACTTGAATAGTCTATTTTACCAATTCCTAATTTAGGAAGATAAGAGAAATTTGGAACAAATATAAGGCTTCTATTACAAAAAGCAATTATTTGGTACGCATATCTATTATAGAATTACCGACACAGCGACACACAGAAGACATAAACTACTGATTACTAAAAGACTGTACACCTTAACCAAATCGACAAATGAATGAAATTTTCATCTATACTCCTAAGATAAACGCTAGAATTTCTTATGTTTTTGACTTAATATTCAATCAATTTTTAGGTATCTCTACTGTAAGCCTTACGAGTGATCTCTATGCGTTTAATGCAAGGAACGATGTGGCAAAAATTAATTATAGTCGAAGTTTCATGTCCGACATTCCTTACTTTTTTCCAAATTCATTGCTCTTAGAAACAGGCATTCGTGCCTTACATCCTATCTTCAAAAAAGAGGATGCCTTGATGGCTGCTTTTTTTCATGTTCCCGCTCCAAACAACCAACATTCCAGTTTTCCCTTTGATCCTTTTGCGCTTACTTTTTATTTAGTAAGCCGTTATGAAGAATACTTAGATTTTTCGGCCGATCAATTTGGTCGCTTTTCGGCTAGTAATAGTGTCGCCTATAAAAATGGTTTTCTTCAGCAACCGCTCGTCAATCTTTGGGCTTTAAAAATCAAAGCGCTTTTAGAAAAAAAATATCCGAGCCTTCAATTCAACTGTCCCCAATATCAATATACGCCAAGCTATGACATTGACCATGCCTATGCCTTTTTGCAAAAAGGTTGGCTTCGACAAAGTGCTGCTTTCGGAAAAAACATAGCCAAGCTAGATGTTGAAACCCTCTCTTTACAAGTAAAAACATGGCTTAGAATACAAAAAGACCCTTACGACTGCTTTTCTTATTTAGAATCACTGGATGATAAATACCAATTGAAGCCCATTTATTTTTGGTTATTAGGCGATTATGGGACACATGACAAAAATATCCATTACAACAATAAACATTTTCGACAACTTATTCAAAAAAATGCACAAAAGTATCCCATTGGGATTCATCCTTCTTTTGGTTCCAATCAAGCGCAAGATCTTGTTGATAAAGAAATTCATCGCTTAAGAAAAATTACCACACAAAGCATCAGAAAGAGCAGGCAGCATTTTTTGATCTTAGCATTGCCCAAAACTTATGAGCGATTGATTAACTTAGGCATTCAGGAAGACTACTCAATGGGCTATGCTCAACAGGTTGGATTCAGAGCCAGTGTTGCGCAGCCTTTTTATTGGTATAATTTAAAAACAGAGCAAAAAACAAGCTTACAGGTTTTCCCATTTCAACTCATGGATGTGACCTTTAACACCTACCTTAAACAAGCTCCAGAAGCCATTTTAGAACAGGCCGGTCCTGTTATTCAAAATACGAAAGCGGTCGGTGGGCATTTAATTAGCATTTGGCACAACAGCTCTTTGTGTGAAGCTTGGCAATGGAAAGGCTGGCGAGAAGCCTATGAAGC
>CACVAQ010000286.1 GCA_902727865.1 uncultured Aureispira sp. | reverse complement strand
GCATTCCTTATATAAATCCGTATTCTAGCCGACCATTTGGTGTTTGAGCAAAAGTCCTTTTTTTAACAAGGCTTTGACCTTGGATGCTTTGCTATCGGAACGCTTCGTTTAGCCTTTCCTTTTTTTACAAAACCTGTCGGATTGCGTCATAAATAAATTATTGGCGGTTCGATTACAGATTACTTTTTGTTTTATGAACAGGAATAATTCGTCAATAGAGCCTTTTTGCAGCTGCAATATCATTAGATCGTTTATTTTGTCCTGTACTTATAGACAATTTGCGTATTTTTTTGTAAAATTGTAGACTTTATTTTTGGTAAAATTATGTCTGTATCGCAGGTATAGCTTTTCCTTTTCGTTTTACCTTACACCGCATATTCAATTATTAAACGGTGATTAATAATAATAATATAGTTCGTTTATTTTTTAGTTTTATAATAAAACCATAAAATAAGCTTGCATCAAGCTAATATAATTTTTCAAGCACTCTAAACCTCCATACTACAAATGTAGAGCGGAACATAGAGGCCAACTATAGATTAAAAAACCAACAAACTATGAAGAAGCCTAGCCTATTAATCGTGCTTTTCTTGGTATTCGCAGTCAGTCTAAATGCTCAAACACCTTTGGACAAAGGGAATACTGCTTATAAAGCACGAAATTTCAGCGAAGCTACCCTCCATTTTGGTCGTGCCATAATGGATAATCCTGGTAACAGTGACTTGCAAATGAAATTAGCGAATTGCCTTCGCTTTTTGAATAAAATGAATGAAGCTGAAAAAAGGTATGAGATTGTCTGTAAAAATCCCAATACTGCTCCAATCAATTATTATCACTATGGAACCGTTTTGCAAGCCAATAAGAAATACGATCAAGCCATTGTTGCCTTTGGTAAATACGCCAAAGAAAATAAAACTCGTGCCCTACAAGCACAAGAAGCTTGTGCTTTTGCAAAAAAAGAACTGACTCGTTCTTCTGCATTTATCGTAAAGAAAGAAACAGGGGTTAGCCATGTTTCTTTTGATGACTACAATCCGTTCCTACACAAAGGAAAATTGTATTTTAGTTCTGCTAGAACAATCACACTTGCTAATGGTTCTTCTGGTTCTACAGATAATTATCTGTATGAAGCATCAAAAAACGCTGGTGGTCAATTGTCTGGATTAAAAATCGTTAAAAATCCAATCGAAATCACACCACAAAACAACACGGCTCCTTTGGCTATAAATTCAACAGAAACAGTCGCCGTTACTTCTTTCAACCAGTTTGCGAATGGCACTCGACACTTGTATGAATCTGCTTTTATTGGTGTTGGAATGGAACTTTCTACCTCGGTAGAAGGACTGAAGAACATTAATTATATTCCAATGGGAAAAGCCTTTCCACATGTTGGAGAAAATCACGCTGCGTCTTTTCCTCATATTGCCAATTCAGGAAGAACCATTTATTTTGCAGCCTACAATTTGCCTGGTGGCTATGGTGGTTTTGATATTTGGGTGATTCACCAACAAGGAGATGACTGGACACGACCTCAAAACTTAGGTCCTAATGTCAATTCATCTGGCGATGAAGTGAGCCCTTTTGTGAGTTCTGATGGCTACTTATTCTTTTCTTCTAACCATCACAAAGGTTTTGGAGGATTTGATATTTTCCGTGCGAAGCGAAGTGCTGGAGTGTGGAGAAACATCCGTAATCTAGGAAATAAAGTAAACTCATCTTACGATGATCTATATTTTGTGTTCGATGCGGCAAAAAGAACAGGTTATTTTGCCTCTAATAGAGATGGTTATTTAGACATTTACAATGGCTTGATGAATGCTAGCCAAGATTTAATGCCCTTAATCAACGAAAAAGAAAAAGAAATTCCTGTGACGACTCCAGTTGTCGTTGTTAATAATAATAATAATAATAATAATAATAACACAACAACTCCAATTAGAACAACAACTCCAATTAGAACGACGAATACAAATCAAGGAGGAACTGTTCCTAATAACTCTACGGTTACAGGAACAACAGGAAGCGTTACTCAAACACAAACAGGTGGTTATAGACCAACGACCACAGGAAGTACAACGACAGGAAATACAACGACCTATCCCATTGATGGTTATAATAACCCAGTAACTAACCCTACTCCTATTACTACAAACACCCCAATTGCAACGACTAATGTTGGTAGTAAACCGACGGTTAGTCCAACTGGAAATGGGACGACAGTTCCTTGTAGTATGAATTTCTACATTGGTGCGATCATTGACCAAGAAACGAAACGTCCTGTAAAAGATGCAACCGTTTACATCAAAAACTTGCGTACAGGTGAAGAGAGTAAAATTAAAGACCCGACGAATCACTATGGTGAATATTCTGTTATTCTAGATCCCTTGCATGATTATACGATTGCGATTTCTAAGGCAGGTTTTAAAAATCTTGTTTTTGATGTTAATACAGGGAATGGTGGTAAAAAGACTTTGTTGGGCACACGCCCAATGTTGGCTTCTCCAATGTTAGAGAGAGATAAATACGGTACTGTTATTGACGCAGACGCTCCAATTAGTAGTGTGGACAGACCAAGTGACAATGACTTGATTAATCCAATTAAATCTACAGGAAAGACATTTTCTTACGATGCAAATGCTGCTCCAATCCCAAGCAAAGGATATTTGATCCAAGCCTTGGTAGCTTCAAATTTAACCGCTTCAGAACGGTTGGAATTAGAGCAATATGGAAATATTGTTACAGAAGCTAGAGGAGACAAAAAAGCCTATAGAGTAGGTATTTTTGCGGACGAAGCACATGCGAACAAATCTCTAGCAGAAGTTCGTAAAACCTACAAAGATGCCTTTAAAGTTCCTGTTCAATTGGATAACAATCACTTGGGTGGACGTATCGCCTTGAGTTCTCAAGTAATTTATCCTTTGCCTGCGCAAAAGCCTTTGCCTGTTTTGGATGATATGCCTGTTAATAATAACTTTAATCAGCCAAAACCAGCTGTTATTGAGCAACCAACGATCAAAGAAAGAGAATTGGATACTTGGACCAATAACCAATTACCTGATGGTCTTAATGCTAGAGGAACAGGACTTCCTTCAGACGCAGTCGTTGCCTTTAAAGTTCAATTGGGTGCGTTCAAAGATGCTAGTGCTATTTCATTTAGCAATGTCAGCTACTTGGGTTTCATCGAAAAACAAAAACGCTCTAATGGCTTGACTTATGTTTATATTTCAAGTTTCAAAACATTAGACGAAGCTCGTATTGCGAGAGCGAAAGCAAAAGAAAAAGGTGTTGAATCTCCTTTCATCGTTGCGTTTAAAAATGGTGTCCGTGTAAATATTAGCGATGTCGTGAACAATTAATTTTTGATTTATTCGACAGCACATCTCCTCTAAATAGATAAAACGCTCTTTCTAAACGCTGTTTGGAAAGAGCGTTTTTGATTCATGTGCGGCATTGTTTTATAAAAAAAAGCATTCAAACTAAAACACAGCAACCCATTTTTATGGCAAAAAAGAAAAACAATAGGTCTACAAAAACGACACAAGATTCCAACACCGACGACCTTCAAGACATGAAACCTAAACGTTCTTGGCAAAGAAAAATAACGACCTTCTTTACCGCTATTTTGGGTGCAGGAACCATTGCTTTCTTCACCCCTCTTTTTGGGGTTTTAGACGATGCTACTGGAGGGCTTCTAACAGATATTTGGAGCACCGTTGCGACAATAGAAGATGAAGTGACGAATATAGACGACAATAAGGACATCCCGACGCCAAATATCAACGATTTTCAAGAAGACAAAACTATTGGCTTACCCGCCTTTCAAGTAGGCGACCAAATGGTTGTTACACACAAATCTTATGTCTTACGTTATAATGAAGTCCACGAACAAGCTGAATGGGTTGCCCACACGCTTCTAGCAAGGCATTTAAAAGGGGACAATCCTAGAAGGGATAACTTTAAAACAGATCCTGATGTCGCTACGAAAACGGCAAAACCGACTGATTATGCTCGCTCGGGATATGACAGAGGGCATTTAGCCCCTGCTGCTGATTTCAAATATTCAGCAGAAGCCATTTCGGAATCTTTTTACATGAGTAATATGAGTCCACAATTGCCCGCTTTTAATAGAGGTATGTGGAAAGGCTTGGAAAATAAAGTTAGAGAATGGGCGACAGCAAAGAAGCAACTCTATATTGTCTCTGGTCCTGTTCTAAAAAAATACCTCCGAAAAATTGGAACGGAGAATAAAATTAGTGTTCCCAAGCAATTCTACAAAATTGTCGTTCACCTAGATCCTAATCATCCACATGCCATTGCCTTTTTGATGCCAAATAAATTATGCGAAGGGTTTTACGATGATTATAGAGTCTCTATTGACGAAATTGAAGCCTTGACGCAGATTGATTTTTTCTCGAAGTTGCCAGATGATTTAGAAAATTACTTAGAACAAAGCAATACGTCGGATCGTTGGTTTGATACACCAGAGGCGATTCCTTCTCCTTATTGAGTTCGAAATAAATAGTTAGACAAAAATAATTAGCCTTAAAATGGGGCATTTTTTGTCCGCTAAATTCCTTAGTGCATTACTCCGTTGAAAAATCGTATTAGTTT
>CACVAQ010000285.1 GCA_902727865.1 uncultured Aureispira sp. | reverse complement strand
AATATTATTCTCTCGAGATAAGGAAAATAAAATTGTAGAAACTTTATTTATAAAGTTTCTACAATTTATTTTAAATAAATATTATACTTGTTGTATGGTTCCGCATATATTTTTCGTTATCATTACAATAAGGGACAGTTAATAAATAAAATGACCATTTGAATAATTTTTTTGCCTCAAATTCCACTAAAGAACCAAGCGTGTAGCTCGCTAGACTTCTCCTCTTTAGCAAAATTTGAAACAAAAACCTAGCTTCAAATTTTGTTTCTCTTATTTATTAACGATTCCTAAGCCTTAAATAGAGGTAGTTCTCAACACTATCTCTACATTAACAAAGAAATTATTAGTTAGAATATTATTAATCCGGTGATTATGAAATTATTTTTTAGACTCTCTCTTATTGCTATTATATTTAATAGTCTTGCTTTATTACCGAGCCAAGAGCTACACGCACAGGCTGATGCAAGATATTCACAGTATTACCAAGCACCTCTTCGATTGAATCCTGCAATGACAGGCGTTTTTGAAGGGCTTTGGCGAGTAGGAGCAAACTTTAGAACACAATGGGGGTCTGTAATGGGTGGATCAGATGCTTATTACACGTATGCTGTAGGGGCAGAGCTAAAAACATCTGTGTTTAAATCTGATTATATTGGTGTTGGTTTTTCTGCCTTAACAGATGTAGCAGGAGCAGGTCAGTATAATGTTACAGACATTAACTTAGGTATTACTTATATGAAGAAATTAACAGGAGGTGGACGTTCTTACAGACCTACCTTAACTTCGTATTTAGTGGCAGGCGCACAAATTGGTATTGGGCAAAGAAGTGTAAAGTGGTTGAACTTGAACTATAGTACACAATATGTAGTGGATAATAATCAGTACAACTCTGCAATCACTAGTGGCGAGAATACAGGAGGAATGCGTATGGCAAAAATTTACCCAGATTTAAGTGCTGGGTTGTTGTGGTACGGTGTTATTAGCGAGCGCAAAAGTGTTTACGCTGGTATCGGTCTTTTTCACTTGAATCGCCCAGAAATTTCTTTGTTTGACCGTTCTAATGTTAGTGCTGGCGTTGAGCGTTTGTACATGCGTGTAACGGCTCATGCTGGAGGTGAATTTTTGGTTGGTGGACGTAGTTCTGCTATTAGCTTGTTGCCTGGTTTTGTAGGAATGTTTCAAGGCCCTTTCATGGAGTTGAACATGGGACTTGGGCTTAAGTATCAGGCACCAAGATATGATGACTTTGCCTTTAAGTTATCGGTATGGACTCGTTTGGCTAATAAGTTAGAATCTGAAATGGATGCGGATGCATTGATTTTGGCCGTAGGAATTGATTATCAAACCTTCCAATTTTCTGTTAGTTATGACATCAACACTTCTACTTTATCTAATGTTTCAGGAGGTCAAGGTTCTTTAGAGTTTTCGGTTATTTATACACATGCTGGAAAACGAGCAAGACCTGATGGTTGTCCAGCATTTAATTAGAAAAAAATAAAAAGATAAAAAAAATCAGCATTTTAGTAATTTTACTAAGATGCTGATTTTCTTTTTGTTAGAATGTATTCGTCTTGTGCTGCTATTTTATTTTTTCAAAATAATGCAATCTTTTTTTTTATTAAATTTGGTATAAATAAAAAAAAGCGTATCTTTGAGCCGCACTTAAGATAAAAGGCGAGATAGCTCAGTTGGTTAGAGCGCAGCACTCATAATGCTGAGGTCGGGAGTTCGAGTCTCCCTCCCGCTACTTTATAAAGCACAAATAGTTGAAAAACAACTGTTTGTGCTTTTTTTATTTTATACGAACCCTACTTGTTATGAATTTAGCCTTAAAAGCTGTCTTATATGAATCGTGTGCTGCTTACTTGCAAAAGCGTTTGAATGTTGTAGAACACCGATTAAATGAGTTAAATGACTCTTTAGAAGCGGAAACGAAAAGCAGTGTTGGGGATAAATATGAAACAGGGAGGGCGATGTTGCATCAAGAGAAAGATAAACAGATGCAGCAATTGGCTGTTTTGTTAGCACATAAAAAACAGTTGCATGGGATTGACCCCAATACCCACTATACGCTTGTAGAGCAAGGGGCATTGGTTCAGACGAATCAAGGTACTTTTTATCTTTCGATCTCAGCAGGAAAGTTGAGCGTAAGTGGAAAGACTTATTTTGCCATTACTTTGGCCTCTCCAATAGGTCAATTGTTGTTTCAAAAAAAAGTAGGAGATGCCTTTGAATTTAGAGGTACCTCTTATGTATTGGAGGCTGTTGTCTAAAGAGGCTGGCAAAAATCACTTCGCTTCTGGGTTCATCAAAGCGGTTGAATCAAAGGAAAAGTTAGTGGCTTATGATCAAACAAACAAGTCGAATATAATCAAACTGCCAAATACCGCACTTGCAATTCCGTTTGTTGTGAAAAAAGCTAAATTAACTTTACTCAAATCATTCGGTTTTACTAGGAAGTGTTGATAAATTAGTAAACCAACAAATATGGTAGTACCAATCCAAGAATAAATTTCTACGTCACTTCTCCATGTTGCCCAGATAACCAAGCTTGCTGATATAATGTGTAGTACATTAGACAACATCAGGGCACGTTCTTTTCCCAGTGTAGCAGGAATAGAGTTCAAGCCAAGAGACTTATCAAAATCTTCATCCTGAAGGGCATAAATAATATCAAAGCCAGAGACCCAAAATAAGACGACAAAAGAATAAATTATAGCTGTAATACTATTGTTATCAAAAGTACCTGTAACGGCAATATAAGCGCCAATAGGAGCTAGGGCTAGACCGATTCCCAACACAAAATGACAAAGTGCTGTAAAACGCTTGGTGTAGGAGTATCCTAATACAACCCCCAGAGCGATTGGGGACAAGTAAAGGCACAATAAATTGATGGAATAAGTTGTCGCAACAAAAAGCAGGCTGTTGACAATGACAAAATAAAGGGCATTTTTAGGAGAAATAGAGCCCGCTGGGATTTCTCTTTGAGCTGTTCTTGGGTTTTTTTCATCAATATCTCTATCGGCATATCGGTTGAATGCCATTGCGGCACTTCGAGCAAATACCATACAAAGGATTACTTTTAGAAATAACCACCAGTCGATACTACTACTAGAAGTTGTGATGCTAGTGGTTGCCAAAAAAAAGCCAATGCAAGCAAAAGGCAGGGCAAAAATAGTATGGCTAAATTTAATAAGAGATAGATAATTTTTCATAGAAAAGCCAAGCGTTTGAGGATTATTTTTTAATGATTCAGAACTTTCAGTATTTTCTAAAAGTTAGTACAATGATACAAAAAAAACTCTATACAAAATAAATTCTGCATAGAGTTTTTAGTTAGACTATTGGTCTCTTTTTATTTTGAATTAGCTGGATCTGCTGCTAATTCATCTTCTCCATCCAATTTGATTACATCAGAAGTAATTGTCAAGATCGTGTTTTGAGGAATCGTATTGGCTACAATGGTAACTGTTTTTCTTTGTACACCTTTTTTGCCTTTAGAATCAAATTTTACTTTGATTTCACCACTTTCTCCTGGAGCGATTGGTTCTCTTGGCCATTCTGGTACGGTACAGCCACAACTTCCTCTAGCATTAGAAATCGTTAAAGGGTTGGCACTTGTGTTTTCAAATTTAAAAACATGCTCTACTTTTTCTCCTTCTTCTAAAGTACCAAAATCAAACTCATTTTCAGCAAAAACAACATTTGCAGCTGTTGCTGGATCCACTTCTGGTTGTTGAGGTTGTGTATTGGTGTTTGTAGGTTTTATTGCTGGTTGACCTGTTGTTGGATTGATTGCTGTTGCTGCATTTGGAGCGGTTGCAGTTGTTGTACTCAATGCTTTTGTTGCGGCCAAGGTGCTAGCACTGGCACTATTCGAAAAATATACTGTATACGTTAAAATTGAAAGCCAAAGTGCCATAACTGCCATGCCACCTAATACTAAGTTTTCTTTGTTTTCCATCTTGTTTAAATCTATTTTACTAAGAATAATGTTTTACAATAAAATTTGTCCTACAAAAATAGGCTATTTTTTTCAACTATGAAAATGGTTGAAGTGAATCTTAACGCTTTTTAACTTGTTTAGGAGCAGATCAAGAAATGAAGCTTAGGAATGGTAAAGAAATAAGCTGAACAAAATAGGAAGTTAGATTTTTGTTGTAATTTACTTAAATTTGTTGGTTGCTTGACCACTCAAAGACTCTGCGCAGCTGCTTTTTGCCAAAGCAGATTCTTTCTCTTTTTCATAGCCGTAAGGTTTGGGTCGTACCTTTTAAGTAGAAAGTCGTAATTTAGTGTTAAATAAGGCTAAATGACTGCACTGAGAAAAGTACTTCCCCAACAGGCAGAAAAGCCAACTAGTAGAATAATAAGGGTGCTTAATACAAAGGCTTGCCCTTTCTCTTGATCTTTTTTGAAAAAAAAGACAAGAGCTAGGAAGATACTTATTGCTAGGTGCGTAATTAATGGATATATACCCATGATTAAAATGTACAATTGCTGCTCGTGCATATTTTCTTGTGATTTCCCAACAGCGTGTATAATTGCGGTATAGAGGAATAGGATGGCTAAATTTATCCAAATTATTTTTTTGCTTTGTTCCATATTCTT
>CACVAQ010000284.1:1452-4615 GCA_902727865.1 uncultured Aureispira sp. | reverse complement strand
AAAGCTATCGAAACAAAGACAAATCCCCAGAATAACGCATCACAACCCCATCAATGAACTCTACTTCAACTAGGTAAACATAAACTCCTGTTTGCATTTTTTGTCCATTGAAGGTACCATCCCAACCAAATTTTTTCCAACGTTGCGGAATATTTTGTTTGTTACAAACCAAATTGCCCCAGCGGTCAAAGACCAAATAACGTTTAATCATAGCGACATTATGACCACTATACACATCGTGAATATCATTGTTGCCATCATTGTCGGGAGAGAAAGCATTGGGGATGAATATATTTCGGTCTTTTTCTACGGTAACTAAGAGTGAATCTGTCGCAACGCAACCTGCTGCGCTCGTGACTAAGACGTGGTAGTATTTATGATCTTCTACAGGTTGAAGCGTCGTTTGTCGGCAAGAAGGACATTCGATGTCTCCTGTATTCTCCGACCAATTGTAGGTGTAATAATCAAAGAAACTAAGTTGTGTTTCCACCTCTATGGTTTCCCCTAATTTAATGGTGGTATCTTGTCCTATATTAACCACTAATAAATCAGGTTCTTGGACCACTATAGGCGTAGCAGTAGCGATACAGCCAACGGCATCTTGAACATAAAGGCTATACGTAGTGCCAGCAGGAACTATAAAATTATCGACGGTAGTAAAGGTATTACCATCCATAGAATAGGTATAACTAGGGCGTCCTCCTTGTCCAATAATTTGAATTTTACCATCAGAGTACCCAAAGCAACTTACATCTTCAACCTCATAATTAACCTGCAAGAGGGGCGGCTCTGTTAGGCTTGTTTGAATCGTTTTAGTACAATTATTGGCATCGGTTACCGTTAATTGATAATTGCCTGCACTTAAATTAGTCGCAATAGAATCTTGTTGAAAGTTAGACCATAGATATTGATAGCCATAAATACCACCAGAAACAATTGGAATCAGTTGTCCATTAGGGTTGCCTGTACAACTAACAAGGATACTATCCAATGAAATTTGAAGCGAATCAGGAGCCGTTAACGTAAAAGAAATAGGCGCCCAAGTTCGGCAACGATTGGCATCCCAAACGGTATCTAAGGTATAGGTTCCTTCTGATAGGTTGGTCAAGCGTGCGCCCGTTGCATTATGATTCCAAATGAAAGTATAAGGAGCAAGCCCATTCTGAGCCGTCACTTGAATACTGCCATCGCTATACGCATAACAACTAGGAGATACAATTCCAGAAGCAACAGGATCTAATTCTAAGATTAATTCCTGAACTAGGTAATTGATAATGGTATCACATCCTTGATGGTCTTGAAGCGTTAAACTATACGTTCCATTCGATAGATTATTATAAGCCGTATTAGAACTGAAACCTGTATTGTTCCAATTATAAAGATAAGGCGCTCCATTCGACCCATTGGCACTAAGGGCCAATATAGCCCCATCGGTACCGCCATCACAAGTCGGGCGGGTGATGCTGTCAATTAGTTCCCAAGGTGGTGGTCCTCCAACGGATAGGGTGTCTTTGTCCGTACAAATGCCATTGGAAATAGTAACCGTATAATTACCGACCAATAAATTATTTAAGCTGTTACCGACTCCACCAGTAGACCAAGTGTAGGTGTAAGGTGTTAAATGTGTTGTGCTAGGAGTGATGGCGATGCTTCCATTGGGATTGTCACGACATAAAACATCTGTACTTGCGCTCGTATATTGCAAGGCATTAATTGTGTTGCAACAAGAATCTACTTGAAGCAAAATAACATGGGTAACCAAACAGCCTTCCGTAGTTTCTACGGATAAAACCACCGATTTTTGTCCAGGCGTATTGTAGGTGACCGTATGCGGTCCTTGTGTGTTGGCAGTCGCAGGACTTGCGCCCGTACCAAAGGTCCAATTCCAACTGGCAATGTTACCAAAAGCAAAACTAGAGTTGTCTGTAAACGTCCAAGATTCACTGGCACAATTACTGGCTGGAGCGGCTATTGTAAAATCTGCAACAGGTCCTTGAAAGGTAGCGGTACCTCCAAAATCCATTTGGAAGCCATTTCCTGTCGAAGTAAAATTGTTAATGATTAAAGCATAACTGCGCCCTGCAACTAAGTTGACAGGAGCGAGCCAGTTATCTTGCCCTTGGTCGCAGCCTCCTGGTTCCGTAAAGTCATTAGCAGCTGCTCTTAATCCTGTGGGACCGTGACAAGCAGAAGGGTAAAGACTAGGCAGTTCTCCTGCTGCCATACAACGTAGCACTGTTTTTCCAGCACAATTATTAATACCATTCGGCAATTCATATAAAACAAAATCTAAATCATCGACAAGGTTATTAGGGGTGAGGACAAAGGTGAGAGAACCACTTTGATCACAAGTCCATTTAAACCAAGTCGAGTTGGATTCGCCACTACTACCTAAGCAACTATTCGCTAGTTCTCCAGCGTCTAAACCTGCTCCAGTAACACTTTGAACGACAAAAGAAGATTTATCACAAAGAACAGAAGCAGAGATACAGTCGGAACCAGGTAAGGCTGGGGCATTGTAATTTTGAGCACAAATTTGAAAGGTTCCTGTGTTGCCGTTCCCTTTCACCCGTAGGAGGTAGGTTTGACCAATAACAAGTGCCCCTTTGTATAAATCGACAATATTATTGCTTCCAGTCACATTTTCACATTGCAAATGCGATAAACTACCTCCAGCACTGGTACAAGTTCCAGAATAAAGTGCTACTTGAGGACGCAACAAGGTTCCGCCAGGAGTTGGTGTTTGGTTTCCATTAATCGTAATATTTAAATCGGTTCCAACGGCAACAAAATTAAACCAAACGTCGCCATTACTGTTGTTACCATAACAGGGCGACGCAGGAAAGTTGGAGGCTGTTGCGCCTACATTGGTATAAGCGGCCACTGGAGAACACCAGTTGCTACTTATGGGGAGCGTAATCGGATTGTGACATTCGTCGTTGCTAGGCTGAGCAAATAGGAGGCTGCTGTTGTATAAACAGAGTATCAATAGAGTTAGACGAAAGAGCATACTGGTTGTTATTTGGAGTTTTTTGCCATTCTTTTGAGAAGGCGCAAAGTAGGTGAATTTGAATTTAGTGTTTTATTTCTAGCGCTCAAAAAGGTTGCCAGACTGTTTGTATCTTGCATTTACTAGATGCTATATTCCTAATATTCTTATTGG
>CACVAQ010000284.1:0-1352 GCA_902727865.1 uncultured Aureispira sp. | reverse complement strand
GAGGATAAGGTTTTTTGTCAAACAAATGATCTGTTAGACGTCGAGCTAACTCTAAAAATGGTAAGAAAACTTATTTAGATCATTTTTTGGTGAAAAAAAGGCAAATCTGTACTTTTTTACAGTAAATTAGTTTTTTTTTTCTTAAAAAATGAAAATTATAATTGACTTAATTAATAGTTATTTTACCTTTAAAGTAGAGTTTTAATAACTACAATAAAATAACCATTAAAGATTAAAATCAAAAAAAAATATGGCGAATCGAATGTCTGCTATTGAAGCAAAGTACGAAGCACAAAAAATAGCATTTGCACCTATCTTTTTTCAGGCAGCGGTATGTCTAAAAGAATTAAACATATTAGACGTTATCGCTAAAGCTAGAAGAGGACTTACCTTAGATGAGATCGTTGAAAAAACAGGTCTGTCTAATTATGGTGTACAAGTTCTTTTGGAGGCTGGATTGTGCATTAATATGGTAGAACAAGATGAAGAAGAAAAATATACGTTGACTACTGTAGGGCGTTTTATTCGTTCGGATCGAATGACAGAAGTTAATATGAATTTTGCAAAAGACGTTTGTTATGGTGGTTTCGAACATTTAAAAGAATCAATAGTAGAAGGTAAGCCAGCAGGATTGAAAGTATTTGGCAATTGGCCTACGATATATGAAGGTTTGTCAAAATTGCCAGATCAAGTGAAGCAATCTTGGTTTGAATTTGACCATTTTTATTCTGACGATGCTTTTCCACATGCCTTGGAGTTGGTCTTCAAAGAACCTGTAAAGCAAATATATGATATTGGTGGAAATACTGGAAAGTGGTCAAGAGCTTGTTGCGAATACAACGAAGAGGTGCAAATAAAAATGTTGGATTTGCCTGGGCAATTAAATGTTGCTAAAGCAAAGAATTCAAAAGAAGCGTACGCAGATCGAATCAGTTATTTTGAAATTAATTTGTTGGACGAAGTACAAGCGATTCCAAAAGGAGCAGACACGGTTTGGATGAGTCAATTCTTGGACTGTTTTAGTGCCGATGAAATCATGTCTATTCTTAAACGAGTGTATGACGCTGTCGATGAACAGGCTTTTGTCTATATCTTAGAACCATTTTGGAACAATCAAAGATTTCCAGCGAGTGAATTTTGCTTGGTCGGTACATCGCTTTATTTTACTTGTATGGCGAATGGAAATAGTAAAATGTACCATTCTGAAGAGGTTAAAAAAATGTCTGTTGATACAGGATTTGAAGTCGTGGATACATTTGAATTAATTGGCGATTCTTATCATACGTTATTGAAGCTTAGAAAAAAAAGCTAAATGTTATTTTTTATCCTAATTATCTGAGTACAGGACAAAA
>CACVAQ010000283.1 GCA_902727865.1 uncultured Aureispira sp. | reverse complement strand
CTAAACCAATTTGATATAAAGAACCAGACGTGGCACCTATTTGGGTTTGCGTACGGTTAGATAATTGACCAAAAAGAGAACAATCATTAGACAATTGATAAGAATGCCCTACTCCTACCTGTACCGAATCAGACCAAGCTACTTTATCTTCTGTTAACTCTAAGTCGGTAAGAACGATTTATAAAATAAAAAACAGAATACCCTAATAATAGAGTATTCTGCCTGATTTTTATGTTTCATCTATGCCCCGATTCTAGGACTAGAACATTTTACTATTCCGAATCAATTTGCATCATCGCATCTTCTACCTCATGTACCAACTGATCAAAACGTGGCAAACGCTTCGTCGCTCTAGTTCTTTGAAAAGGTAAGTCTACATGAATTTTTTTAACAAAATTAGATGGAGCATGCTTCATAATAAAAATATCATCGCCAAGATAAACCGCTTCCTGAATATCATGTGTTACAAAGAGTATTGTCGGATTGAATTTTTCCCAAATACCAATCAACAAATCTTGCATTTGCAATCTCGTCTTAATATCCAAAGCGCCAAATGGCTCATCCATTAATAGAATTTCAGGATTTGACATCAAGCTTCTTGCGATGGCGATTCGTTGTAACTGACCACCAGAAAGGCTAGGATATTGTGCATATTTGTTATGATGCCCTTCCAAACCAACCAGCTGAATCATCTCCATCGCTTTTTCATCTCGTTCCTTTTTAGAAACGCCTTGAAACCGCAATCCCAAACTAACATTATCCAAAACCGTCATCCAGGGCAACGAAGAATATTGTTGAAAAACCATGCTCACTCGGTTATCAGCACTTACGGGTTTTCCTTTTACTAAAATAGTTCCTTTTGTTGGTTTTTGCAAGCCTGCAATGTATCGTAGAATAGTCGACTTTCCACATCCAGACATACCCAAAATACAAGCAAATTGCCCTTGCATCGGTTTGTTCTCGATGAGTAGATTCAAATTTCCAATAATTTTTGTATCACCATAAGACTGGTCAACCCCTCTCAATTCAATCAGGTTCTCAGCTGAAGTCTCTTCGAATATTAATCCCATAGTATTTAGTGTTTGTTCGTCTTATTAACATGTTTGTGAGGGAAAAGCACTCTATCTATCAAGACAAAAATTTTATCCTGAATCACACCAATTACAACAATGATAATCAGTATTGCAAAGGCTTTATCAATTCGACTTTGGCGTTTTGCCGTCCAAATTAACTCTCCAATTCCACCACCTTTGTTTAACATCTCAACAATAGTAATATAGGTCCAAGAAATGGCTGTTAACACTCGAACATCGTCTACTATCTTCGAAAAAACATAGGGCATATAAACCGTTCTTACCGTCTGCCAAGAAGTTGCTCCTAGCGTAAATACTGTATTCAGATACACCTTTTGTACTTCGTCTATTCGTTGTATAATAACAGGAATTAAATAAACAATAATACCAAAAGCCAAGAACGTTACCTTCATCCCGCTTCCTAAACCCAACCACATGATAAAAATACCTGTAACTGCTGTTAGTGGAATAAAACGATAAGAATTAATAATTTGACTAAACAAGCCTCGAAACAGAGGGATCAGCCCCAACAAAAACCCTAAAGGGATCGAGATAAGAATCGCCAATAAATAGCCCATTACATTCAATTGAATCGAATACATGGTATTTGCAACAACATCATCGTTATCATTCAAGTCAGAAAAAGCCTTAATCACTTGAACAGGAGAAGGCAACAAGGGATAAACCTTGTTGCTCTTCAATCCATAGCTTTTTATTTCTTCAGCATTTAGTTGTTCTAATTTATCATACTCTGCGATCAACAAAGAATCACTTTCGTAATACACTCTATTCTCAACAGCAAGTGTCGTAAGTTCTATATTGTCATCTTGAGTGATCACTGTTTTGGCCAAAAACTCAGCCAGACCAAACCACAGACCGACTAAAATTGCCACCCCCACTAGAGATAGAATAAAACTATCTTTAGAAGATAAATGACCTCGCAATTTAAATAGGTTTTTAAAATTCATAGGGTTAAAGCTTAATCCGTCACTAATTCAAAATCTGTTCTTCTATTCTTCGACTTACAATCCTTGTTTTGATTTCCTTCACAACCTTCTACAGGCTTGTTTGGTCCATTCCCAACAATGATAAATCGATTCGCAGGCATATTGTGTTCTTTGATTAAATAATTAACCACAGATTGCGCTCTTTTTTCAGATAAGGCAATGTTTGAGCTTTTAGAACCAACATTATCTGTGTTTCCTTCAATTCTAATCCGTGCATTTGCAAACGCCTTAGCTATTGGAGTAAATTTAATATCAATCAATTGCTTCGCATTATCATCAATTTCATACTCTCCAGTTCTAAAACTAATACTAACTTTTAAAGTAGAAATAGCCTCTTTTGTTACTAAAACTTCACTTGCTTCTGTAAATTCCTTTTCTTCTTCTGCATTATGCTCTGTACCAGAAAGCGCCACACTGTTCACTAAGTCTTTTGTAGACAACAATCTCCAGCTCTTTGCACCACTTGTATTATAACCTAGTTCGTTATATTTCACTTTCATTTTATTGTACAAATCCTCTCCCGTCACTCCTTTATAATCTGTATTAAGACCGAAGAAGTCTCTATTGTCTTCATGTGTTGCTAGTCGTACATTATTTATAGCATCATAACAAAATCCTTCTGGTTGAGCTAGACCATCTGCTAAAATTTTTGCAGCTTTCTTCTTGTTATCCTCTGAGCTATTCAATTCAGCAGCACCAGTCATCCAACCTTCATACAAGTCTTTTAATTGATCTTTATTTTTTTCAATGAACTCTTTTTTAGCCACAAAAACATCTGCAATAATATGAGTTGCATTCTTCGTACTCTCTAATACTCTAGATCCAGCCACTTTACTAACACAATCAATATCATCTGGACTCCAAACAACTGCCGCATCTACAGTATTACTCTTGAATGCATCTGCTGCATCAATAGCACTTGGTACTTCCACAATCGTCACATCTTTAGTCGATAAATCGCCTGCTTCTAACAACCAAATCAAGAAAGAATGAGAAGGCGTCATTGGCGCTACAGCAATTTTTTTACCTTTCAAATCACTTACCTTATTTATTCCTCTCCTAGAGACAATGGCATCTCCTCCACGGCTCCAATCTGCTTGGAACACCACTTGAGGTTGGTATTGTGCCAATCCTTCTACTTCCGTAGGAAAAGCATCAATCGTAGCCCACATCAAATCAATAGAACCATTCTTAAACGCATCTCTTGAGGCATCAAAATCGTCAATCACTTCAAAGTTCACTTTAAAACCATATTTTTTAAAAAATCTAGAGGCTTCATTTGCTTTAAACCCTTCATTAAAATATTGTCCTCCAGCATATCCTCCCCAAGTAACAACACCAATATTAATAACATCTTTATAACCTTCTTTGGTTGCTATAGATGTTCCATCTGTTGATAGACTTTCACCTGAGTCTTTGCCTCCTGCAAATAAAGTATAAGCATAATATGCTACTCCTACTAGAATGATTCCGACTAATATTTTTGATAATGGTGTTAATTTTGCTGTTGCCATAGTTTTTAATACGTTCTAAGTGTTCTAATTTATTTGTTAAAATAACTGAATTTCAGCTACTATAATATAGTTTTTTTATTTAAGGTACTCTTTCATTCTAGCAATATCTATTGTAAATTGGGCTTTTAAATAATCAAAAGAAACCTTGAAGTTGTTTTGATTCTCAGTTAGCTCCTTTTTACTATCTTTTACTTTATATTTTAAATCAGAAATTTTATTTTCGTGTTGCGTAATTTCTTCTGTTAATTTCTTAATTAAGGCCTTTTTCTCTTGAATTTTATTTTTAAGTTGGGTCACCTCTTCTTCTTTTTTCCCAACACTCTCTGTTATCTTTTTTTCAAAATCAACAGTAGCTTTTTCTTTTTCTACATCCAAAACCGTAACATAAAACGCTGCACTCTTCAAAAGGTCTTCTAAGGTCACTCCCATGGTAGAAGCGGTAGCAAATGCAGATCGATACTTTGTCACTTCATTCATAGGCATTTTTTCTAATGCCTTTAATGCTTTTTTATATTCAAAGTAATCAAAGCCTTCTATATCGTTTTTCTCTACTTCTAGTAATAATTGTTCAATAATATCATTGTCAACCACAGCATCTTTTTCAATCATTTCTCCACTTAAGGCAGCTTCCAGTTTTTCATCAAAATCGTCAAAATCATCCAGCTCATCCAAAAGATATTCTGCATTTTCAATAGAATCTTCTAAAGTTTCCTCCGCCTCTTTTTTTTGATTTTTCTCTGTATTATCAACTATAAATAAAGATTTCAAATTTTTGAACATCTTAAACAAATTTAATCTTATGTAAAACAAAGGTTGCATAATTTATCAACCAACCTAGATGTAAGATAATCAAAAAAAGAACGAAAGAATCTTTTCAATGGTTCCTTTTTTAGTAGAATATCTAACTTTAGCTCTCTTATTTGAAATAATTAGGTTTTATCTCTAAAAAAGAAAGAGTAGCATAGTATCACTAACAAAAAAAGCGGCGATAAAATCATATAGATTTTATCGCCGCTTTATGGCATTCGGTTCTTACTTT
>CACVAQ010000282.1:16581-23353 GCA_902727865.1 uncultured Aureispira sp. | reverse complement strand
CAAAAGCAAGCCTATTCTAATACAATTCTTTGAAAAATCAACCTATGGTCTTCACCTACTTTTCTATCGTAATAATTAGTTTGAGTATTATTAGTGTTTTAATTATTGTAGGGGCTATTGCTTCTAATAAATGGCAGTTTAATTTCTCCTATGTTAGCTTTATTTCTGTTGCGATTTATTTGGCAACAAGTTATTGGGCGACAAGGCTCCTCACGCCAATGGCAGGGATTAGCATCCTTGGTTTGATTGGCCTGTTTGAAGCAACGATTGGGTTTAAGCTCGCCCTTAAGTTCAAAGCAAATTTAGAAGAGATAGAAGGAGAGTTGCCTGATTTTTTAAGCAAGAACACCGCTCCCCCACCTGCTTTGGTTCTCTTAATGGTTTTAGTGTATCTGTTTATTGGCTGGATTGGGACCTTATTTGTCTGTTAATAAGGTTTAATTTGAAGCAACGTTAAGACATTGAATGTTTAGATAGAAACGCCTCTAACAATTGAATAAATATTCGTGGTTTTTCCATCATTGGAGCGTGCCCGCATTCGTCCAAAATATGCAATTCAGAACCTTTGATTTTTTGATTAAAATCTTCGCCTACAAAAGCAGGTGTAATGCTGTCATTTTTTCCCCAAATGAGTAAGGTGGGCGCTGTAATTTTGTGCAGCTCATGTTCCAAATTGTGGCGCATCGCTGATTTTGCCGTTAAAATAATATTTAAACCTTTGGTGGGACTATTCACCGTTTCAAAAATTTCATCGACCAAGACCTTCGACGCAACATTGGGATCGTAAAAGGTTCCTTGGGCAACTTTTTTCACAAAATCATAATTTTGACGACGAGGGAAAGAGCCTCCCAAAGCATTTTCAAAAAGTCCTGAGCTACCTGTCAAGGTCAGGCTGTGAATAATTGTAGGGTCTTTTAGAGCCATCAACAAGCCAATGTGTCCACCTAAAGAGTTTCCAACCAAATGAACCGACTGGTATCCTTCTATTTGAATAAATTCATACACATGTTCCATCAAAGCAGTCATAGAAATTTCTCGCCTTGGCATCTCATAAATAGGCAACAAGGGAACAATTAGCCTATATTTAGCTTTTAATCCAGTAATTAAGGGTCCAAAATTCCCCATAGAACCAAACAAGCCGTGCAATAAAATAATCACTTCGGTTCCTTGACCTTCTTCTATGTATTTAAACTTACCTTTTTCGCGAATGGGATATTCCATAAATTATATTAGTAATAAATGATTTATTTTAGTGCTTAATCCAAAGATTAAGATCAGAAACAGACTCCAAAGTCGCTTCTTCAGCTGCCGTTAAATCAGGAAAAAAATCTAAATTAGTATAGCGTTCTACTAAATCTATCGTTGTCACAAATCGTTCTAAAGGTTGGTCTATGTCTTTGTTTTTAAACATAAAAGCGATTGCTTTTTTCTCGCTGCCTTCATAATCCATTACAATTTTAAAAAAACCTCTAGGGATTGTTGGTCCAGTAGGGCTGAGTCGATCCGCTTCTGCTATTGTTTTTTTCAACAAAGGTCCTGTGATCACATAAAGGCGTTTTTCTTTTTTGGCCCATTTTCGAATTTGCCCTTCTAAACGTTTCCAAATACCTCTATTAAAAGCTGGAACCTGAGGAGATACATTCGTCATATAAAAACTTTCGGACATCGCTGTTGCATTAAAATCCATATCGTGTGCAGGCACTAAATGCCCTCTATCGTACCCAGAATTGCTGTAATCAGAACTACTAGCTTCTGATCGAACATTCGGATCCGACTTAAAGTTTTGTCGCTCTTCTCGGTTGCTTAAATCTAATCGTGCCCCCAACAATTCATAAGCGACCCATTCTGCATTTCGATGCGGATTAGAATAGGAAATCGTATAATAATTATATTGTACGATTTGATCGCCCAATTCTTGGGTCGGAATATAATTCAACGTTCCCAAAGGTAGATTATCATCGACATCACGAATCCTGACATCTTGATTGTCGTCGTCCTCCGAAATATCATACCTCGTATTCGTTGGCACCTCATCGCTCGTATGCTCTCCTCCGCTTCCAAATGGATTATTTCCCATTATCAAAACCAAAACACCTGACAAGGCAGCGACTACTAACAACACAATTTTACTTACTCCACTCATAACTATCGTTTTATTAAATGAGATGCACCAAGCACGAATCTTTTTTTTTGAACTTAAAAAAGCCACGGAAGTAGCTTTTTCGGAAAATAAATTGTGGGCATACACCTCTGTATCAGAATTGCAGGTCAAGCATCTTCTTAAGTGTCTCTGAGAACAAAGGTAATAGAGAATATGAAATTAGACAAAAATAGCCCCTTACATTTTTATATTTGATGTAAAGCTCTTTTTTCTTTCATTTTAAAGATGTATCTTAGGGCTTGTAACTCGGTACTAATTTGCATTCGTTTGGTTGTTAATAAGGTTTAGCAAATCGGTTAATTTGAGTGTTGGACCGTTTTTGCCAGCCCATACAAAATGGCTTTAAGCTTACATTTCTTATCAAAATCTTAAAAAGCGCCTGTTTCAAAGTATCTATCACAATAAGTTTGTATTTTGTGACCTGAATAAGGTTTTGATACAGCGATTTACCAAATGACTAAAATAGAATTGAACATTTATTATGAAAAAATACTACCTCTTACTTTTTGCAGCTGCCCTATTAACAAGCTGTTCTAATACAACAGACAATACGACCGAACAGACCGATCAAACGGCAACCACAACATCTAACACAAGTAGCCCCAAACCTCCTCCTACGATCGTTGGCACTCCAACGACTATAAAAGGCACTATTAAGGGCTTAGAGGAAGGTAGCAAAATATTTTTTGATAAAAAAACATTGGATGCGACCGATGTTGTTGGCTTTACCAAAATAGATGCGGACGGAAATTTTGAACTAAAAACAGGCATTCAAACCCCTGGTACTTATCGAGTACGTCTAGGTGCTAGACCTGTTTATATGTTGCTAAAAGGTGGCGAAGAAATAATCGTTAATGCGACAATGGATGGTAGAAAAATTGCTAGCTACGAACTAACAGGAGGACTTTATGCGGAAGAAATGGCGGCTTGGGCGGCGGATTTGGACAATGCTAAAATCAAAAAATATATAGAAACGACTACGGAGAACAAGCCTTTGTTGCATCTTTATTTGGTTGAAAAACTCGATTTAGCTGGCAATATGAAAGCGTATAAAAAAGTATTGGCATCCTTGTTAGAATCATACCCTAGTATCTTGTATACCAAACAATTTAATTCGAAGGTCTCGTCTATGGACGCTAAATTAAAAGCACAACCTGTTGCGGTGGGTGTCGAAGCTCCAGAAATTAATCTGCCGAATCCTGATGGTAAAAAAATGTCCCTTGCAGCACTTAAAGGAGATGTTGTTTTGCTAGACTTTTGGGCTTCTTGGTGTCGCCCTTGTCGATCTGCCAATCCTCATGTTGTAGAAATGTATAAAAAATACAGCAAGAAAGGCTTTGAGATCTTTAATGTTTCTTTTGATGGCCTAGACGACAAGCGCCTTGCGGTTTATAATAATGATGCAGACTTGATTGCTCAAGCGATGGAACTGGAAAAAAGTAAATGGAAGCAAGCTATAAAACAAGATAGATTAACTTGGAAAAATCATGTTTCTGAGTTAAGAAGCTGGAGTAGTCCTGTTGCAAAGACTTATGGAGTAAATTCTATTCCTAAAACTTTTTTAATTGACCGAAAAGGAATTATTCGTTATCAAAATCTTCGTGGACAAGCACTTGAAGATGCTATAAAAGCCCTGCTAGCAGAAAAATAATTAGCTTCTTATTTAGATCTAAATTGGTTCAATTTATGGAGAGATACTCTGTTTTGAGTCTAGCAATTTTTAGATTTTTATAAAAGTAACTGAATTTTAATTATTAGGTTCTGTTTTTTTTCCTACCTTTGCACGGCGTTTTCAGAAAAAACTATATCAATGAAAGCTCTTAAAACATTCACTATAAATTTTGCAAGTCTTGCAGATGGTGAGCATTTGTTTGATTATCAAATAAATAACAAGTTCTTTAAAAATTTTGAAGCAGCCTTAGTACAAAAAGGAAATATTGAAGTAAAATTATCTTTAGTCAAATTTTTAGATAGTTTAGAACTTAACTTCATTTTTCAGGGTACTGTTGTAACGGCTTGTAATATCTGTACAGAAGATTTTGATTTTCCTGTTGAAGGAGCCGATCAAATACTTATTAAACTGGTCAGTGAAATTCCAAAACAAGAAGACGAATTTGATATTGTCTACATGAAAGAAGGAATTAGTTCGATTAATATTGCTGAAATGCTTTATGAAATGCTTATGTTGAGTATTCCAATTCGAACGGTACACCCAACAAATGAGGAAGGTAAGTATATTTGCAATCCTGAAATGTTAAAGTATTTAGAAATTAATGAAGACATCGAGGCTTCTGATCAAGAAGCTAATGACGGTGACAACATAAACCCAATTTGGGACGAGTTAAAAAAATTAAAATAATAACGTTTAAATAAAATAATAAGATGGCACATCCAAAGAGTAGAATATCAAAGCAGCGCAAACGCAAACGTCGTACGCACTACAAAATTGCAGCTCCTCACGTTCTTAGTTGTAGTAACTGTGGTGCTCCTACATTAAGACACCGCATCTGTGAAGCTTGCGGTTCTTACCGTGGCCGTACAATCCTAAACAAAGCAGAAGCTGTTGAGGAGTTCGACAACACAATTGATGACGTAGAAGTAGAAGATTAGTCTTAACTAATCCTCGTTAACATAGATAACTCTTACCCTTTATTAAAAATGGTAAGGGTTTTTCTTCATGTGCCTAGGTCTCTAAAATTTATTAGAAAAACAACGATTACTTGTTAAATACGGAATACTCCATACAGTTGTAATAAGTTATTAAATAGTGGGCAAGTATGGTATCAGCCACTTTGAAAGTGTCTGATACCATACTTCAAGCCCCTAAGGATTCTTTAGGTATAATTATTTAATTTTTGATCTATTGAAACTTTTTACACCCTGTACTCAAGACGAATCTTGAGTATTCCGTATTTAGTAACAAAAACAGTATTTACATAAACAAAGAAACGTTTTCATCCTATTTAACCTAGTGCAATCGTCCTAAGTCCCTGAACCTATTACAAAGCCACTCCAACACCGTCTAAGTTCCAAGTACTATTGATTGGGATACCAAGGTGGTTAAAAATAGTTGGTACGACATCAACTAATTCTGGACTGTAGCGTAATCCACCAGGATTGGCTGTATTTTTAGTTCTAAAGATACCAAAGACACGGGTGACATCAACATTATTGTCTTCGCCTCCATGCGCTCCTTCTATGGTTCCTCCGTGATCTGTACTGACAATAATGAGCCAATCTTCATTGTGATTGGCTTCCCGCTCATAAACAGCGTCTAGGATTGGCTTTAAATCAGCATCTACCGTTTCTATCGCATCTATGTATTCTGGGATACTTGGGTGAAAGCCTCTACTGTGTCCTGCATGATCGACGCCATCAAAGTGGGCAAAAATAACATCCATGTTACAATCATTTAGATAGTTGGTCACCGCTTCTGTTACGTTTGCATCCTTGTCATAATCCCTCAATTCATCTGTATTACAAGGCGCCACTATTTCATCATTAATGGCTGTATAATGAACAATCGAAGCTGTTTTAAAACAATCACTTGTTTCTTTCACGCGGCATAAAAAATGTGGGTATTCGCCATAGTTTTTCCCGACATACCAATTGTCCTTCACCCCATGCTTGGCAGGCCAAACGCCTGTTAACATCGTAGACCAACCTGCCCCGCTCCATGTATCCGTGTTTCCTCGGTCTAGTGTCCAACTATAACGGCTATTCGCAATCAGTTGATCTAAATTAGGCGTATTGGCAGCTTGCAAAGCATCTGACCGACAACCATCAATACCAATTAATAAGACTTTTTTGACGTGTTGAAGGTTGCTATTCGCACAGGCTTCGGGGCAATCTGCTTCGGTTGTTTTATCGCAAGCGTTAAAAACGAAGCTCATTAGGATAAAAAAAAGACTCCCAATTCCTTTGAGAGTAGATAAAAAGTGCTGTTGCATGTTTTATTATTTGGACTAGAAAATGTTATTTATACTTTAGTTTGTTCTTCTATATAAGCTAGGTGTTTTTTAGCGCTTATTTTTAGAATTTCTTCGAGTTCTTGTTCTTCAAATTCTTTGTTGTATGAAAAGGAAAATTGTTCTCCACCTGTTAATTTTAAAACAAAGTCTTTTTCATTGAATTCTATTTTTAGTACTTCTTCATAATCAAATGGTTCTCTATTTTTTTTATTAAATGTATCAAATTTGGATTCTAATTCAATAAAATCACGTCCATCTGAGCCGTCTCTAAGTAAAGCCGCCATAGCCTTATTCATTACCTCACCTAAGATAGAGTTATTCTCACCTAAGAAAAAAGCTTCTGATAAAAAGGCTTCTCCCATCACTAGACCACCAGTTGGTAGTAATCCATGATAATTAATACAAAATTTAGTTCCCACATAAAATCTACTAAACTTTCTCTGAATCTCTACAAATGTCCGTGCAATCTCCAACAAAGTAGTATTCCCAAATGCTCTCAGAACTTCCTCACTTTTCACTTTCGCAATCACTTCGCCTTCCCCATTCAACTTTTGCTCCAACAAAGACAATTGCTTGTCCAAGTCGTCTGGCTCCTCAATACGCTCGCCTTTTGCTGCCTTGATTGCAATTTCCAAAGAAT
>CACVAQ010000282.1:0-16481 GCA_902727865.1 uncultured Aureispira sp. | reverse complement strand
TTCACTTTCGCAATCACTTCGCCTTCCCCATTCAACTTTTGCTCCAACAAAGACAATTGCTTGTCCAAGTCGTCTGGCTCCTCAATACGCTCGCCTTTTGCTGCCTTGATTGCAATTTCCAAAGAATGAATTTCAGCTTGCCCCAAATGTATTGCTAGATTTTCAGGATTATCTAAGCTACTGGTATTAATAGCCGTATAATAATTCGTTCGTTCCTCTAACTTGATAATCGCAGGAACATAACCACAGAGCATTAAGATTAGATTTGTCAAAATCCTAGCCATACGTCCATTGCCATCTCCAAAAGGATGAATCTTGATAAATTGAGTGTGGAAACCTGCTGCAATTAACAAAGGATGCCAATCGTATTTCTTTTTTTTGCGCTTCGGTGGATCAATATGATTGTTCAGCCAATTGACTAGCTTGCTCATTAAACTCGGTACCTCTTCAGGTGCAGCAAAGTCTATTCGTTCCCCTGTCGGAGAATGCAAAAAATTCGGTATTTTTTTCCATTCCCCAGGGTTTATTTCTGCCTTCTCATCAACATAGGCTTCTACCAGAATCATCGCATGTAATTCTTTGATTAAACGCTCTGTAATTTTCAAATCTTGGTTAATCAATTGAGACAACTTTTGTAGCGCCTCATTATGCCCTTTCATTTCTACGTAATCTCGAAAAGGTTTCCCTTTTGCCGTTATGCCCCACAAAATAAAAGATTTGGTCTCAGACATCGACAAGGTATTCCCTTCGATACTATTAGAGTGATAATTCCAATCTAGCCTTAGTTTTTGTTCTAATTTATTCAAACGATCTGCCCGAATGGGTCTCAACTGATCTAAGTCAGTCTTCAAGACATCCATTTGTTGGATAACATCAACGATGTTCACATTCTTATCTACCATTTCCTTCATTCTAGCAACATACTTATTTCTAACAAAATATTATTTTCTACAAACAATCACCTAAACCTTCTACAAGATACTATTTTATATAGACTATTGCAATGCCCATAGGAGCTTAAGTCTTGTCAAAAATGGTTTTAGTTAACAACTAAAACATTTTTCAGTTTTGCCCTTTAGTATTCTAAAGAATTCCATACCTTTAATTATCCCTTTATTAACAAGCACAAGCAAAACTATGCCGTATTTCACCGAAGGATTTAATGATTTTTTTAAGGGTTTAGCGCCCAACAATCACAAAGATTGGTTTCATGAAAACAAAAAAACATACGAGAGAGAAGTCAAAAAAGCCTTCGCTAAATTCCTAACCGACTTGATCCAAAATATTCGAGAGAAATACGATCCTGAATTAGAGTTAGAAGTTAAGAATGCGGTGTTTAGAATTAATAGAGACATTCGGTTTTCGAAAGACAAAACACCTTACAAAATGCACGTCAGTGCGGTTGTTTCTCGTGCTGGACGCAAAGATATGCAATTGCCTGGCATGTATATTCAATTTGGCGTCGGAGAAATTTGGCTCGGCGGCGGCATGTATCGTCCAGAGAAAGAAAATTTACAATTGATTCGAGAACACATCGCTCGAAATCCAGCAAAAGTAAAAAAGCTCAAAGCAAACAAAGCCTTCAAAGCAATTTATACAGCAATTCAAGGCGAAAAAAATAAACGCATTCCCAAAGATTTTAAAGAAGCAGTCCTCACAGAGCCCTTGATTGCCAACAAACAGTTTTATTTTATGGCACAATACGAAGACGATGAAAGCCTCTTATTAAAAGAGGATTTGATGGCTTGGGTTTTAGAACATTATGAAGCAGGATTGGCTTGGAACCAATTTTTTGTGGAAGCCATGTCGGTAGAGCAAGATTAAGTGTTTTTTTGTTGCCTCCATTTTAATCCCGCTAATAAACCTAAAAAAATAAGTGCTGCTGCCAGTATCCACCAAAATTGAGTAGGAGTACTTTTTTTATTCCATTCAATCGCTTGGTTATTGCCTAGTTGCACAAATGGAGACCAAAATGCAGGATGTGCATAAATTCCATGTGCTTCCGAAATGTATCGTTGTTTTGCGGCTCGAAGTGCGACCGATTTGCTTTTCCCCGCACTCAAATTTTCATAAAAATAACGCATAACCATTGCCGTAGAGGCATCGTTTACTTGCCACAAAGAAACAACTAAAGCAGGCGTGCCTGCATACATAAAGGAACGAGCCAAGGAAGCAATTCCATTGCCTCTTTCAAACTTTCCGTAGCCCGTTTCACAGGCCGACAAAACCACTAAATTGGCATTCAAATTTAGTTTAGAAATTTCATAGGCTTGCAAAAAATTATTCTCGGTACTATCGTTGTTTTCTGTAAAAACAAGGCTTGACAAAATGGGGCTCTTTCGATTCAGCAGCCCGTGCATTGCCAAATGAATAATTCCATAATCTGCTGCTTTTTCTTTAAAGAAGCCTTCGTTGGCATCCAATCCTATGGCAACATCGCCTGCAAAGCTTTCAGACAAACCTTTGGCTTCATCTATTGCTGCGGGCAAGGCACTTAACAAATTTCTTTGCTCTTGATAAAAAGGCAATCGAGTTTTATTTATAGTGTTCCCTTGGTCATAGACTGCTGCCATAGCCAATAATTTACCATTGTTCGAACGGTTTGTTTTACTCAAATTTTCTTTCCAAAGTGTCGCAGAATAATCGTAACTAATCGCATAATCGTTCATCAAATAATGCAACCCTTTGTATCCTGTACTGTTGGCTCCTTCTTCGACCAGGAATGTTTCAAAAGGAAGATGCCCCAATTCTCGGTCGGTGATCACAACCAACTGATCTATGCCTTTCTTCCCTTTTAGAACAGCTTTTAATAAATTATCATAAAACCAATAAGCGACCTTTACATATCGTTGATGTGCCTTTTGGGGTGTTTTTAACAAAGCACTATAATTACTCAAGGTATGGTGTAACAAAGCAATTTTAGCAGCTAAAACACGGTATTCAATCGGAAAATGATACAATTGAAATTGCTTATGATCTATATAAAACACCGTGACGGCTGAATCGGAAACACTGTATTCCAACAAGGCGGTTGTTTCACCCAACGTTTCTTGAATTTGTTCAATAGAAATAGTATTTACAGCATATTTTAGTTGATTGTATTTAGGATAATTGGTCTCAATATATTCTTTAAAAGCTCCCTTTTCCAACAACAAATCACTCAGATAAGTATAGACCTCTTGACGCTCTTCTTCCGTTATGTCATCCAACAAATAAGCCTTGTATGCGTCGTATTCTTCTTGTAATAATTGCTCTTTTTTAGCTAAGGTATCGGGTAAATCTCCAAAACTATAGGCTTTTTCTGCCTGTAAATCACTGGTTAACAAAACCGATTTATTTTTTTCGGCAAAATTAAATGCTTGCTTTTTGTAAGCAGCCCAATTGGCGTGATTTCGAAGCTTTTCAATCGTTAGAATGCCTTCTTCCGCCCAGTCTGTACTTTGTTCTAAGAGATACAACTTGCCCGCCTTGGTGCTATATTCATTTCTCCGCATTTCAAAAAGCGTCATGACCATTTCCACGAAGGTCAACTTCGCTTGAAGAACTTGTTCTGTTTCAGAACGGTCCAAGGCTTTCCAAATAAGCTTTAAGGAACTATTCAAGTTCACAAAGGAGAAGAAAGATTGGCTTAAAACCGTGTCACACCATACGTTGTCAAGCTGGTCCTTTTCAAATAAAAAGCTGCCGTTCAGCTCGATTGCTCGATAAGCATAATGTAAGGCCTTGTCATAATTTTCTTTGCGATAATAAATTTCAGAAATTCGATTCGTCAACGTCACACATTCTGTATGTGCTTTAGCCTTAATTTCGTACAATAAAGCCAAAGATTCCCTGGTCAGTCGAAGCGCATTATCCAAGTCTCCTGTTTCCAAACAAATAGAAGCCAAATTAGATAAACTAGTGGCGTGACTGGTGTGCTTTTCTCCAAAAATATTTAAAAATATGTTCTGTGCTTCCACGTATTTTGCTTTGGCTTTTCCATATTCATTTATTTCTTCATAATAAATCCCTAGATTACTAATAGACCAAGCATAATCATAACTGTCCTTGCCCGTAAATTCTTCCGTCAACTCCACGGTCTTCAAATAATACAGCTCTGCCTTTTTGTATTCTTCTCGATCACTATACAAAATTGCTAAGATGGAATAAGCACTCGAAATATCATAAAAATTTCCTGAGCCTTCATTCGTAAATAATTGTATGGCTTGTAATAACAAGTTTTCTGTTTGCTCATATTGCTCTAAAGAGTGATACAATATTCCCATATTGGTTAACAAAGCGGCATAATCTGGATGGTCTATTTTGTCATTTTCTTTAAAAATTGCCTGTACGTCTAGATAGGCTTTTTCTGCTAAATCATAAGCCCCCATGCCCTCGTGCAACAAGGCCAAATTCATTAGTACTGCGGTGTACAACTCGTCACTTTTGTCCAAAGTATATTGTTCCAAAATAGATTCATACAGTTCTTTTGCATCTTGATAACGATCTAAAATATCGTACAAGGTTGCTAAATTGCACATCGCTCCAAAATAGTCCCTCGCCTTTCGGGGCAAGTACATTTTGTAAATTCGAATTGATTCTAGAGAACACTCCTCCGCTGAATCATATTCATCTAAATCAGAATATATAATTGACATAGAATTTAATACCAAGGCATAATTAACACTCTCTTTCCCATAGCTGTCCCCAATCAACTCTTTGGCTTGCAAAGCATAGCCTAAAGCTTCCTCCTGTCTCTCATTGAAATACAACGTCTCTGATAAATAGTGCATAGACAAGCCTAAAAAACTATCCCGCTGGGGCTGCATTTCTTTTAAGGTATTCCAACACTCATAAGCATAGTTGTACGCCTCTTCGTACCGACCTTCAGCTATAGCAAGGCTATACAAATCGTGGCCTTTGTTTAGAATTTTTTCTTGTTGGGCTTGAAGCCTAGAGACAATGATTGTTATAAAGAACAGTAGGGCAATTCTTTTCATAACGCAAGGGGGGTTTGTAAAAAGGCATCGATTCCAGTAGAAACGATGCCTTTTTTTTATTAAACAACAAAATTCTACGAAGAATTATTTAGCGGACAGCTCCGTAAAATACTGATAGAAATAAGGAATTGTTTCGATTCCTTTGTAGTAATTAAACAAGCCGTAATGCTCGTTAGGTGAATGAATCGCATCAGAATTTAAGCCAAAACCCATTAAGATTGTTTTCACACCTAAGACTTCTTCAAACATCGCAACGATTGGAATAGATCCTCCTGAACGTTGTGGAATGGCTGGCTTTCCAAATGTTTTTTGATACGCCTTATCTGCTGCTTGATAGGCAATTCCAGTGGTTGGTGTTACGACAGGCTCCCCACCATGATGCGGCGTTACTGTTACTTTAACAGAAGGCGGCGCTATCTTTTTAAAATGCGCCTCAAACAATTTAGTCACTGTTTCCGAATCTTGATTGGGCACCAGACGCATCGAAATTTTAGCATTAGCCTTAGAAGGCAAGACTGTTTTTGCCCCTTGTCCAATATAACCACTCCACATACCGTTTACATCCAAAGTAGGGCGAATAGACCCACGCTCCAAAGTCGTGTATCCTTGCTCTCCTTGCACAGCATCAATATCTAGATGCTCCTTGTATTCTTCTAGCGAGAACGGTGCTTTATTCATTGCAGCACGCTCTTCGTCCGACACCGTTTCAACAGCATCATAAAAGCCCTCTACTGTAATGTGTCCATTTTCATCGTGTAGCGAAGCAATCATTTTTGCCAATACATTGGCAGGATTTCCTACCGCACCACCATAAATACCAGAATGCAAATCTCTATTCGGTCCGACAACTTCTACCTCGACATAGCTCAAACCTCTCAAACCAGTACAAATTGAAGGGACATCATTGGCAATCATCCCTGTATCCGAAACTAGGACAACATCACAGGCAAACTTCTCTGTATTTGCACGAATAAAAGGTCCTAGACTCGGAGAACCGACCTCTTCCTCTCCCTCGATCATAAACTTGATGTTACAAGGCAAGGCATCGTTTTTTACCATATTTTCAAAGGCCTTGACGTGCATATACATTTGTCCTTTGTCGTCACAAGCCCCCCGTGCAAAAATAGCACCTTCTGGATGAATCGCTGTTTTTTTGATAACAGGATCAAATGGTCCAGAATCCCACAGCTCAACTGGATCGGCAGGCTGCACATCATAATGCCCATACACACAAACGGTAGGCAAGTTGGGGTCTATAATTTTATCTGCATAAACAATTGGAAAACCATCAGTTTTACAAATTTCTACATTTTCAGCCCCCGCTTCTATCAATTTAGTTTTGATAAAGTCGGCTGTTTTTAAGACATCTGCATCGTAGTTTGAATCTGCACTAATAGAAGGAATACGCAACAAATCCATTAACTCTTCTAAATAACGTTCTTTGTTAGCTTCTTGATAGCTTTTTAAGTGTTCCATTTTTTCTTAATATTTTTTATAATTACTTACTTCGTAGAAAGATCATACGATCCTTTCTTACGAAAAATCAATTTCTGTATTGTCTCCTATATTTAGGCTAAGACTGAGCCCTTTAATCGCAGCATCGCTGCCAATAATAGATTTCTCCAAAACAGCCTCTTCAATCATAGCATAACTGCCAATAATAGAATTACTAACAATGGCATAATTGAGAATAGAATGATCTCCAATGCAAACATTCGGGCCTATAATAGAGTTTTTTATCTGACAATTCTCACCAATACTAACAGGATGAACAACGATTGTGTTTTCAAAAGCAGGAATATCTTCCGAAGCATTTCCTTGACGTTTCAATAACATGGCATTGGTGTCCAATAGAATGTCTTTTTTACCACAGTCGTACCAGTTGTCTACTTCAAAAGTCGTGAACTGCACCCCCATTTCAACCATTCGCATCAAAGCATCGCTCAATTGATATTCATCTATTGTCAAAACATTATTCGCAACAATATATTTCAATGCGTCTATCAAAATACCCACATCGGAAATTTTATACAAACCAACCAAGGCCATATTAGACTTTGGAATTCGTGGTTTTTCTACGACTCTACTAATGTATCCGTCATCTCCTATTTCTACGACGCCAAACTCTCTTGGATCCTCTACTTTTTTTACTCCCAAACAAGAGTTGGGTTGCATCAATAAAGCTTTCAAATTCCCTTCAAAAATAGTATCCCCTAAGACAATCAGCACTTCTTCGGCATCCTTAAAGGCATCAATTGCCATGTACATAGCATGCCCCAGCCCCAATCTAGCCTCTTGATATACAAAGGTGATATCTAAATGAGGGTATCGGTCTTCGATATAATTTCTCATTTTATCTCCCAAATAGCCAATGACTAAAATAAACTCTGTAATACCACCATCTGAAACTAATTGATCAATAATTGAAGCAATTAAAGGTTTTCCTGCCACTGGAATTAGTGGTTTGGGTTGAGTATATGTATGTGGTCTTAAACGAGTTCCGACTCCTGCAACTGGAATGACAGCTTTCATTATTTGTGTTGGTTTTTTTCGTTGAGATATTAAATACAGTGTGTAACATAAGTTTTCAACACTCCTTAAGTCGTTCCTTAATCTAAGAACTTCTTCCAGTTTTTCGCTTTTTTCAGTGCGCAACCTTAAAACAAGTCTTATGAACTCCTCTTATAGCAGAATTTTGAATTTTATTTAAATCTTCCATTCCTTATTTAAGCATTTTTTAGATTTGGAACGTTTAAGATAGAATACTCCATATATGTACACTAGATAGGGTTTAACCTTAACCTATAAGCATTAAACCATTAAGGCGAAGCGTTTGAAGCATACTATGAGTGCTTAGCGGCTGCCTAAATTGTATGCGTAACATTAGTTATTTATAAGATATTGTCCTAATATAATACAATTTTAAGCGAAGTTAGCTCTTTTGTGATGGACAAAAAAATCTAGCTATTTTTTTTATCCTAGCATTGTTTTTTTTGGGCGAAGGCTAGAACAATTATTTCATGTAATTTTCCTGAGTATAGGACAACGCTTCTCCTGAGGGAAGCAAGCTAAAAATTTTGTTTAATAATTTAGGTCTGAGTACAGGACAAAATTAGTAGTATAAAAATAGGCGTATATTTTTTTCGCTAAAGAGTTAAAAAATGAAGCTTTACCTTCGGTGCTACTTCGTGATAGCGAGCTAAAGCAAGGCTTTTTAAGGAATTTAGCGGACAAAAGATGCCCTATTTTAGTGTTGATTATTTTTGTCCATCTACCTACTGTTATGAAAAAGAAAAAGCGTCTGATTTGGCAAAAATTAGCTGCGGGGAGTCTTTGAGTTGTCAACCAACCGTAAAATATTAGGCAACTACGCTAGTTTATTTCTTCTAAAGAATTTTATACTATACTTTGTTATTTTATAGCAAGTTAAACTTAATACAACAAAAAAACGATTGGAAACTAATTGAAAAATCTTTTATGATTCCATAAGAATTTGTATTTTTGTCTCTTATTTTGTCTAGTTTAAAGTAATCTACTTTAGAAAAAAAAATAAGGTGCGATAAAGCATTAATTTTTAAAGTCTATAAAAACAGAAAAAATTTGCCTGTTTTATTTTCACCTAAAAATTTATTACTATAATTCTACCCTAGAAAAATTCTGGTTAATAAAATTTAAATTTATATTAAATATGCATTACAAAGAAGTTGTAGTAATATAGAGGTTATAACAGAAGGTCTATCCCCACCTACTTAGCTGCACTGCTACTTATTCTCTTTGGTCATGAGCGTTTCACTTATTGTTCGTGGTCATAAAAAATCAGAAAATTCAGTGGATCTAAGATGCCTAACCTGTCTCAAACTCTCTTAACAGACGTAAAGACAAATATGGTGTAGTTAAATCGTACTAGATTGATTTTTAAACCCTATAAGCTCTTAACTATCGTACTGTTAACTGACAATTAATCTAGTAAAAAAAAGTCCTGAACAAAAAATAATTAATTAATATTTTGGCGCTTAAGCCTATTAAAAAGTAATGTTTAGATCGCTTCGCTTTTAGTCTAAAAGCGAAGAACAAAGCGATCTAATGTCTACAATCTAAAAATAGTCTATAGCAAAGCTTAATTTATGATTACCATGCGATTTACTTAGCTGCGTTGCTACTTATTTCCTTTGGTTAGGAGCGTTTCACTTATTGTTGATGATCTTGCCCCTTTGTTAATCCGTGCCATCGCTGCGCTTATTTCGGGGAGTCAAAGAAGCATTACTTTTTTTAGAGGTAAAAAACGCTTAACTTATACACAGAAAAAATTTACCGAACGTTATAAAACATAAAGATATTTAGACCGATCTTTTGGAGCTTTTCAATGTTGCTTGACAATAAAGTATTCAAAATATTATGACAAAGAAAATCATAAATATGGAGCAGACACAGAATTTATTCCAAGAGTTTGATGCCGTTACGACCAAAGACTGGGTTGATGCGATTGAGAAGTTTTTGAAAGGAAAGCCAGTTGATAGTTTGAACTGGGAGATTGAAGAAGGACTTATAATGTCCCCTTTACATCGAAAAGAGACCACGACAAGTCAGTATATTGGTAGTCCAAATTTAAGTGGCAACAATAATTGGAGTATCTGCGAGGCTTTTATTATCAACAAAGCCGAGGATTGCACAAAGACCAATGCTCAAATTTTGGAGGCATTGAGCAAAGGTTCCAATGCGTTAATTCTTAATTTTAACTACTTTCCAAAAGTAGTGGATTTAGAAATATTGCTACAAAATGTTTTGTTAGATTTAGTTCAGATTCATTTTCAGGGCACGGCTTTGGCTACGAATCCAAAAGCGTTCTTACAAACAATTGCACAACTCTCGAATGTTCAAACCTTAAATGGCAGTTGTGATTTAGGCAATATTACAGCAAGTGCATTAGTTGACCATTTTGACTTTTGCCTAACAAATCTTCCTACCTTTAGATGTTTAAATATTTCAATAGCAGATTCTTTGACAACAAGTCTTAGTGCTGCCATTTTTAAAGCAAGTCAATGGATTGATGTTTTAACAGAACAAGGAAGAAGTATAGAACAAATTACTAACTTTTTACGTTTTGAGTTTAATGTAGGCGAACACTATTTTGTGGAGTTGGCCGCTATCAGAGCGTTCAAAAGGCTTTGGTTCGCTTTATTAGAAGCTTATAATGTTCCATCCGTTGTCTTACCTTTTTTCCATGCAACTACCTTGAGTGATCAGCATGAAAATCAGTATTGGAATATGATTACAGCAACAACACAGGCAATGGCTGCGGCTATTGGGGGAGTCGATTGTATTTACATTCGTCCTTGTAATACGTTAAATCAAGCAGATTCATTTACGCGGCGTATTGCACGAAATGTGCAGCATGTCTTACAATCAGAAAGTTATTTAAATAGAGTTATTGACCCTGCTTCGGGGGCTTATTACATTGAAAACTTAACCCTTGCCCTGTCTAAAAAAGCTTGGCAACAATTTTGTAATTTATAATCTTAGACACCTAACAGCAATTAATACTTCTACTGATTTTAAAGCTGAATCAGTAGTTATTAAATATGAAAGAAATATTCCCATATAAAAAAATAATATTTCATTTTCTGGTATTTTGTTTTTGTAGTACAAACCTACAGGCTCAAAATCAACGCTTATCGAAATCGACCTATCAAGCATTAAATAACTATATTGTTTATTCTAATGAGGTTTCTCATGCACTAAATTTAATGTATTTTGATTTTTTACACGTAAATGAGCAATTCTATCAATTTGTAGAAGATAGCATAGAACAAGTGGTTTACAAAAAAGATAATATATTAACGAACGCAGAGTATTTTCCTATTTATCCTCGGGACTTGTACCCCAATATCCTCAACGATAATATTTATATTCCTTATGATAAAAGAGGTGCACCGCTTCAATTGATTGGAAAAGTGGTTAATGTACTCAAAGAAATTGAGGATATTCGATCTTTATTGGCCCAATATGTAAAAACTGGTGACTATCAAAAAGACACAAACTTAGTACAAGGCTTTAAGTGGCTGCGTCGAGTAGAGGTCCTTTATTACGATATGTTTACCTTACAGGAAAAACTACATTGGAATCTTACTTCTATTATACAAACCTATAATGCTCCAGAAATAGATAGCAATGCCTTGCGAGTCATGCAAGAACTTCAACCCTTGCTCAAGCAAACTAAATTAGTCATTAAAGCGATTCGGGCAGGCGATACGAGTAGTTCCTTAAATTATAATTGCTTAAAATTAAAAGAATTTGTTCGTAGCCTAGATGATCGAAAAGTAAATATTTTAACTGGATTAGAACGAACAGCCAATTCTTTACGTTCTCCAGAAAAAAGATTGGATGAGATACTCGATAGAGCGCAAAATATTTTTAAAATTTCTGCGGAGTATCAAAGCAGTCCTAAATATCAAAGTTTAGACTTCAAGCCAAGTTATTATTATTATAACATCGACCTTTTGAAGAATTACAACCGTTCAGGAGATGGTATCGCCACTTTGTTTAATAAATTTATCAACGACAATGACGTTTATTGGCTTTATGAGCACGAAATGCCTCATTTATTTGAGGTACTCTATCCTAATGTTCCAGAATACGAGGCTTATCAAATGCCGGACATTGACATAGAAGCTCTAATTGCAGAAAAATTACGTGAAAAACATGTTGAAGATAGCATTGCCGAAGCTTTATCAGATAGTCTTGCGCAGGTCAAAAACGACAGTGCACTCTATGCACAGGAAATTCTAGATAGTATAGAATATCGAAAAAATAATCCTCAAGTTGGCGATATGAGCTTAAATGGTTTTGCGACCAATAATCTCGTCTTTTTGTTGGATATTTCTTCTTCCATGAAGGATACCAACAAACTTCCTTTGTTAAAAGAAGCCTTGGTACAATTGCTAGATTTGATGCGAGCAGAAGACAACATCACCTTGATTACTTATTCGGGAAAAGCAGAAGTTGTCTTACCTCCAACCTCTGTTTCCTCAGAGGCAAACAAAGAACGGGTGCTTTCTATCATCGACCAACTGTCTTCTGATGGAAGTAGTGATGCCAACAAAGGAATTCGCTTGGCTTACAAAACGATTGAAGAAAGTGTGATTAAAAATGGAAACAATCGAGTCATTATGGCAACCGATGGGGCATTTAAGATCAGTCCAAGAATTAAAAGCTTAATCAAAAAAGGCAGCAGAGAAAAAGACCCGATTCGTTTAAGTATCTTCTATTTCTCCAATAAGGAATACACTCATCACAAAGAACTCTTGGAGAGTCTCAGTAAAATTGGCTCAGGAAAATACCGCTATATCAAAAAAGAAAACGCAAAAAAAATATTGGTTATAGAAGCTCAAGAGGTTCGACAAAAAAATAAATAAGTCCTCTTAAATCAAAATAAACAATATCAACAATCAAATAGCCCTTTTAGTTCCTTCTTTTGATCCTTTTTTATGCCGTTTAGTCTATTTTTTGTATTTCTGCCGCTATTTCCCTTCCCCTTAATTCGAATTTCGTTAGTATTTTAGTACCTTCAAGTTCAGTTATTTTCTAATAATTAATTAACTCTCAAATAAATCTATATAATTATGGGACCATATGCATTAATGGCTCTTGCATGGGTAATTTGCTCTGTTTGGATAGCCTTTGTAATTGCTACTAATAGAAAAGCTCACCCTAAAGTTCTCTTTTATTTATTTTTCGTAGAAATGTGGGAACGCTTTTCTTACTATGGTATGAGAACTTTGTTAACATTATATATGGCTGATGGTTTTTTAAAGTATACAGAAAGTGAAGCCGTAGGTGTTT
This sequence comes from uncultured Aureispira sp., assembly GCA_902727865.1. Lineage (GTDB taxonomy): Bacteria > Bacteroidota > Bacteroidia > Chitinophagales > Saprospiraceae > Aureispira. The sequence continues at coordinate 3,663 of CACVAQ010000282.1, read as the reverse complement.
ATGGAGCCTATGGAGCCTTAGTCTACGCAACTCCTTTGTTAGGTGGTATTTTAGCAGAAAAATTCATGGGTTACCGTAAATCTATTTTATGGGGAGCTTTTTTGATGATGCTAGGACATTTCTTGATGGTTGTAGAAAGCGAAATGGTCTTTTTAACCGCTCTAGTCTTACTAATTATGGGGAATGGGTTCTTTAAACCGAACATCTCTTCTATGATTGGTAAATTCTATGCTAGAAATGACCCAAGAAGAGATGGTGCCTTTACGATCTTTTATATGGGAATCAACATTGGAGCGCTTCTTTCTACCTTAACTTGTGGTGCTATTGGTTTAGATCCTAATATGGGTTGGCATGTTGGTTTTGGTTTAGCAGGAGTTGGAATGTTGATTGGTTTATTAATCTTTGTATATGCTGAACGCACGGGTGTACTTGGTGACAAAGGTTATGCACCTTATGAAGTTGAATCGAATAAATCTGGTACAGCAATGCCTGCTGTAGTAGCTGGTGATCCTTCTATTTTGGATGACAATACCATGAATACGAGTGCGGCTCTTTCCGATGAAAATAGTGGTACATCAGACAATGAAGTCGAGTCCTTTACCTTGCTGGAGAATCCAATCGTACCAAAACAGTTTGGACTACCAGTTAATACATTAATTTATATTCTCTCTTTTTTAGCGATTCCGTTCTTCTTGCTTTTAATGCAAAATCATGGTATTCTAAAATACATCCTTGGAGCGATTGGCTTAGGTATGGTTGCTTATTTGTTAATAAGCTCTTTCCAATACGAAAAAGTTCAGCGTCAGAGAATCTGGGTGATTGTGGTTTTATTCTTCTTCACGATTATATTCTGGACCTTCTTCGAATTAGCAGGTAGTGCTTTGACACTATTTACTAAAAACAATGTTCAGCCAGGTGAACTTCTGAATGCGGCAATGTTCCAGTTTTTTAATCCATTTTTCATCATGGTTTTTGCTCCTATCTTTTCTTGGATATGGGTCAAATTGGCGCAAGCGGGTAAAGAACCTGCTGCTCCGATCAAATTCGGAATTGGATTACTTTTCTTAGGCGCAGGTTTCTTGGTCTTGAATTTATCTAAAGGCTCTGCTGTTGCTGGTTTAATTCCTCCTATGTTTATGGTGTTCTTATATTTACTTCATACGCTTGGAGAGTTAACATTGTCTCCTGTTGGACTATCTATGGTAACTAAATTAGCCCCTGCTCAAATCGTTGGGTTCATTATGGGATTCTGGTTGATGGGTTCTTCTTTTGCTCATATACTAGGAGAAATGATTGCACAATTTACAGCGGTACCTAAAGGTACGCCTGCGGTAGAATCGCTAGAGTTGTGTTTATCCGTCTTCAACAACCTTGGTTTAATTGCGGTTGCTTCAGGAGTTCTACTTATAGTAGCTTCTAAAGTTGTTAATAAGTGGATGCACGGAATCAAATAATACCTACGTTTATAAAATATAGTGTAAAAGGGCGTTCTGATTAAATCAGAACGCCCCTTTTTTTTTAGATTATCGGTGTTTTTTACTCCGCTCTTTTAAACAAAAAAACACCTAATACGAAGTTGTATTAGGTGTTTTTTTTATAATCTTTAACATTACTCTATTGAAAACCGCACTAAGGGAACTAAAGCCTAACGCTCAGGAGCGTAGCGACTAACAAAGCCGTCTCACGGATTAACTAAAAGGCAACTTTAATAAAACCAAACCTTATTTTCTAAACAAAGTTTCCACGAATTTTCTCCGCCAAGGAAACAAATTCCGCCTGTTCCATAGACGCTCGTTTATTAAAATCAATAAACTGAATATTTAACAAAGGAACCAAATGAATGTGTGCATGTGGAACTTCTAAGCCTAAAACCGTCTGTCCGATACGCTCACAATGAATTGTTTTTTCTATGGCTGCGGCAACACGTTTAGAAAAAAGGTGCAAGCCTAAAAACAAAGACTCTTCTAGATCGAATATATAGTCTACTTCTTTTTTAGGAATTACTAAAGTATGACCTTTAACCACTGGTGCTATATCCAAAAAAGCTAAAAAGTGCTCATTTTCTGCAATCTTGTGACAAGGGATTTCTCCATTTACGATACGAGTGAAGATAGTTGGCATAAAAAATTCTTTTTAAGGTTTAGATTTAACAAGAATCAACCGCAACAGTTGTTTAAAAAAAGTTAGCGCCTTTGATTACTCGAAAACGCAGCAAACTAAAAGCCTCCTTGTATAGTTTTTCTAAATATTAATAGCAATATCTAAAATTTCAAACTTCATAACTCCTCCTGGAGTCTGTACTTCGGCCGTCTCCCCTACAGCTTTCCCCAACAAGCCTTTGCCAATTGGCGAATCAACAGAAATCTTACCCGCACGCAAATTTGCTTCGGATTGAGAGACTAGTGTATATTCAAATTCTTTTTTAGTTTTAAGTTGCTTGATTTTGACCGTGCTCAAAATAACAACAGAAGACGCATCTAAATCTTCTTGATTGATAACCCTCGATGTAGATAAGATTTTTTCCATCTGAGAGATTTTCAACTCCAACAAACCTTGCGCTTCTTTTGCCGCATCATATTCTGCATTCTCCGACAAATCTCCTTTCTCCCGTGCTTCGCCAATTGCCTTAGCAGCAGCTTGGCGACCATTTCCTTTTAATTCTTCTAATTCTTCTCTGAATTTATCAAACCCCTCTTGGGTCATATATGAATATTTAGACATAATAATTTCTTTTTTGATAATAATAATTTCTCTACAAATCTATTTTATAGACTGGCTATCAAGGAGTGGTCAAAAAATAAGGTGAACAAAATTTGAAACGAGATGAGATACACGCCCAACCGCGAAGTAAATATTCATCTTATTTCTTTACTGTTCCTAATTCATTCCTAATGAGCATAGCCTTAAAAAATCTATTTTTTAATTTGTAAGGTCTTGAGTTCTTCCAACTCAAGTACGGCATTGCATTATAAAACTTACTTTGGCTCTATACTCTATCTTTGTTGAGAGCGTTTAAGAGCCTCGAGTACAATCCTTTTCGGTGCATACACTGAACTAGTTTATGCCGCCACGAAGTCATGCTATTAGTGGTCTTCCAAAAAATAATAAAAAGAACGTTCCTCCCTGTTTTGGAAAGAACGTTCTTTATCCCGTATACCTACAAATATAGGAAATTATTAAGATAAATGCCAGTTATTGACAGGATTATTTACTACAAGCGCTGTGCATCCAAGGCTCGATTAATAATAAAGCTTTTTAAGACTCTAGAACCAACGCCTTCTACTTTTACATGAATCAGATAAACGCCTCCTGCTACAGGAACGCCTGCATAGTTTTTCAAGTCCCACTCTACAGAGGTCGTAATTTGATTTTCAATATTAGGGTTTCCATATGCGCCCAAACGAGCTTTCCCGTTTCGAACAACATCTCCATATACCTGACCAACATTATAGTTCCGAACCAATCGTCCATCCAACGCATAAATACGGATGTTACATGTTGCGGGGATATTGATGATTTTAATAAAATTGTCAGATTCCGTTACCTCGTAATCAGAGTAGGCATAATAGGGATTCGGTACAACCGTTAATAAATCCAATGCACTTTCCGCTTGTGCTCCATCCTCTTTTGTCGGTTGGAAACCATCTAAGCTAAATTCATACA
>CACVAQ010000281.1 GCA_902727865.1 uncultured Aureispira sp. | reverse complement strand
TTAATCCAAATCGTCCAAATCAGGAAAATCAGAATTGAGATCTACTGGCGGCTCTTTCGGGTCTTCTTTTTGGGAATTTATATCGAGTTCCGTCGTATGCTCAACAGGCAAGTCGATCCCAGTATCTAAGATATTTTCTGAGAACAAAACCGAATCCTCGTCCTCCTCTATCCCAATCAAGCCTGCTTTTCTCATAAAGTAATTCAAGAAATACAGACTCAACATCGCCAATAAAATCAAGGAAAATCCTGTTCCATATTCTTGTAAAAGGAACTTCCCTGTTAAGAATAAAATACTATACGTCATTACGATAGCCGATGCCCAACAAGCCGCCAAATATTTTATATTTTTTGAAAACTTCCCTGAATTATGTTTATAATTTCCATTTTCTACCCCATGTACTTTTTCCCAAAAAGGCACCAAAGTACTATCAGGCTCTGGCTTGGTCAAGAAAGTAACGGGCAACCAAACACAAGTCGTAAACAACGTCGTTGTAATTAAAGCAAGTGGCAACTCAACTGTTGTCGCATATTGATACTCATACCAATAAATAAGACCTGTAAAGAAGAAAGGGGCAATCGTGGCTGAAATTTCTGACCAGACATTGATCCGCCACCAATACCATCTCAAAATTAAGACGAGACCTAAGCCTGCTCCTGCTTTTATAATAAAACTCCAAGCATCAGAAATAGAATCAATTTGAGTACTAATCATTAGACCTAAAATCATCAAAATAACCGTGCTTATACGAGAAATGGTAATATAGTGTTTTGTATCCCCATCTTTGATCCAAAAACGCTTGTAAACATCGTTGACCAAATAGCCTGCCCCCCAGTTGAGTTGTGTAGAAATGGTACTCATATAGGCAGCCAAAAAAGCCACTAACAATAAGCCTTTCCAACCCGCAGGAAGAAAATCTCGCATGGCATAAACGTAGCCTAATTTTTCATCCCCTGTTGCCAAATCTGGATATAAAACGACCGCAGCCAACCCAACAATAATCCAAGCCCAAGGGCGAATACAGTAATGTGCAATTTGAAAAAACAAGGTAGCATACACGGCATCCTTGTCTGAACGAGTACTCATCATTCGTTGAGCAACATAGCCACCACCGCCAGGTTCTGCTCCTGGATACCAACACGCCCACCATTGACAACCAGCATAAGCCAAAAAGCCAACAAAGGTTAGCCCTAAGGTGGTTCCTGCCGTTTCGGTGGTTCCGATAGAAGGCAAAAAGTTTAAAATATTGGGGTTCTGGTTTTCTAATTGCTCTTTCAGACCTGCAATACCTCCAATTTCAGGAGCATTTACCACAAAATAAGCTAAAGCAACACAACCAATCATTGCGACCACAAACTGAATGGCATCCGTTACAGCGACCCCTATTAAGCCTGAAAAAGAAGCGTAGATTGCTGCCAAGGCCATCGCTGCTGCGGTGTAGAGCAAGGCGGTTGTTTCGGACAAATCAAAAAAGACGACCAACAAAGACTGTAAGGCAACATTGACCCAAGCAATGACAATCACATTCATGAGTACGCCCAAATAAATGGCTTTGAATCCACGCAAAAACTGAGCAGGTTTTCCAGCATAGCGCAACTCAATTAATTCGACTTCTGTCAATACGCCAGAACGTTGCCAGAGCCTTGCAAAAAAGAAAGTGGTTAACATTCCACCAGCCAAAAAATTCCACCACAACCAGTTGCCTGAAATGCCATCCCCACTAACAATTTCGGCTACTGCCAAGGGCGTATCGGCTGCAAACGTAGTGGCAACCATAGACACACCCGCCAATAGCCAATGCATATTTCGTCCTCCCAAAAAAAAGCTCTCCATGTCTTTGGATGCCTGTCGAGTATAAGAGATTCCGACGCCTAAGATTAAGACCAAAAAGCCAATTATTATCGCCCAATCCAGTGATGTTAGTTCCATATTGTCAAAAAATGTTAATTTTTCCTAGATTTACTTTACCTTGTGTTCTATATTAATGATACAAGGTAGGACTTTTTTACAAAAGACTTTAGGTTCTATTTGAGGAATCTTTTCTACCAACACATCGAACCAATTTGAAAACAGACCACCAATAAAACAAAGCACCAACTATGCGTACCTTATTTATACTTGTCCTATTGTTAACCTCCACGATTCTATCTGCTCAGATATTGACGCAGAATGCCAATAGCATGACCCCAAAAGAGGCCTTTACCAATGTAAAAACCATTCCTTTGCATACAGATGAAAATACCTCGGTGTTTATGATTTTTGTAAAGCAGGCCGTCCGTAAACATCTACATCAGTATCATACAGAAGTCATTACCGTTTTAGATGGAACAGGAAGAATGTACTTAGGAGGAGATTATTTTGATATAAAAAAAGGAGATCATATTGTCGTTCCTCCCAATACGGCACATGCTGTTATTACCACAAGCTCGAAGCCGCTAAAAGTACTTTCAGCGCAATCGCCTCAGTTTTTGGGTCAAGATCGCATTTTCCTTGAAGAAACTCCTGCCGAGAAAGCAGCGACAACAAAAGATACCGTAGATACGGTGGATGCTAAAGACAAAAAGAAAAAAACTAAAAAGAAAAAGAAGGACAATGACATTCCTGAATTTGAAGGCGAGTACGATTAATCAACCAATCCCTAAGCCCCTATTTAATGCTGAAAGAAACTCCAGAAAAACAAGCTAATTCGTTTGTTCACTTACTTAAGAGACTCCCCATCCAAGATGTATTCCTTTTTGGTGGGATTCTTTTATTTTTTGTCGTCGCCTCATTGGGATATGGCAGCAATTCTAGCCTTTCGGCAAGTGCTACTGTATTGGAAGGTCGTTTTGATGCTTTGCATAAGAACAAAATGTACAAGGACATCGGCTATTCTTATGACCTTCTATTACTTGGATCTTCGCAAAAATACATCATCACAGCAGATTATGCCAATTGCTTGGATGTAGAATTGTTTGATGCTGCGGTAAAAAAAGGCGATGTGCTTTCTATTACAACAGAGGACAAGAATCAGGCCTTGGTGCTTTCTATAAAAAAGGAAGCGACGACGTTGATGGATATCAACTGTGTGGATACGAAAACAGAGCACATTAGTATTTATGTTCCCTTACTTATTGCGATATGTATTGTTTTGATTTGGTGGCTGCGACGAAAAGTCAAGCAGGATCGAGCTGCGACAGAAACAGATGCGCTGTAAACTTACCGAGCAATAACAATCCGTTTGGTATATTTCTGTTGCCCACATTTTAGTTGTAAAAAATAGGTTCCAGTAGCTAATGCATCTATGGATAAATCTAGCAATTGCTTTCCAGCACTCAATGTTTCTAAGGGAAATCGTTGTGCTATTTTACCTCTTGCATCCAAGAGCTGTATGCTTACTTTTGCCGATGCATCCAATTCAAATTCTAAGCTCAGTTGTTTATCGGTTGGGTTTGGGTAGGCTAATACATGCTCTAGAACTGTTTGTTCGACCACAAGAGCGTTACTAGTCATCAAACTACTCAAATTTAATTCCCCCAAGGATGCGCCCCCCAAAAAACTGGTTTCATTACTAAAATAAAGGCGTTCGTTGTCCACAAAATCTAAGGCTTCTTTTTGAGTCGTACTTTGTAATGAAATGGTTTGCACCATTCCATCAAAAAACCGATTTCCTGTAAAGCCTGTAAACCACCAGACGGTATTTGCGCCCAACAAAGCTAATTGCTCTTGATTTGGTGACATTGCCGCTCCTGTTACTTCAAAGATATAACTAATTTGATTGGTCTGAAAACTGTCCAATAAAATCGCGGCATGAGAGCCTGTATCTGCCGAAATTTGATACAACCAAGTATAGCCCTGATGTGGCGAGGTTCTGTCTTTGGTAAACAAATACAAAGAGTCTTGAAAATGAATCATGGCTTCTGTATCGTATTTTTTTTCACGGTCTATTGGTGGAAAAGCCGTTTGTTCTGGATAGTGGTATTCAATGGTTTCTGCGGCCACCGTATTCCCTGTAATAGAATCGGGGTGCGGGATTCGGTAGACTTTTAAATTTTGTCGACTGTTGTTATTATTACCAAACTCCCCTATATAGACACGCCCTTGATTGTCATAGGTAATGTCTTCCCAATCTATATTTGTGACGTTATGAATCAAAATGGTTTTGAGCACCGTTCCAAAGGTGTCAATTAAATAAAGTTTGGCAGAATCGCCCCCATCGTTGTGCAGCCAAATAGCATTTTCATGGCTAATCAACATGCCCGAGTTTTCTGATAAAGTACTGGGCAAGCTACTGATCGTTCGAACCGTTTGGCTACAAGCCACTAATTGAAAAGAAAAAAGTATAAAAACAAGGCAGGCAATTTTCATAATATTATTTTTCGGGACCTTCTGGAATTTTTAGAACTACTCAATATACAGTTTCTTTTGAAGTATTTCACTCAATCATTGTTTGATAATCCCCCTTGTGTTGCTGTAAGTTAAATAAGTGCTGTTGCGTACAAACAGAAATAGGTCGATTTTAGACCAAAATGGGGGCTCTTAGCCTGCCCTTTTAAGCTAATTTTAACTTGATACAATTAATGTACTCCTACTGTTTACAGGGCATCGAGCATTTTTTTATTTTTTTTTTTCGTTTTCAATGTTCTATTTATTACCTTAG
>CACVAQ010000280.1 GCA_902727865.1 uncultured Aureispira sp. | reverse complement strand
GCGCTTAGTAATGTCTTAGCTGACTTTTAGATTTTAGATACTAGACATTAGACTAAATTACTGATAATCAACATTTAGTCTAAAATCTAAGAGCAAAGCGATCTAATCTCTAAAAAACTAGGTAAAAAGAGCTCGAACACTGTCTTCAAAAAAGTACATTCCTAGACTTAACCCAATCGTTGGAATTAAAATACCAATAACGTTCCCAATCATATATTGTCGCTGTTTGATATTGGTTAAGGCTAAGGTATAACCTACAAAAGGTGAAAATTGCACTAAAATTCTCAACACAATTAAGGTTCTAATCGGTTTGACTTCTACTTGTGCCAACAACTTTTTGACGGTCGGGTTCTTGATTTCAGTCAAGGCTTTTCCACCCATTGTCCGTCCTAAAAAAAAAGTCATCCAAGCACCTAACAAAGCACCAATATAGGCAAAAATTGCGCCTTGCCAATAGCCAAAAAGCATGATCGCCAACAACAAAAAAGCAGTTCCTGGAATATTCATTACCGCAGAAGCGACAAAAAGGGCAATAAAAATTAACACGCCCCAATACCCCGTTTGCTCAACCATGCCTTGCAGGTGCTCTAAACTCAACCAAGTTCCTACCACCGTATATTTAACCAAAAGGATTGAGGTAAGAATAAACAAAATTAAGCCACCTATACGGAGGGCTACATTTTTTTGTTGGTCTTCATTTTGATCCATAAAATAATGTTTTTAAGCAAGAAGTAAATTAATGGTAATGGTTTTTCAAGGACAGGTTCGGGCGCTAACTCATCGCTGATTTGATCCAAACTAAAATTACTTCCTGAAAAAAGACGCTTCTAAAAAAAACGGTTCCTATAATAATAAACACAAAAGGAAAGACCATTGCAAAGGCATTTCCTATAAAAAACTGCCTAGATTTTATGTTGGTTAAAGCCATCGCATAATTGACTACAGGAGACAGTAACATAAAAACTCTTAACCAACAAATGGTTTGAATGGGATGGGTGTCTACTCTTGAAAGCACTTTCTGAATGCGTTTATTTTTAATTTCTGTCAAGGCTTTTCCGCCAATAAATCGTGCAAACAAAAAGTTAAGCATCGCACACAAATTCGCCGCCACAAAGGATAACAAAATACCATAGAAATAACCATAAGTTAGCATCGCAAAAACTAAAAACACCGCTCCTGGCACACTCATTAATGTTCCGACTAAGAAGAACAGAAAGAAGATGAGCAAGCCCCAATTTCCTGCTCCAAGAATCAATTCTTGTAATTTATCAATACTGAAATAAGCACCTAATGGGGTGTATTTTGCCAAGGCCAATAAGCCCAACATAATGATGGCTAATAATGCAATACGTAGAATGAATTCTTTTTTCTTAGCCATTCGGCACTCTCCTTTTATTAAATTTTGAGATGGGGTTACTAGTAAAAAGGGCTTTTCGCAACAAATTTAAGAGCACGAAAAGTACCCCCTTAAATTACAAAAAAACTACTAAGGAACGTTAAAAGAGCAGTTAAAAAAGCATATTTAATCCTTGGTATAGGGAGGGCATTTATTTTCTAAAGAAGAGACTTTAGCTGCTTTTCAAGCATAAATTAAAAAATTGATTCACATATTACTACGAAAAACGTATATTTGCACTCTATAAACGCATCTCATGTTCATTCTTTATAATAAAAGAACCTATACAGCTGACTATTCAACTCAAAGGTTGGCATTAAAACAACAGATATGAATAAGATTATTACTTTAGATGAATTCATCATTCAACGCCAAAAAGATTTCCCATTTGCTACTGGCGAACTGTCTGGCTTGCTTCGAGACATTGGGCTTGCCTCCAAAATTATCAGTAGAGAAGTCAACAAAGCTGGTTTGGCTGACATTTCAGGACATGCAGATACGGCTGCCAATGCTTCGGGAGAAGTCGTTCAAAAGCTAGATGTATTAGCCGACAACCTCTTAATTTCTTGCCTTCAGAATAGTGGAGAGTGCTGCGGCATTGCTTCTGAAGAAAACAATACTTATGTTCCAATTGAGTCTAGTATTAATGCCAAATATGTGGTTCTATTTGATCCTTTGGATGGTTCTAGTAACATTGATGTAAATGTATCTATCGGTACTATTTTCGCTATTTATCGTCGAGCGTCGAACGATGGGGCTTGCCAATTGGAAGACTTTTTGCAAGATGGTGCCGAGCAAGTAGCCTCTGGATATGTCTTGTATGGCTCGTCTACGATGTTGGTTTATACAACAGGAAAAGGTGTCAATGGCTTCACCTTAGATCCTTCTATTGGAGAATTTTGCTTGTCGCATGCTGATATGAAAATTCCACAACAAGGTGCTATTTATGCCGTCAATCAAAGTGCTTATCATAAATTTGAGCCACCTGTTCGTCAATTTATAGATGAATGCATGGAAAAAGGCTACAATTTTAGATATGTAGGTTCAATGGTAGCGGATGTACATCGCACTTTAATAAAAGGCGGTATTTTTATGTACCCTGCAACAACGGCTGCCCCTAAAGGCAAACTTCGTTTGTTGTACGAATGCAATCCATTGTCACTTATCATAGAACAAGCTGGTGGTTGCTCTAGCAACGGAACGCAACGCATTCTAGAATTAGAAGCCACAGAGTTGCATCAGCGGACGCCTATTTTTATGGGCTCTCCTAATATGGTGAAGCGTGTAGAAGAAATTATGACCAGCAAAAACCAAGTAACTGTTTAATCCTTCTATAGAATAGATACCAATTTGAAGCGTTTTAAGTTTACTTCCTATTTCTTACAGGACGTAACCTTAAAACGCTTTTAAGTTAATACGCTGTTCCTTTTTTAGTTTTTAGGTTGGTTGACTACTTCTCTGGGTAATGTTTTAAGGTGAAATCTAAAGCATTGTTATAACAAATCTTATCCACCACCAACTCTGGGGTGAAGGTTTCATTAAAATAGGCGACACATTCCAAAGGATTTTCTTTTGCGGCTTCCTCTTTTATCTTTGCTAATAAATCTGCTTTGAATTGATTCAGTTCTATTGCGGTTTTGTAGGTCGTAATCGGATCAATATATCCATCAAAATCGGTTCCTATCGCCAACATATCCCATGCCTGTTGCTTTTCAGCAGCCGTTAAATTAATGTCGGTATAAACAACCCGCAAGACCGCTTTGATGTTGTTCCACATCGCATTGATGTTGTTGATTTGCTCCTTTTTTTCCTCTCGTCCTTTAGAGGAAACCCCTAACATTCGTTTGTCAAAAGAAAGCCCAAACAAACCGCCTGTGGCATGAATCATAGAAATATCTTCGTCACAAAAATTAATGCCCCAAGCATAAAAAGGGCCTTCCTCTGTTGTCACTCTAAAGGTATCGTCCTCCTCTGCTTGCACATCGATTAGATCTTGTAAGGTTTTCCGAGCGCCATAGGCTCCGTGGCTAGCAATTAAAGGAATCTTGTCGCCTTTTTCCAAACAAGGACGAATCAACTGTTCGTAATACTCTTGGCGCCCCAATGGGCTCATATGTTTCAAATCGATCAAGATTCGATACCCTTCTTCGGGAGCAGGATTATTATCCGCATCGACCGCTAATAACTTGCGAACAACCTTCCAGCCTAAATCCGTGAAGCCCTTGCTCATCAAGCTATCTTGGTTCAAAACATAGGCTGCTGCCTCTGGCAAGCTGTGCGCATGACCGCACAAACCATTGTTAAAATGATGCGAGTAGGTAATAAAAAACAAAGGGTGTTCCCATTCTTTTTTAATAAAATCAACTCGATCTAGCACCGTTTGGTCGGACTCTGTTTCTGCGCCAAAAACATGGGCTCCTTCAATAGACAAAGCCATCATAAGCACCTCTTGGTTCTTTTTGGCAATTTCTACAACTTCTGCTCGGTTTTTAGGTATTTGATACGTTCCTTCTGCATGATAATAATCTGGGTATTTCGTTCTACGGCGTTCGTTATTTTCGAAGGCCTTTCTAGCAAGTCCTAAGGTATAAATTTCATTCTTAGTTTTGAGGCCCGACTTGCTGCTAATATAGGCATATTCGTCTTGCAAAAACTCCCAATAATCATAGTCTTTGGACACAATAAATCGAACCATCGAAGTTGGGATTCGCATGATTAAATGTTGCATCAAGGTACGCAAAGGCGCTTTGTGGTGGGTTGCTACTCTAGCTACTTTTCGAAGCATTTTGTATTTCCCATCTGTTGGCTGTGCAGGCGTTTTGAAAAAACCTTTTTCAATAGGATACAAAGCATTCCAAACCAATCGAGAACCTCCATTCCAAAGGGTGACCAAATCCGACTGGCTATATCCAGCTGCTCGATCAACATTTTTTAGGCGAGACATATTGGTCGCAATAACGGTCCAAGGGTGATACATCTCTTTATTTTCATATTTACTGCGCTTCTGGCGCAAACACATATAAGAGCGCATGTGCGCGTGACAATGCAAATCTGCAAACATATTTTTCTGGTGTTAAATAGTAATAATGGCTGTTAGTTATCCATTAAACTACGCATTAAGTAGGACAATTTATGATTCTTTTGGTAGTGTATTTTGGTTCTTTGACAACTCTTCTCACGAAGTATTTTTTGCATTAATAAGAAAAGTAAGCTTTGGGATTAAAATTTTTAGAAATTAGATCGCTTCGCTCATGAGAAATTTG
>CACVAQ010000279.1:10413-23629 GCA_902727865.1 uncultured Aureispira sp. | reverse complement strand
AGTATTATTATTATAGACAGGCACTAAAAAATATCAAATAAACATGAAAAGACTATCACTATTTATGCTGCTCTTTTGGGGACTAAATCTTTCTGCACAATACACCCCAATGGATATTCCACTTGTTAAAAATGGAATGAATATGCGAAATGCTTGGGCAGGAGGTCTAAACTTACCACAGTTTTCCGCTGTAGATTTAAACAACGATGGGATCAAAGACCTAGTTGCCTTTGATCGAGATGGACGTGTAGGGACAGCCTATATCAACAATGGGACACCTGGTTTGGTTGATTATGATTATGCGGCAGCTTATACCAACCGATTGCCTAAAGATGTGCAAAATTTCATGCTATTTAGAGATTACAACTGCGATGGTATTGAAGATATTTTTGGCATGTACTCTGTTTATGGACAAGGAGTTGGCGTAGCAGTTTGGAAAGGAAGCTACGATGCGAATGATACGATTGTATATACTTTGGTGAAAGAGCAAATACGCTATGACGTAGGAGGAGGAAGCCCTTTTGATTACAAAATGTTTATTTACAACACAGATTTGCCCGCAATAGACGATGTTGATGGCGATGGTGATATGGATATGTTGGCCTTTACATTAGATATTTGTTTTGCATCGAATGTATTTTGGTATAAAAATATGTCGGTAGAAAACGGGCATGGATGCGATTCTATTGAGTTTTATTTGGAGACAGAATGTTGGGGTTTATTCGCAGAGTCAGGAGACAGCAGTAAAGTCGATTTTGGACCAAGTACGGATAGTTGTTATAACAATCCTTGGTTTAACCAACGCCTAGATGTACGGCCCAATTCTGCCAGTAGCTTGCAAAGTTATAGCAATGGAAGAAACCCACGACATGTAGGAGCGAATGTGACCACGGTAGATTACAATGGAGATGCCGTCAGCGATATGGCTTTGGGAAGCGTTACGTTTAAGAATGTTAATATGATTGATGGAATAGATATCAATGATACGGTGCTGATTAATAACCAGGATTATCACTATCCGGTCTATGACGAACCCGTTGATATTTATACGTTTCCTGCTACGTTCTTTTTGGATGTCAACAATGATGGTTTAACGGATATGTTGGCAGCGCCCTCAGAAATGGGGATTGGAGAGTCTGTCATGGATAGTGTGGCTTGGTTTTATCAAAATATAGGAAGTAATGCAAATATGACCTTTGATTTTCAACAAAAAGATTTTTTAGTTGGAGAAATGTTGGATGTGGGGCATTATGCCTTTCCTGTCTTGATTGATCACAATGCCGATGGTTTGATGGATATGGTAATTGGAGGCTATGGCCGTTGTCAAGAAGGCGGTACTTATGATTATGGAATGACCTTGTTAGAAAATACAGGAACCTTGACAAGTCCCTCTTTTGAATATGTAACGAATGATTATGCAGGAACGGATGCCTTACAAATGAATAATTTGTATCCGACAGTAGGAGATTTGGACGGTGATGGCGATGTGGATATGATTTGTGGAATGCAAGATGGGACCTTGACGTTGTTTGAAAATACTGCGGGGGTTGGAAATCCTGTTGTTTGGGCTGCTCCTTCGCTTTTGTTTTCTAACATTGATGTTGGAGACCGAAGCACGCCTCAGTTGGTTGACTTGGATCGAGATTTAGATTTAGATTTGGTGGTCGGTCGCCATGGGGGGATGATTCATTATTATGAAAATACAGGAACGGTTTCCACGCCTATGTTTTCTTCTACTCCGACTTCAAGTATGTTAGGAGGATATAGTATTCAGAACTTTAGCCGTACACCAATGCCTTTTGTGCATGATAATAATGGTTCTTATGAGTTGTTTATTGGGCATCAAGTAGGGACGATCATTCAATTAGGAAATATTGATGGAAATATTCTAGGAACGTATGATACCTTGTCTACCAACTTTAACGATTTTTACCAAGGATGGAATACACACATTTCTATGGCCGATTTGAACAACGATAATAAGCTAGATTATATCTTTGGAACAGGTCGTGGAGGAGTCGTTATTTTAGAAGAAAAAGATACCCTAACGACAAATATTGAAATTGAAACTAAGCAAAAGGTCGTACACCTTTACCCTAATCCAGCAGACGAAGCTTTAAGTATTAGTTTCTTAACGCCTAATACAGGAACCTTGCATTTAACGGTTTATAATGCTTTGGGACAAGTCCTCTTGCAGCAAACGACGACTAGTAATGGACAGCATCATGAATTGGATATTGCTCGCTTAGCGGCAGGAATTTTGTTTTTAGATATTAGAACCGATGATTATCAGGAAGTCGTTCGGTTTGTTAAAAAATAACGTTCTTTGACAACGCTTCTCACACAGTAAGCAGGTAGTAGCAGCGTAGCTAATTCTGTGGTAATCGTTTAAACCACTTTTTTTGTTAGACGGTATACCCCAATTCATAGCTGTTAAAAGTTAGCCTAGAGTTAAATCAAAAAAATACCGAACGATTAACTTAAAAGTAAACAGGAAAATTACTCCAAGAGTAATTTTCCTGTTTTTTTTGCCCTAAAACAAAGATTTAAGCCCTTTTTTTAGAACGATATTTGTCTCAAAAGATAAGGAATGCCACCTGTTTTTTATCTTATAAGAGGCTGCTTAGCATAGCGCATCACTGCTAAAACAACATATCTTGAATGTACCCTTCTGTTTTTTCTTCTTTTTTAGTTTTAGCCTTGGCTTTTGCATCGTCGTCTTCTTCAGAAGGTTCAATTTCTTTGTGAATGGCTTTGACACTAATCAATTTGCTATCGCTCAATTTATTTCCTAGAGATTTCCAGCCTTTGATGTCAATAAAGTCAGACAGTTTAAGTTCCCCTTCAATACTCTTAGAACGCCCTGCACGAACCTTGTATTCAACAATAGGGTTGGGGTGCAAAGAACCAAATAACAACTTGGTACTAACATACTCATTGGGTAAGAAGTTGAATTTTTGATTCAAACTATTCGTTTCAACCTTAAACCGTTTGACATAAGTCGATTTGCGTTCTCCGTCATAATGAATGGAAGAAATGACCATGTCCTTATCCCACTTTCTAAGCCCAATAATTGTTTTAGGATCAAAACGGTTCGACAACTCATAATTGGTCAACTCATAAGAGCCATCTTGGTAGAGGGCAATAATTTTACCACCATCACCAAAAGCGCCTACATATTTGCCATAAGCAGAAGAATTGATTCGTCCAGTAGTATCATCATACCAAATTTTGATTGCGCCTAAGGTAGACGTTCCTTGTTGTGTGACTTTAATTTTTCGAATTGGATATTTGGTAATCGTATTTCCTCTAGAACTACGACCTTTGACCGCCAAATCCGCAAAATCATATTCAAACTCTTTCTTTTTAGCGCTACAACTGTGTGTCAGTAAGACACTAATCACTTCTGCTTCGCCATTAGGATTCGCAGAAAAATGCAAGATTTTTGATTTTTCTATTTTTGAAGCAACAGGATATTTTTTATCTCTAGTAATCGCAGAAACGTTAAAACGTTTGGCATAGTTAACGCCTTTGGTCAAATCGGCATAAACCATGTTATAAATCATCCGTTTGTCTCCTTTCTTCCAGATAGCAACGTGCAGTGGGTTTTTACCAATAAAAACTTTGTCGGCAATACGAACGACCTTGTAACTACCATCTTTATAGAAGACAATCACATCGTCAATGTCCGAACATTCAGAAATTAACTCGTCTTTTTTGAGCCCATAGCCCATAAAACCTTCTTCTCTATTGATGTATAATTTTGCATTGTTCACCACAACACTTGCCGCATTGATGATTCCAAAATTGGTGATCTCTGTTTTTCGTTCTCTACCTTTTCCGTATTTTTCTAGTAAATCCTTATAATAATTAATAGTGTATTCAACGATGTGAATCAAATGATGCGCAACAACTTTGAGCTCGTCTTCGATAGACTTAAGTATTTCATCCGCCTTGAACTTATTATACTTAGAAATTCGTTTGATTTTAATTTCAGTCAAACGAATCAAATCCTCTTCAACAACAGCACGCATCAAGCCTTTTGTAAACGGTTTTAAACCATCGTCAATTGCTTTTAAGACTTCTTCCCAAGACTCGCATTCTTCTATATCTTGGTAAATTTTATTTTCAATAAAGATTTTTTCGAGGCTAGATTGATGCCATTTATCTTCTAGTTCTTGTTTGCGAATCTTAAGTTCCCATTCCAATAAAAGTAGGGTTCGATCCGTGCAAATTTGCAGCAAATCTTCAACGGTTGAAAATATAGGGGTATCGTCATTAATCGTACAAGCATTGGGCGAAATCGAAATTTCACAATCGGTAAACGCATACAATGCATCCATCGTCATTTCGGGAGACGCACCAGAAGGCAATTCAATCAAAATCTCTACTTCCGCAGCCGTATTATCAACCACTTTTTTGATCTTAATTTTATTCTTATTATTGGCTTTAATAATACTGTCAATAATTCCCGTCGTAGTCGTCCCATAAGGAATTTCGGTAACCGTCAAATGCCGCTTGTCA
This sequence comes from uncultured Aureispira sp., assembly GCA_902727865.1. Lineage (GTDB taxonomy): Bacteria > Bacteroidota > Bacteroidia > Chitinophagales > Saprospiraceae > Aureispira. The sequence goes on along the minus strand of CACVAQ010000279.1, from coordinate 19,105 downwards.
ATGATATTAATCCTAGAGCGCACCCGAACTTTTCCCCCTCGTTTTCCTCCATTATAATTAGAAAAATCAGCCAAACCACCGGTATGGAAATCAGGGAATATTTGAACCTTTTTACCTTTTAATAGATTAATAGAAGCCTTGATTAATTCGACAAAGTTATGCGGCAAAATTTTAGTGGAAAGCCCTACCGCAATCCCTTCTACGCCCTGCGCCAACAGCAAAGGGAATTTCATGGGAAGCATGATGGGTTCCTTTTTTCGACCGTCGTAAGAAAGCTGAAAGTTAGTTGTTTTAGGATTGAATGCAATGTCCAAAGCAAATTTAGACAAACGTGCTTCAATATAACGAGAAGCCGCAGCACGGTCTCCAGTTCTAACATCTCCCCAGTTTCCTTGACAGTCAATCATAAGGTCTTTTTGACCAATATGAACCAAGGCATCTCCAATAGCCGTATCTCCATGTGGATGATATTGCATGGTTTGACCAATCACATTAGCAACCTTGTGAAAACGACCATCATTCATTAAGAACATAGAATGCAAAATCCTTCGCTGAACAGGTTTTAAACCGTCTTGTGCCGTAGGAATCGCACGTTCTAAAATAACATAGGAGGCATAATCTAGAAAATAATCTTTGTACATATCCTCGATAACATCTACCTGAATTATCTTAGAAGCATCCTGTTCATTTTCTTCCAAATTATCGTCTAAGTTTTCGTTGTTTTCTTCCATTCTAGCTTATTAATTATAGAATATTTGATTAGCGAACACTTTTGGGAGTGTTGTTTTTTTTTGAAATAGGGATTTTTAGAATACGAATATACAACTTTTTGTTTGCTTTTGCATAAAAAAGCAACAGAAAGTGTCACTTTTTTGTTTTACATTGTGATTTTATAAACAAATAAGCTATTTTTTATTGCGAATAGCCTCTGAGGACTAGGTGTTCTTAAATGCGTTCATCGTTTTGTAGCTCCTCAGTGGCAAGCAATTGCTTGTAATTAAGAACTTTTTATCAAAAAAATAAAAAATTCAACAAAGTATCCCTATAAATAATGTAATTTGTGCCCTCAGAAAATAAACATGATTGCAAAGAGTGTTTATTATTTATAGAAATAAGTAGATGGACAAAAGATGCCCTATTTTGGTGTTAATTATGTCGATCTACTTAAGAAATACGATTTATTTACGATTTAGTATTAATAATACAATGGAACCTGGTCAAAAATACGATTTTAAAGCGGGAGCAATGCTTTTGATAGACAAACCACTAGAGTGGACCTCTTTTGATGTAGTGAACAAGGTGCGCTATGCTTTAAAAAAAGCATTGAATGTCCGAAAAATAAAAGTAGGACATGCTGGAACACTGGATCCCTTAGCAACTGGATTATTAATACTTTGTACAGGAAAATTTACTAAAAAAATAGATACGTATCAAAGTCAATACAAGGTTTATGATGGAAGTATTCGTTTAGGGGCAACAACACCTTCGTATGATGCCGAAACAGAGATCAATGCAACCTTTCCATTAGAAGGTCTTACGGATGAGATGATTAAGGACGCTGTGCCGCACTTTGTGGGCGAAATTGATCAAACACCACCCATGTTTTCAGCCATAAAGGTAAATGGACAACCCTTATATAAAAAAGCTAGAAAGGGAGAAGACGTGAAAATTAAATCAAGAAGAATCACGATTCACGATTTCAAAATAACGGATATTCGCTTGCCAGAAGTAGATTTTGAAGTAAAATGCAGCAAAGGAACCTATATTCGTTCTTTGGCCTATGATTTTGGTCAAAAGCTAGACAATGGCGGTTATTTAACCAAGCTAAGACGCACACACATAGGCGAACACGCCTTAGACGATGCCTGGCAATTGGATGATTTAATTACACACATTCAAGAAAATTATCACCCAGAAATTACAGAGTAGCCTTCTTAAGAGGCTTCTTTTTTACGCTCTTGTACTGCCTTCACGACTCGGTCTGGATAATCAGAAATGAGCCCAGCAACTCCCATTTGGATCAACCGATGAATGTCTGCTTGTTCATTCACGGTCCAAGGAATTACTTTCAGCTTATTGGATTGAGCATAAAGCATCATATCGGCATCAATTTTTTGAAAATAAGGACCATAAACAGGCGGCATAAATCCTAAGTCTTGTATGTTCTCTGCGGCACTTTTGTCGTTGTCTACCAAAAAGGAAAGCCTTAATTCTGGCGCTAATTGACGGGCAACATGCATGCATTCAATGTCAAAAGATTGAAATTGACTGCGCTGTAGTACTTTTTTTTCTCTTAGAATATCAATAATTAAGCTTGAAAACTCAAGCCCATTGGGATGAAAAATTCCATCATCTTCTGGAAGTCGTTTTACCTCAATATTATACGAAATCGGCAACAAACCATGTTGTTGTGTATACCATTCCATCGCATCAATCATATCTCTTAGCGATGGTTTATAGGTTCGCATTGCCTGTTGTTCTGGAAAACGGGGATGCCCAATACTTCCGCAATCAATTTGCTTGATTTGAGCGTAGGTCATATCATATAGGTTATAACGCTTTTCATTTTCGGGGCTTAAGGTTTGGCCATCTGGAGCCAAACAAATTTCATGATTTAGCCAAGGCTCGTGCGACACTAAGATTTCTTTATCTTTGGTGACCACCACATCCATTTCTAAGAAATGACAACCCATATCAATTGCCTTGAAAAAAGCAGGAATCGTATTTTCGGGCAAATAACCTCTACAACCTCTATGACCGTGTATTGTAAACATGTTTTGGGTAGATTTAAGCTGTAAAATAGTAATTAATTATTTTTTGTCCTGTACTCAGGTGATTTTATTAAAAAAGAACCAAGAACGTTAAGGGTAATTTTACAAACAACGCCCCAACAAAACAGCCAATTTATAAAGTATACGGGCCCCAACATTCCCATCCCACGTACTAGCACTGCCTACCTCACACAAATCAAAACCAATAATAGTACGACCACTATTGATAATTTGATGCAAGAGATGCACCGCTTCCATAAATTCCAAACCTTCGGGAACGGGCGTACCTGTATTGGGGCAAAGTTTAGGGTCCAAGCCATCAATATCAAAACTAATATAAACCTTTTCGGGCAGCGAATCAATAATTTGTTGGCAAATTTCGTGGTAAGTTTGTACCTGCATATAGACTTGCTCTCGAATGTAATTCATTCCATACAAGGTTACTCTATTACTGTGGGCATGAACATAGTCGAATTCATCTTGACAAGCATCTCGAATGCCGACCTGTGTGAGCTGTGTTACTTGAGGGATTTGTTCTAAGACATTATAAAAAATAGAGGCATGAGAATAGGTAAAATCTTCATAAGCAACTCTTAAATCAAAATGAGCGTCAATTTGTAAAATGCCAAATTCTCCTTCTTCCTCTGCCAAGGCCTTTAAATAACCAAAAGGAACGCTGTGCTCGCCACCAACTAGTCCAATTTTTTTTCCTTTTTTTAACAAAGCTTTTGTTTGTTCATAAACCCAGGTATTGAGTTGCTGAGAATTGTTGTTGACTCGATCAATTAAGCTGCTATCAATTGCTTTTGCCTGTTCCAAATTGTTGATGTGCTGTATGGCTAAGGCGCGGGTTTCATCGCTGAGTGCCTGTACAGAAGCATTTATGGGAGCCATGTAAATAGGCGTTTTCCAAGCATTGCCAAATTTCCAATCGACCAAATCTAATTGATAAGAGGCTTCTAAAATATTGCTAGGTCCGAAGGCTGTTCCTGCGGCATAGGAAACCGTTGCTTCCCAAGGCACAGGAAGCAGAATGATTTTAGCCGTTTCTTCGTTGTAGGGCAGCCCTATAAAATTACCGTTTTTGATGGCATAGCCATTAGGGTCAAATTCTTTTTGCATGGATACGTAAATTTATATGTTAGGAAGTAAAAAAGTAACCTTAAAGCCTACATTTACATTATTCCTAGGTTGCTTGGGAATGTTCATCTTATTTTTTTACTGTTCCTTGGCTTGTCAAGTAACGAAAAAAAAGTGAATTTTTATAAAAATAAATGGCTCTTTGACAAAATTTGCATTAACAAGAAAAAGTAAGCTTTTAGAGCAACCATTTTTAGATCGTAGCGTAGAGCAGATACGTTAAATTAGTTTCGCTTTGGAGAAGAAATTTTTAATTATCAAGCGAAGAGCAGGTTTATTCTTCGTATCTTTAGCGCCTTCTTATCGTGTCGATAAAGCAATAGGAAGACGAATTTGGTAAACGTAAAAAGATGAAAAATGACACAACACAGAAAAAGAGATAAGACCTTAGGTTTGGCAGAGTTGATTGCCATTGCCTTGGGAGGAATGGTTGGTGGTGGTATTTTTACAATCCTTGGTATTTCTGTATCAATGATTGGAAATTTAACGCCCATCGCAATTATTGTTGGCGGTTTAATTGCCTCATTGGCTGCTTATTCTTACGTCAAATTAGGTTTGTACTATAGGGACGAGGGAGCAACGTATTCTTTTTATAAAAAAACATATCCTACGTCACGATTTTCAGCTTCTGCAATTGGATGGTTTATTATTTTTGGATACATAAGCACCTTGGCCTTGTATGCCTATACGTTTTCTTCTTATGCAATTAGCAGCACGAATTTTGCAGACAACCTTTGGGCAAGAAAAGGCATTGCAATTGCTGTTATTGGCGTTTTTGCTTTCATAAACATTTGGAGTGTTAATGGAATGGGAAAAATTGAAGATGTAATGGTATATACCAAATTAATCGTGTTAACCATTATTTCGATTGTACTCATGCAAAATGGAAGAACAGATTTTGGAACATTCATTGGCGACATGGCTTTTGACGCAGAGCATTCAAGTATTTTTTCCATCTTAATTGTTGCTTCGATTACCTTTGTTTCTTACGAGGGCTTTCAGTTGGTTATCAATGCGGTTGACGAAATGAAAGATCCTGAAAAGAACATTCCAAGAGCCATTTATGCTGCTATTGGTTTAGCCATTTTAATCTATGTTGTCATTTCTCTAGGCGCCTTATTTGCAATTCCGACCGAAGAGATTATCAAGAACAAAGAATATGCCTTGGCAGCAGGAGCAGGGGATGTACTTGGCGCATTGGGAACGAATCTTGTTATTTTGGGCGCTATTTTGGCAAGTAGTAGTGCTATCAGTGGAACTCTTTTTGGCTCCTCAAGACAAATGGCTGTGATTGCCAAGGATGGGTATTTTCCGCATTGGTTGTCCCTTCGGAAAAACGACAGTCCGCAGAATGCAATTATAGGAATCGCCCTTGTTGCTAGTTTATTAATTCTAATCGGGGGGCTTGAATTGATTCTTGAATTTGGAAGTATTACCTTTCTTTTAGTGTCTTTATTAATGGCTATTGCGAATTATAAAATAAGAGCGCAGACGAATTCTTCCACCTTCTTAACCTTATTGTCTATCGTTGGCTTAGGCTTTGGAGCAATATTGATTCTATATTATGAATTTACAAACAAGTGGGAGCAGATGTTGGCAATCGTTGTACTTTATATCATCTTGGGTTTTTGTGCTTGGCTTTTTGCTAAGAAGCGAGCCCAAATAGAGCCTTCCGAACAGGCGTAAAAATACGTAAAACCAATCTTATTTCATTGCTTTTTTATCGTTGTGTAGCAGAGAGGAATGAAAGTTGGATTAAACCTTGTAGGGTAGAAATAGTCGAAGTAGACAATTCTTAGCCTACAAGGTTTTTTTATTCAGAAAGAAGGAATCAAAAAAGAGCATGACAGAAGAACAAAAAATACAACATTTATATTGGCGAGCAGGATTTGGTTTGTCACCGACCGCCTTTCAACAAAAAAGAAAATTGCCTTTGAACAAAGTCATTAAAGATTTATTCAAAGCTGCTAAAAAAATACAGCCTGTTCAAATGCCGCATTACAATCTACCTTCGGCAGAAAGTTTTAAGGCAATGAGCAAAGCAGAACGCCTAATAAAGAAAAAGGAAATCCAAAAACTAACACCAGAAATTAATTTAAACTGGGTGCGTCAAATGGCTTCTGACGACTACAGTTGTTTGCAAGAAAAAATGACCCTGTTTTGGCATGGTCACTTTGCCTGTGAATCTAAGCGATTTGACTATGCGGCACGTCAAATTAATTCCATTCGTGCACAGGCTTTAGGCAATTTTAGAGATTTAGTGTTGGCAATATCCAAGGATACGTCTATGATTTTGTATCTGAACAATCAGCAAAATAGAAAAAACAAGCCGAATGAAAACTATGCTAGAGAGCTCATGGAATTGTTCACGATTGGTAGAGGGAATTACAGCGAACAGGATGTAAAAGAAGCTGCTAGAGCTTTTACGGGGTGGTTTTCGGATCGGAAAACGGGCGAATTTAAATTTACAGAACGCCAGCACGATGCCGATTCCAAAACCTTTATGGGCAAGACGGGCAATTGGAATGGAGATGATATTATCGACCTGATTTTGGATCGAAAAGAAACGGCTACGTTTTTGGCAAGGAAGGTCTATCGTTATTTTGTAAATGAAAAAATCAATGATAAAAATGTTGCTTTATTAGCAAAGGTCTTGTATCAGTCTAATTATAATATTGGAACGATGATGCAAACTTTATTTGAGAGCGATTGGTTTTATGCGAAGCAAAATGTGGGCGTGAAAATTAAATCACCCGTCGAGTTATTGGTCGGAATGAGCAAGGTGTTGAACTTGAAATTTGGAAATGCCAAATCGGTGTTGTTTCCTCAAAATTACTTGGGGCAAATGCTCTTTAGACCTCCTAATGTTGCGGGCTGGCCAGGTGGGAAAACTTGGATTGATAATTCAACCTTAATGTTACGGATGAATTTTGCTGCGGTTGTTTTTCAACGAGTTGAATTGAGCTTGGAGCTAAAAGATCAACCTGAACAACCCAAAGCAAGGCGCTTGAAAAACTTGGATATATCGGGCGATGTTGTGGCCTTGACCAAAGTATTCTCAAACGTAAAAGAAGCCGATTTGGGGCTAAAATTGGAAGGCTATCTCTTACAAGTTCCATTTGGTACCAAAGATTCGTTTATCGAAACGCTGGCAAAAGAAGCAGAGACAAGCGAAGGACAAATAAAGGCTTATGTATTGGGCTTAATGAGTTTACCTGAATATCAAGTCTGTTAGGACTTAACGTTCTTTGACAACTCGTGTGATAATAGTTTAAACCACTTTTTTTATTAGACGGTATGAGTCGTACCTTTTAAGTAGAAAGTCGTCAATTTTTTTTATAATAAACGAATACGACTTTCTACTTAAAAGGTATATCCCAATTCATAGCTGTTAAAAGTTAGCCTATGGTTTCAACTCCACACGATTAGCTACGCTGCTACTACGTGGTTACTGCGTGAGAAGAGTTGTCAAAGAACCGGAATTAATTTTTATTGCGCTTTCAAGCCACAAAAAATAGAACGAAGATGAAAAATATATCCCGTCGTCAATTTGTCAAGCATTCCAGTTTAGCAACCGCAGGAACGCTCTTGTTGCCTAGGTTTTTAAATGCCTTTGACCAAAAGTCGATTCAGAACAATAAAAACAGAAAACTAGTGGTCGTGCAATTTTCTGGCGGCAACGATGGGCTAAATGCCATCGTTCCGTATACCAACGATGTCTATTATAAAAGTCGCCCAAACATTGCCGTACCGTCCAATAAGGTGTTGAAAGCAACTGATAACTTAGGTTTTAATCCAAAGCTTAAGGTCCTGCAAAATCTTTACGATAGTGGCGATGTTTGTATTATTAATAATATAGGCTATCCAGATCCAGATCGTTCGCATTTTAGATCGATGGACATCTGGCATACGGCAAGTGCCTCTAACGAGTTTTTATCCACGGGTTGGCTGGGGCGTTATTTGGATGGAAATTGTACCAATTGCCAAAACCCACACCATGCCATTGAAGTAAACGATGCCTTGAGTTTGGCCTTAAAAGGAGCGCAAATGAATGGCTTTGCGATGAAAAACCCGACGCAACTCAAAAACACAACTCGCAGTAAAATTGTACAAGCGGTTGCCAAACACCATCATGACCACGAACACGAAGAGAATGTAGCGTATTTGTACAAGACCTTGGCAAATACAATTTCTTCGGCCGATTATATTTATGAAAAGTCAAAAATTTATAGCTCCAAAACAGCCTATCCCAAAGGGCAATTAGGCAAAGAATTAAAGCAAGTGGCAGAGTTGATTATTTCTGAAACAGATACACAGATTTATTATGTCACCTTAGGCGGTTTTGATACTCATAATAATCAAGTAAACAAACAAGAACGCTTATTACAAGGCTATTCAGAGGCGATGTCTGCTTTTGTCAAAGATTTAAAACAGAACGACAAATGGGACGATACTTTAGTCATGACGTTCTCCGAGTTTGGGCGCCGAGTTGCTGAAAATGGTAGTAGAGGAACCGATCATGGAGCTGGAAACAATCTTTATTTGATGGGCGGGAAGCTCAAAAAGCAAGGCTTTTACAATGAAGGACCCGATTTGATGCATCTAGAAAAAGGCGACATAAAATATACCGTTGATTTTAGAAATGTCTACGCAACAATTCTCAAAGATTGGTTAAAAACAGATGATCAAGCCGTCTTGCAAAAAACGTTTAAGTCTTTGGGCTTTATTTAAAAAAAAGGCTATATTATTGATAATCTTGGAGCTTTTAGGGGAGCATAAGA
>CACVAQ010000279.1:8940-10313 GCA_902727865.1 uncultured Aureispira sp. | reverse complement strand
TTAAATACCCTAAGAATCTATCGCAACAGCTAACCAATAGGTTTTTTTATCCGCTTTTCGGACTAAAGCATAGACTTGTTTTTGATCGCAAAAAAGGGCTAATAAGTCTTGCTCCAAGGGCAGATAAAAGGATTGTTGGCTATTCAGATCGTTTAAATCTATGATGAAAATTTCTTGATGACTTTGAGAATGTAGACGAACATCAAGGGCGACAAAATAAGCATCCGATAGATAGGCTTTAGGGCTCGCAGCAATATTGTGAATGTTTAAATGAGTATAACGCGCCCCTTTTTTTAAAAAGGAATAATCTACAAAATCAAGGGCTTCAGTAGGGGCTCTTTTTTCTTTCGTTTCGAAGCGAAAGATGATATTTTGGGCACTTGTTTGAATGCTTGTAATTTCTTTTACGTCGCTGTCTGTCTTTCCAGTTGTCAAATAAAATAATTTTTCCTTCGTTCTAAAAGGTATTTCTATCGAGCTTCTTTCGTGGGTTTTTTGAAGATACTTAGAGCCATAAGCGAAACTTGTCAACTTTAGAGAGTCATTAAGATCCATTAAATAGTTGTTTCCAAGAAGTAGAATGTCCTTGTTGGCGCTGTCGAAAACTAACTTATTTTGTTTAAAATTGTAATAAGCGCTCCAGTTGTTCTGTTTTAGTGGTGAAAAAATATCTGAAATAGTATTTTCTACCATAGAAGATTGCTGTTTTCTCTGTTGAGTGTAGATTTCTCCCGTTTCTTGTTTTATAAAGGTATATAAGTTTAAATAAGGATTGGAAGAAGCAATCAAAAGTAAATCTTTGGACTGTTCTACACTTATATCTATCCAATTATAAACCCCTAATTTCCAATCCGTTCGCCAAAGTACTTCTAGGGTCCTTGCGTCTAGTTTGTAAATGCTACTGGTGGCAAAGACAACATAAAGAGCGTCCTTGATGCAAACAACTTGCTGAGCGACACCAATTTCTTTTGAAAATACTTTTGTCTGTATTCGTTTTCCTGTTTTTGTATCAAAGGATTGTAATTGAAAATGAAGGGCATTATTAAGCGATTGAATCAAGCTGTTGGGACTGAATACAACATAATTGAGGTCAAGATCTACGGAGGTTGGTATTTCCCAAACGGCTTTGTTTTCCAATTCCAATTGCTCTTTTTTTTGTTGAGGAATGATATAGATATTCAAGGCAATTAGTACCAAAATAAAAATGCCAACTAAGAAATGATTTGAAATCCTCATAGAGTTGTTGCTGTGCTGTGTAGAAAAAATGTCATTTTTACAAAATACAAACTCTTTTTAAGAAAGAAATAAATAAAGAGGATTGTTATTTAGAAGGCAAAAACTTGTATTTTGCGCCCCAATTTAAACATAAGGAA
>CACVAQ010000279.1:0-8840 GCA_902727865.1 uncultured Aureispira sp. | reverse complement strand
GAACACATTCAAACGAATGGCATTTCCAAAGGAGATCGAACAGGCGTCGGAACGAAGTCCGTTTTTGGGCATCAAATGCGTTTTGATTTAGAAGAGGGCTTTCCTTTAATTACAACAAAAAAAGTCCACTTAAAAAGCATCATCTATGAACTATTGTGGTTTTTGAAAGGAGATACCAATGTGGCTTATTTGCAAGAAAATGGCGTGCGTATATGGAATGAATGGGCAGGGGAGGATGGCGACTTAGGTCCTGTCTATGGCAAGCAATGGCGGAGTTGGGAAGGTTCCAATGGCGAGACGATTGACCAGATTCAAGAGGTCGTTCATACCTTAAAAACAAACCCTAATTCTCGTCGAATTATTGTCAATGCTTGGAACGTAGCCGATTTGCCTGAAATGGCTTTGTCTCCTTGTCACACGATGTTTCAGTTCTATGTTGCTGAGGGGAAGTTATCTTGTCAACTATACCAACGAAGTGCGGATTGCTTTTTAGGCGTTCCCTTTAATATTGCCTCTTATGCGCTGTTAACAATGATGATTGCGCAAGTTTGCGATTTAGGTTTGGGCGACTTTGTACATACCTTTGGGGATGCACATTTGTATAACAATCACTTAGAACAGACGAAATTGCAACTAAGCCGAGCCACAAGAGCCTTGCCTACTATGAAAATTAATCCTGCTGTAAAGTCAATTTTTGATTTTAAATACGAAGATTTTGAATTAGTAAATTACAAGCCTCATCCACACATAAAAGGAGCGGTGGCGATCTAAGCACAGCATCGGGTTTTATGAAAAATTCTTTCAATCATTTGTCTCACTCCCCTAAGAAAACAAATAAATGAAATCGCTATTCGTATTATTAATACTACTTGGAAGCCTGAAAACGACTCTTTTAGGGCAAACAGACTCTAGTGGCAAAAAAGCAATTCAAGCCATTTATGTAGAAAAAGGCCCCAAGATAGATGGCGTTTTAGACGATGCCGCTTGGGAAAAGGCGCCTATTGCAACAGACTTTATTGAAAATACGCCCAATCCAGGTCGTAAAGCGTCTCAGCGTACAGAGGTCAAAGTTTTATATACGACAGAAGGGATTTATATTGGGGCAAAGATGTACGACAGGGCAGCAGATAGTATTTTGAAGCAGTTGAGTGTGCGAGATGCCACAGGAAATGTCAATGCGGATAATTTTGCCGTTTATATTGATGGAATGTACACGCAACAAACGAATTTTACCTTTCAAGTAACAGCAGCAGGAGTGCAAGTGGATCAGAATGATGGGGATGGAATTTGGGATGCCGTATGGAAAAGTAGCGTTAAAATTGTTGAAGATGGTTGGGTAGCGGAGCTTGAAATTCCTTATTCTCAATTGCGTTTTCCAAAGAATGCGGTGCAGACTTGGGGGATTAATTTTGGTAGAAATATTCGTAGAACCCGCCAAGGTTTCTTTTGGAGTAAGATTGATCCGACTCAAAACAATGAAGTGCAGCAGCAAGGCTTGTTAAAAGGGATAGAACGGATAAAACCACCTGTTCGTTTGTCTTTTACGCCTTACGTAGCTGGGTATTTAAACCATTCTTTTGATGGTGTAACAGGGAAGCATAGCTTGACGCCAAATTTTTCGGCAGGGGCGGATATGAAATACGGCATCAACGAAAGTTTTACCTTGGATGTCGCTTTGGTGCCCGATTTTGGAGATGTGCAGTCTGATAATTTGGTGTTTAATTTGAGTCCATTTGAAATTTATTATGCCGAACGACGTCCGTTTTTTACAGAAGGCGTCGATTTATTTAGCCGTGCAAATTTATTTTATTCTAGGCGTATCGGAAGCCGACCAACACGGCATCATTTTGCTTTAGAACAATTAGATGGGACAGAGGTTATGACCAAAAACCCAGAAAAGCCTTACCTGATTAATGCACTCAAAGTTTCTGGTCGAACCAAAAAAGGGCTTGGTTTAGGCTTGTTTAATGCCGTGACCGCACCCGCTTTTGCTCAGATAGAAAACGATTCGGGAGACACTCGTCGTTATGAGACCGAATCCTTTACCAATTATAACGTGGTGGTGGTCGATCAGCAGTTTTGGAAACATTCTTTTGTGAGTTTGATCAATACTTCTGTTGTGCGTTTTGGAGGGTATACCGATGCCTTGGCGACAGGGACCGAATTTAAAATTGCTGACAAAAAAAACCGATATGGCGTGGCGGGTAGCGCTGCAATGAGTCACCGATTTTTGGATACCATGAAGTATGCTAAGGATTATGAAAATGGCTATCGCTACGACATCAGTTTTCAAAAATTTAGTGGCAACTTTAAATTTAGACTTCGCCAACAAACCATGAGTAAAACCTATAACATCAATGATATAGGTTTTGTAGGAAGAACCAATTTTATTAATACTTCTGCTTTAGTTGGGTACAATACGTATAAGCCTTTTGGACGTATTTTGAGAATGTGGTCAAGCTTTGATTTTGCCTACGAAATGCTCTATAATCCTGCTGTTTTTACTCGAATTCAGTTCGGGGGGGAGTGGGGAGCAACTTTGACGAATTTTTTATCTATAGGAGCGGACTTTAGAGTAGAGCCAATTGGATACAACGATTATTTTGAGGCGAGAACAGAAGGGCAAGTTTGGGCAAAGCCGACTTGGACCAGAATTAACTTTTGGTTTTCTAGTGATTATCGAAAAACTTTTGCCTTGGACGGTGGAATTAATTATCGTCGTTTTTGGGGCAAAGGTGCTTGGGCCGCTTCTGATATTATTGCCGCAAACCTTCAACCATTGATTCGGTTTAGTGATAATTTTAACATGATTGTTAGTGCTAATTTAACGGTTCGAAGAAATAGTTTGGGCTATGTAACAAAAGCAATAGACAATAGCACGGGAGAAAATGAAACCATTTTTGGCAGCCGTTTTAGACAAGATTTAGAAACGTCGATTGCTGCCAATTACCTGTTTTCTAATAAAATATCTCTTACCCTAAGAGTTCGCCATTATTGGGCGGTGGTGGATTACAATCAGTTTTATGCTTTGTCATCATCTGGTGGCATGGAAACGGTTACGTATTCAGGAAATCACGATACTAATTTTAATGCCTTTAATGTTGACCTTATTTTTAGATGGAGATTTGCTCCAGGTTCTGAATTAAATGTAGTTTGGAAAAATGCGGTTCTAAGCTATGGAACAGATCCTAATTACGATTATTTTAATAACTTTGGCGAGATGTTCGAAACAGGGCAAAACAACCAGTTTTCTATTAAAGCACTGTATTATTTGGACTTTTTTACCTTATTAAAGAAAAAAAATAGCGGAAAACGTTTGGACTAAGGGATAGTCAAGAAAGGGGGACAAAAGATGCCCTATTTTAGTGTTAATTATTTTTGTCCATCTACTTATCTAGAACATTAATCACAAGCAATTTTAACCTCTACCCGTCTATTCAAAATACTGCCTTCTTTTACCAATGGCTTTTTAGGCCCAAACCACTCATAGTTAATCCGATATTGTTTGATGCCATGCATGGTCAACCAACGTTGAATTTTAATAACCCGTTGTTTGGACAAGTCCATATTACGTTCTTCTAAACCAAAAACATCGCTATGTCCATATAAAGAAATAGTTGCCTTAGGGTTATCTCTTAGATATTTAAATAAAATACTGAGCGTGCTATTTGCGGCAACCATTCCTTTAAACTTAGCCGTATTATCATGGAATTTAATATTCTCCAAGATCAACAATTGATTACAGGTCAAATCTGCGGAGCTATGGAGCTTTTTAGAGGGCAAGGAAACTTCGGTTTCTATTTCTGTTGTTTCGGTTTCTATTTCTGTAGAATTATTGCCAGTCTCTGGCTTGATGTATTTTTTTTCAAAATTATCAACAACTTTCTTACTATCCTTTTCGTCGCCAAGGTCAGCATCATTCCATGTTTTTAATTTTATACTGAAACAATTAAAATGCATTTTATTGGACTCTTGCCCTCGACCTTCAATTAGATCTGCTTCTTTCATATCGTCATCTAGGCGAGGGAAATGGACTTCACAGCTAAAAATGCTATGCCCTGTTTTGGAAGAGGGCTCCGCTTCAAAAGCTTCTGTGCTAACATTTGCCTTGATTAAAACGCCATCTCTACGGACATTTTTTACTGCCGTAATATCAAACTCTTTTCTTACATCTCGCCCTTTTAAGTACCAAGGGGACTCCCCATTGGGTGGATAAAAAGTAGCACCACTAGAACGCTCGTTATCACAAACGAAACGGAAATAAAAAATAGTACTAGTAGGCGTATAATCAATTTTGTCTAAAATATAAGAGTCCAACCATTTTCTATATTGAGGTTTGTGATCGGTATAATTATGCGATTTTTGTGCTGATACAGATTCAGACCACAGCATAGAAAAAAGTAAAAGGAGGCATATACTGGAGCATATTTGTTTCATAAGGTAAGCGTTGTTTTACCATGTTCATGTAGAGATAGCTCTAAAGCTACGTTTTTCAAGTCGTTAGCAAAAAAATAGGCTTTAATTTTTAAACGACTAATTTTGTCAATCGACCTAATTTGCACAAGCCATTATTCGCAATTAACTCTTATTTCTACCCTTCTATTAATCGGATTTCCTTTAGGGTCGATCGGTTGGTCTGGTCCAAACCATTCATAGTCAATTCGATGCTGTTTGATGCCATACATGGTCAACCAACGCTGAATTTTGATGACTCGCTGTTTAGAAAGCTCCATGTTTTTTTCTTTAGAACCAAACACATCCGTATGTCCATAAAGAGTAAGTGTAGAACGGGGATGTTCTTTCATGTAATTAAAAAGAATAAACATCGTTCGATTGGCAGCAACCATACCTTTAAATTTGGTACTGTTATCATGAAACTTTATTTTATCTAAAACCAACATTCTACCACATACTATATCTTTATCGGATCCCAAACGGCTGATCGAGTAACTTTCTTCAGGCTTAGGCTTAGGAACAGGTACGATCTCAGGCACTGGTTCAGGAATTGGCTCTGGTTCAGGTTCGGGAATTGGTTCAGGTTCAGGTTCAGGCTCAGGTTTTGGTTTTGGCTTTGGTTTTGGCTTTGGTTTGGGACTGACGTTCCTAGGTCCAGAATTAACCCCGAATTTTTTCTCAAAATCTGATACTTTTTTATTACTATCCGACTCCTTTCCAAGATCATCGCTCTTAGTTTTGAGTTGAACATTAAAACAATTAAAATGATTTTTGTTGTACTCTTGCCCTTTTCCCTCAATCAAATCCGCTGTTTTTAAATCATTTGGCAAGCGCTCAAAATGCACTTCACAACTAAAAACCGTATAGCCTCTACCATCTAATGCAGCAATACTGTAAGGGGCATTTCGCACTTTTGATTTCATTAGCTTACCATTTCTGCGTACATTTTTAATTTCCTTAATGTCAAAATTTTTCTTGACATTCCTACCTTTTAGATACCAAGGATGTTCTCCTCCTGGAGGGTAAAAAATAGCACTCGTATATTTTCCACTTTTACAAACAAAACGAAAATGAAAGATTGTTCGATCTTTAGTGTATTCAATTTTATCTAGAATGTAACTATCTTGCCACTTTCGATACTGAGGTTTGAAATCCGTATAGGTCTTTTGTGCAAGTAATTCATTTGTAAATAATAAGGACATTATGAATAACGTAATATAAATTGATCCTGTTTTCATTTATTTTCAATTGATGTTAGGGGCTTAGTAATAGGGCAAAAAATAAAGCACTGCTCTATAAGAAACAATATTTTTGCCAATATTATTGTTCGTAGCAATTACTAATGAATTTTTGAGTTAAATAACTCAACCTGTCGTAGTAGAGCTCGAATTTATTTATGCTTAGGCATCTGTGAAAAAAATATGTTTTTTTTGATGATTAAAAGGCGTAGCGCACTCGATGAATGTAGAGACTAAGGAACTATTTTTTTGATAATAAAGGAATAAAGCTTGCCATCTTAGGAATGTAGAAAGGGCAAATGAGCCGTGTAGCTTGGCGAGCATAAGGACTGTTTTAAGACCTAAAAAAGCGGAAAAGAGGCAGCCAATGGACGCTTTATTTTCTACAGATATCCTTGATGTGAATAGTTGGTGCTTTTTTGATTTTTAAACGAAAACCAATCGAATAAGAATTTTTATCGAACGAAGTAAGTAGATGGACAAAAATAATTAACCTTAAAATTAGCTACGCTGCTAGGCTATGCTTTTGGTACAGAGTACCAAGCTTACGCAGTTCACTACGTTCATGTGGTGGGGCATCTTTTGTCCAACTACTTAATGCGATATCTAACGTAATAAAAAAGCCGTCAACGTTTCCAAAAACACTTTAGGTTGTTCTGCATGAACCCAGTGCCCCGCTTTTTCGATGCTTACTAAACTAGCCTTGGGAAAGTACGCTTTATAGGCATCAAACTCTTCGGGCAAGATATACTTAGATGTTGCGCCCTTTATGAATAGAGTAGGGTTTTCAAAGGGCGTAGACCAATTTCCTTTACCTAAAATGGCTTGATAGGCAGCGTGAATAACGGGTAAATTCATTTTCCATTCATATTTTTGTGTCTTTTTGTTGATGCTTAAGTTTTTTAGAATGAATTGTCGAATACTATAGGAGTCAATTTTTTCTTGTAGCAATAGATCGGCTTCTTTTCTAGATTTTAACTGATTTAAATCTAAAGAAAATAAGGCTTCAAAAATTGTTTGATGATTCCCAATATAAACTTTAGGAGCAATATCAACTAGGACTAATTTTTTGACTAAGTCTGGATTTTCTGAGGCTAATTGCATGGCTACTTTTCCACCCATAGAATGCCCTACAACATAGGCTTCATAAATCCAATGGCTTTCCATAAATTCTTGAATGTCATTGGCCATGATGGCGTAATCAAATTCATCAGAATGAGGAGAAC
Organism: uncultured Aureispira sp.; assembly: GCA_902727865.1. Classification (GTDB taxonomy): domain Bacteria; phylum Bacteroidota; class Bacteroidia; order Chitinophagales; family Saprospiraceae; genus Aureispira. The sequence goes on along the minus strand of CACVAQ010000279.1, from coordinate 1,921 downwards.
GACCATGATTTCTTAGGTCAATAATAAAAACCATAAAATGCTCCGCTAATTTTTTTGCAATGCTTTGCCAGTTGTCTAGAGTCCCAAACATGCCATGCAAAATTAGAACAGGATCTCCTTCTCCAAATACTTTATAATTCAGCTGCATATTAATTGTTTGTTTAAGAAGTGTATTCGTTTATTCATGTTGGTCAATAGAAGGGAACCGTGCTTGTTTTGCCTTCTATACAAGATGCTTCATTAGACCGATAGAACCGTTGGTACGCAAGTATAGGGCACTATCTTATCTAAGGATACAATTTTGGAAGGCTAAAGTTCTATAAAAAAATGCGTTTATCAGATCATTATGCAAAATAAAGTGGTTGATTTTGCTTATTTTTTTTGCTTACGTTTCATTCCTAAACCTCCCAAAACTATAAAATGTCAGCTATGTAAGCGTGTTCTTGTTTTTAAGGGATTGAAGACCAGTCGAGTAAGTTGTCCAGTATTTCAAGTTTTGTCCTTTTTTGTGAGCTGCCTCCAAAAACGGTATACATCCCTGGTTGATCTGTTCTTAGACGCAACTCGTGTGATTTAGGCAGGTTTTGGACATTGTTAGATAAGGAACTATAGCCTAATATTTCTGTACTAATTTCATCTTCTTTAATATTTTTTTGATGAATGATCTTGTCATCATAAGCCCAATAAATGCTTCCTTTACCTCGAACACTAAAACCTGTTTCAGCAGCAATAAAATGTCCCGTAGAGGTGAATGTATCCTCAATATAAACAGAACTAATTGGACAAGGAGCAATAATTTTAAGGGTTCTTTTGGTTCCAATAATCAGCGCTCTTTTTGTTGGATGAAATCGAGTGGTATGTGCATCAAAAGTACTGGGCGTTGCCACTTGAAGAATAGGACTTTGGCTCGTCAAGTCCCACAAATTGATGTGGTTAGAGTTGAACATCGCCATCGACCAATCTGGGCTAAATGAAAAATGCCCATTGCTACTTCCTTGGTTTTGGGTAATGTAATGAATTGAATTTAAGCTGGCTTCAATTCGAAAAATCCGACCATTTCGACCAACACTAGTAATCAAGTCTCCATTTTGTTGAACGGCTAATTCTTGTAAAGGGAAATTTGATTTTTTAGAGCCCTTCTCATTCAGTTTTTGGGTGAGAATAGCATTGATTCTATGTCCAAAATTGACGGTTCGAATTAACTCTAGGTTATCGGTTCTGTATTGGGCAATTTGAGCTTTACAATTACCAATGTAGATGTGTTTTCCATCTGGACTAAATACAAAATGATGTTTTTGATCGCATCTAGTGGACCCAAAATCTTCGGGAATAGCTCTTCTAGAGGCTAAAACGACTTTTTTGATTGGATCTATAAGCACCAATTGCTCTTCAAGACTTGCTTTGCATTCTCTTTCGTCAAAGCCATGATTGTTGAACCAGACCGCCAATTTTGAACCATCAGAAGAATAGACCAAGCTAGCAGGGTAGAGTGTCGTGTTTTCCATCACGTCCACAAAATAAGATTCTTGATAACAAGCTGGAACCCGTTTATATTTCATCGTGATACGCCCATATTGAGTTTCTCGGATTTCTAATTTTTTACTACCTGTTTTTGCATAATTATAACAAATAGCAATACTTTCGCCATTAGGGCTAACGGCTAGATCAACGATGTGTTTATCACTTAGTTTGACTTTCCATTTCTCTGAAAAGTCATTTACTGAAAAGCGATATAAATACCCACTATTATCAACGGCATATACACTTCCCTTTGTATCCGTATCAACATAGATAATTCTACTTTGGTTGGAGGGATCGGAAAGTTCAAAATTAGCTATGCAAGCCCATTGAAATTCTTTTGTGCCAACAGGAAAAGATTCTTTATTTTGTATAGGTATAAGTGCAGGTCCTATTTGAGCGC
>CACVAQ010000278.1:2790-4664 GCA_902727865.1 uncultured Aureispira sp. | reverse complement strand
TAAGGCGATAGCTATTTTTTTGAGCCGCCAATTTTGCGCCACGAAGTAGCCGTTACTCTCCATTCGTTTAGGTCATTTTTTATAGATTCTTATTATAACAAAAGCCATTCACAAAATTGTGAATGACCTTTTTATCTTGATTAAGTACCTGTATAAAACCAATCCAAGAACTCTATTTAGTAGGTTTTAGGATTTGGTCATAACTGGCTGCATTTGTCAACACTTTCTGAGCGGCTTGAATATCCTCATCCAAGCGCATCCCCGTTTCTAAAGCACCTTTTTCGTAATAATAACGGGTTACAATATAACGTTGTAGCACATGCATCAAAGGCCCTTTTTGCTTTTTTAACTCTTCTTGATCAGCAGCTAACAAGGTTTTTCTAATATCATCCAACTCAGGCTGCATGACGGTAGCATACGCTTCTTTTGTTGCCTTTGCTTCTAATTGTTCTAACAGTACCTCCGTTTCTGTTTTATACCGATAGCCGCGTTCTTTTAAGAAGGCTAAGAAGTTTTCAAAGTCCTTGTCTGTTAATTGAAACGCAGCAGGTTCAGCAATCGTTTTATGTTTTAATTCATAAGCAGCTGCGAAGTCAAATAAATACAAGTCTTTATTTAGGGTAGACATAATTTTTAAGAAAGCCGTATTGTCTAGAATAATATCGGGGTTAATTCCTCCTCCTGCATACACAGAACGACCACTCATCGTTTCGTAAGGCGTTTGCAAGGAATCTACAATCTGTTCTGGCTTTCCATTTTTGTAGTGCAATGCTTGAATGCAACGACCACTAGGAATATAATATCGAGCGGTTGTTAATTTAATCTTCGCTCCAAAGCTCAAATTTCTAGTATTCTGAACCAAGCCTTTTCCATAAGAACGTTGTCCAATGATAATACCTCTATCCAAGTCTTGAATGGCTCCAGCAACAATTTCAGAAGCAGAAGCAGAGTTTTTATCAATCAAAACACAAACAGGCACTTCCCTATCTATCGGATTATTTAGCGTTCTAAATACTTGCTGTGTTGCTTTATCACGGCCTTTGATTTGCACAACCATAGAGCCTTTATCCAAAAAGACATTCGCCACATTAACGGCTTCTGTTAACAGCCCCCCTGTGTTCCCACGCAAATCCAAAATCACTCCATGCACTTCATGCGTTTCTTTTAACTGTGTTAATGCTTTGGCAACATTTTTACCCGCATTTTCTGAAAAAGAATTTAACACAATATAAGCTGTATGGTCCTCCAACATACCATAATACGGAGTATTGGTCAACTTAATTTCTTCTCTAGTTAAGGTAAAAGACAAGGGCTCCTCAACAGCATTCCGAGCAACTTTAATGGTCACATCAGAATTTGGAACGCCACGCATTTGAGTACTAATGTCTCGTATACTTGCCCCAACAACATTTTTACCATCTATTTCCAACATTCGATCCCCTACTTTTAGCCCCGCTTTTTGTGCCGGTCCATTTTCGTAAGGCAATGAAATAATAATATGCTCTTTTCCTTTGAGAATAGAAGCGCCAACGCCACCATATTTACCTGTGATAGTTGATCTAAACTGTGCAACTTCATCGGCAGGAATATACGTAGTATACGGGTCTAGGCTATGTAGCATAGCGTTTACGCCTGTTTCCATCAAATATTCTGGATCTACTTCATCGACATAAAATGTATTCAACTCTCGATAAATATTGGAAAAAATCTCTAGGTTTTTAGCAATTTCAAAATCATTGAGTTCCGTAGAAATACCAAATAGTCCAAATACGAGGACTAAACCAAGTATTGTTTTATTTTTTAATTGATGTATCAATTTCATATAGCAGCATTATTTTCGATTGGAAGATTCGTTCTAAAACGTTTGGCTAAGG
>CACVAQ010000278.1:0-2690 GCA_902727865.1 uncultured Aureispira sp. | reverse complement strand
CTAAGGTTTTAATAATTTCTCAAAACGCTCTTTGTCTTTAAACAATTTTATTGCTTCGGCAACATCTGTATCTCGAGCCAAACGATTTTCTACTTGTCCTGTCATATAATAATAACGACCAACAATTTCTTGCTCCAAATATTCTTTTACTTCCGTTTTATTTTTTTCAAAACTCGTTACTTTTTCTGCTTTAATTTTAGCTTTGGACTGTTTAAATTGAGTCGCTAAATCAGCATAAGTATTTTCTTGTTGCGCTTTTTTTTCTAATTTATCTAAGGCCTTTTCTGTATTCGTTTTATAATTCAGCCACTTTTCTGTTGCAGACAACACAAAGTCATCAAAAGCTTGCTCAGACAAATTGAATTCTTTTGCTGGGACAATAGAATCGTGCTCCTCTCTATATCTATTTGCATAATCAAAAATGAGATTTTCTTGAATTAAGGCTTTCAACAAAACACTTTTTTCCGCTTCCTCCACCTTATAATCAGGCTCTAAGCCTTTGCCATCATAAACCTTGCGCCCACTTTTAGTCACAAATTCTTGACGCAAAGAATCGGCTACTTTTACAGGAACACCATTCTTATAATTTAAGGCTTGCACACAACGACCACTAGGAATGTAATACTTCGCTGTTGTCAATTTAACCTTAGAGCTATATCCAATATCTTTCGTATTTTGAACCAAACCTTTACCAAAAGAGCTTCGCCCTAACAAAACCGCTCTATCCATATCTTGCAAAGCACCAGCGACAATTTCAGACGCAGAAGCAGAACCTCCATTCATCAAAACAATCAAGGGTATTTCCGTATCAATTGGTGTATTCAAGGTTTTAAACGAACGATCCCATTCTGGAATCTTAGCTCTCGTATAAACAATTTCATTGCCCTTGCTTAAAAATATATTGCAAATATTAACCGCCTCAATCAAAAAGCCCCCTCCATTATTTCGTAAGTCCAAAATCACCTGTTTAGGGTTGTATTCTGCTTGTAAAGCCTTGAAGGCATCTTGTACATTGCCTCCTGCTCGTTGAGAGAACGTAGTCAAAACAATGTAGCCCGTCTCGTCGTCCAACATACCATAATAAGGCACATTTTTTTTCGTTACGTTGGTTCGCTCTATCAGCAACTCTCTAACCTTTCCCGTTGAAGGGCGCATCACTTCTATGCTTACCTTCGTTCCAGCTTTCCCCTGCAAGGTTTGTGAAACATCTTCTATTTTTCGATCCTTTAAGACCGTTCCATCAATTTTCAGCAAGACATCCCCTACCCGCAGATCATTTTTTTCTGCTGGTGTGTCTTCTATCAATTCTTTGATAACAATCTGTCCGTCGTTTTTGGTCAGTTCAATACCAATGCCATCCCAGCCTCCTTTTACGCCCATTCTCACTTGCACCATCTGCGCTTCAGAAAAATAATTGGTATAAGGGTCCATATGTCCCAACATACTATCAATACCAATACGCATCAGTTGATTGGGATCTGTTTCATCTACATATTGATTGTTTATAATACGATAGGCAGCTGCAAAGTTCTCCATGCTTTGAGAAATTTTCAAAAAACGGCCACTGGTAGCCAATGCGACACCACCACCAATTAATAAGAGTAAAAGCCATTTAGTTTGGAGGTACTTTTTCATATATATCTTTTAATTCTGAGTACAGGACAACAGGAATACTTTAGATCCTACGATAAATTAATCGTTCGTGCATTTTTTGTACGACACTAGCATCTAATATAAACAAAAATAGTCCCTTTCGCAAAAGGGACTATAATTTTAAATATCTTATAACGTTTTGGAAATTTACCAAGAAATACCCAAAGCTGTTTTAATTTTTTCTGTAGCATCAATACCACCATCAGAGTACAATAACATCTTTTTGTCTAGGATGTAGTTGTATTGATTTGCTTTTGCTACTTTTTCTAGAGCCGTTTTGTACTCTTTGTAAAGTGGCTCTGTCAATTCGCCTTCTTTAGCAGCTAATTTACGATCTGCATCAGCCGCTTCTTTTTGAAGATCTTCTTGCATTTTTTGCAATTTAGCTTGAGCATCTTGCTCTTGCTTAGGAGTCAAGTCACCATTCTGTGCTTTTTTCATAATTTCTTGATAGTAAGTCTGAGCATCTTTTTGCTTTCCTTCTAACACTTTTTGCAATTGCTTTCCATAAGCTTCCACTTCTGATTTTGCACGCTTGTACGCTGGCATTTCAGGAACGATTGCGTCAGAATCGACATAAGCTATTTTTTGAGCATTGGCAGTAGTACCCAATGCCATAAATGCAATCACGGTCAAAACTGATAATAGATTTAAGACATTCTTCATCTTGGTTCTTTTTAAATTTAATGTGTAATTTATAATCTGTTGTTATCTATAAACTGCCTTCTATTCATTCATCCGAACAGCTTATCTTAAGCCCTTATCTTTTTTTGATCTAAAGATAAAAGTATCTTTCTATTTGGTATATACATATTGTGTACCACTTTTGGAGCAATAATCTAAACGAAGTGTTTTTGAGTCTTCTCCAGCACAATTTTTCTTGTAATTAAATATAGAGAAGGTACTTTAACTATATTTAACGTAAGTAAACAAGTGATCGTCTAGTTAATTTCGTGTGCAAAAGTACGGATTCGTCCTCATTTGCCCTAATTAAGTTCCAAAAAAAATACTTTAAAAAGTAAACACCTAGTAATCAG
>CACVAQ010000277.1 GCA_902727865.1 uncultured Aureispira sp. | reverse complement strand
CTTAGCGTAGGAATTGCTTTGTTATAAGGATTATAATAATAATTTATAAAAAGGTAGTCTGGCAACAGGCTGCCTTTTTTTGTGACAGGGTTTATTATACTATATTTAGCGGCACTGTTAAATAGGGGCTATAGAGCAAACTAGCCTATTTTATCCGTAGATAATGGATTGACATAAAACGTTTTTAAGCAAGCTTCACACAAACAGTCTTTATAACTTACGTGCAATTTTTTTAAGGTGTTTTCTTTTAATGGAACACTAGAACAATGGCAATTTTTAATGTCAGTGGCATGACAAACAAAGGTGTTTTGACACTTGGAACAAATCTTTTGCATAAACGAAACGAGTATTAAGAGTAAGGTAAAGAATTGGCAAGGGCACTAGAGATAACAAGTAGTATTTAAAATACTTAGTATCTCTAGTGCTTGTTGCCTTAAAAAAAACGGTTCTTTGACAACTCAAAGACTCCCCGTAGCTAATTTTTGCCACAGCGGACTCTTTTCTTTTTCATAACAGTAGGTGTTATTTGGTCGTAAGTCTTAAGTGTAAAGTTGTAAATAATTGACTATCAATTTTTTTACTTAAAACTTAGTACTTAAGACTTACGACTAAAATAGTAAAGCCTAAGCTATTTTTTATGGGCTGGCAAAAAGGGTCAAAGAACCCAAAAAACTATTCCGTAATAATTTCCGCATTGGGCCAAGCCATTTTTACATAAAGCAGCATTTTTTTATCAAATTTAGCATCCGTTAAGATGACTTTTTTAGCTTTAATAACAGGAATTTCGCTTGGAAAGTTCTCTAAAGTAGAGCCCGTCAAGTTTAATTCTAGTAATTCTAAAGGAATGATGTTGGTTAAGGTCGCATTGATATCTAGGGCCCCTAATTGAGCTAAAGAGAGCACCTCCAATTGACTTAAGTTCTGAATCTTACTAGGAATATTTGAAATCGAAGAACCATTAAGACTCAAGGTTTTTAAGTTCGCCAAGGCTCCAATAGATTCAGGAATGATCTTCAAGTCATTGTTGCCATTTAGGTACAGGTGTTCTATATGCTTCAGAGTACTCATGTCCTCAGGCAAGGTTTCAAGCCCCGTTTGGTTTAATTGAAGTGTTTTTATCGTAGACAAACTAGCGATGGTAGTCCAAGCGTCTGATGTATACAAGCCTTGTATGCCAGATAAATTCAAAAACGTTAATTTTTTCAAGGTAGAAAGGTTCTCAAGCTTTAAGTCTTCAATCGAACTACTTAAATCTAAATAACGCAAGGTTCTTAAACTTCCAACATTAAAACCAAGTTTTGTTAAAGTACTTCCTCCTAAATCTAGTGTTTCTAAACTCTTTAGTTTACGCAAATTTTCAGGAACACTAGTTAATGGGTTGTTGTGTGCTTCCAATACTCTTAATTCGGCAATCGCATTGATCCCTTCAGGCAAAGTGGTCAATTGATTGTTGTTCATTTTCCAAACTTGCAAACCTTCTAACAAAGAAAATGCGTTAGAAATCGTTGCGATTTCATTATTTTCGGCATTAAGGGTCTTCATACGAATGAGTTGTGTCATTCTATCGGGCAACTCTGTAATTTTATTGTTGGATATATCTAAGGTGGCAATGTAACGGCAGTCCATTACTTTTTTTGGAATTTCAATTAATCCATTATTAGAAATATCAATCTTTCTTAAGGTCTTGATCTGCGAAATATTATCAAAGGAGACCTCAAAATCTAGTTCTGGGTTATTAGACAATATAATCGTATGTAAGGCTAACATTTTAGCAATGTTGTTTGGTAAGTGGACCAATAAATTTTGTCCAAGATCTAAATGTTTGAGCGCCTTAAGCGACTTGATGTTGTTGGGTAAAGCGGAAATTTCATTATTCCTAAGCTCTATCTTTGTCAGTTTGGGGTTTTTGATAAACATGCCAAAAATAGTACTAATGCTATTCGCTTTGATGGCATTATTAAGATAGACCTCTTTAATCGCTTTAAAGTTTTTGAATGTTTTAGGCAAGGATTCTAGAGAGTTATTATCTAAAATCAAGATTTCTAATTTCTTTAGCGCAATCAGTTGTTCTGGCAAACTTTCTAAATTATTATTAGAAAGATTTAATTTTTCAATATTAACACATTGCAATAGTTCAGCGGGGAGTTCTGTTAAATTTTGATTACTAAGGTCAAGGTGAATAACATTTTCAAATTTGAGTGCCCCAGAGGTATCTGAAACAGAGGTGTAAACCGTATCTTTTTGAGCATGTGATACAATACTGGTCAATAGGAGTCCAATAAGTGTAAATAGTCGCATTGTTATAATTAGTTTTTGTGTTAAATGAATGATTTTGGAACTTTTTGGGGCGAAAGGTACAAATATATTTAGACAGTTTTGCTCGTTAATAATTCTTATAAAAAGAAAAGCATAAATGTACAAAAAGGAAATATCAACCCAATTAAGATGTATGATTTTTTGACAAATGTGTGTGATTTATAATATCAAGTAACTTCTAAAGAAACTTATGTATTAAACCTGTAAATCAAAAAACTAACCAAACTTTATCTTTAGCATAAAAAAATAAAATTCAAGAAAGGTGTTTCCACAAATTAAGCGAATTTTTTACGGTCATTAACTACTCAAAGCCGCTTTTTTATAAAAATGATAAGGACGTAGATCGACAAAATTAGTCGTTTTAAAATTTAAGACAGCCTATACACAGTACTCCGTTGAAAACCCGAAGGAAGTACAGCGAACTAAAGCGTAGCGCTCATGAACCGAGCAAAGCGAGCTAACAAACGTAGTGAAGGAATCAAGGGCGTATTATATACATTAACGTTCTTTTTTATTGCTAGCATTTTAAAAGTTCTTTGAATAGGCTATCTTTGACAGAATCAATTCATTCGCTAGCAAAAGCGCATGAAAAAAACAATTTTTAATAATTTCAATAAGAGATAAGGAATCGTGGCAATAAAAATACTAAGCATAGAAACCGCAACACGAAGTTGTTCCGTTTGTTTGAGCAAAGATGGACAACCTTGGATTGTTCGAGAAGTACAGAGCCAATCTGGACATGCAGAACAATTAACCTTGTTTATACAAGAAGTAATGCAGATGGCCAATCTTAACTTGCAGGAATTAGATGCAATTGCGGTGAGCAAAGGACCAGGTTCTTATACGGGGCTGCGAATAGGTATTTCTACCGCTAAGGGACTCTGTTATGCGCTGGATAAACCGATGCTTGCGATAGATACCCTAAAAGCCTTAGCTTTTGGTGCGATTCAAGATTATTACAATCCCAAAGCTGCTTATGTTGCCTTAATGGATGCTCGAAGAATGGACGCTTATGTTGGTGTTTATACGGCAGATTATGAAATCTTGAAAGCGCCCTATTTTGCTACCTTAGCGCCAACAACTTTTGACGACTTATTAGAACATCCCGCAATAGACGAAATTGTTTTGGTGGGCGATGCCGTTGAAAAATACCAAGATATTTGTACGACAAGCCCTTTAAAAATTAGCACCGTACAATTGCCCTCTTCTAAACATCTATCGTGGTTGGCTTACTTGGCTTATCAAGCAGAGCAAACAGTAGACGTTGCTTATTTTGAGCCATTTTACCTTAAAAAACCTAATATTACTAAACCAAAGCCCAAGTTTTAATTGTGAAAATACTAGACCGATACATATTAAAACGATATTTGGGGAGCTTTTTTTTTATCGTCTTACTTTCCTCCATGCTTTCTGTTGTGATTGACGCAGCAGAGAAGATCAACGATTTCTTGGAAGAAGGAGGCCCCACTTTTTATCAAGTAGTTTTTGAGTACTATTTGAATTTTATTCCATTTCTGAATAGTTTGATATTTCCCTTGTACAATCTGATTGCCGTTGTTTTTTTTACTTCTAGACTGGCATCCAATTCAGAGTTTATTGCAATGATAGGGAACGGGGTCAATCATTATCGTTTGTTGGTGCCTTATCTCATGGGGGCTAGTATTATCGCAGGCTTGCATTATTATGGTAATCACAATTTGATTCCGCAGTCCAATACGACTCGAACTATGTTTGAAAATACTTATATTTATAAACATAATTATGTTGGTAATGCAGGGAATTTTCACGCTGCGGCGAGCCCTTATGAGGAATTCTATTTGCAAGGATTTAATCGTTATGATAGCACAGGAAGTCAATTTGCTTGGATCAAACACGATAGCTCTCGTTTACACCGAACGTCTGTTTGGACGGCCACAAAAGTTCGCTTGATGAAACCGCCCAATCATTGGCGTTTATCAGGGATTAGAAAACGAGACAAAGTTTCTGAATTTAAAGACAATGTGGTCAAGATGCCGCTACAAGAATATATAGATACAACCATCGGTTTGTACATCACCGACTTGGTGAAGCGAGACAATCAGAAGGATAATATGACCACGGATGAACTCATAAAATTCATCAACAAGCAAAAAGCAAAAGGAACTGGTGGAACCTTGGTTTTTGAAGTAGAACGTTATCGACGCAGTGCCGATCCTTTTTCCATTTTCATCTTAACCCTAATCGGCTTCTCTATCGCTTCTCGCAAAATGCGGGGCGGAATGGCTTGGCATTTGGTGATTGGTTTTGGCTTGTCTGCCATCTACATTTTTATGACCAAATTCTCTACGACCTTTTCTATTAATGGAGGCTTGTCGCCGATTGT
>CACVAQ010000276.1:2649-4680 GCA_902727865.1 uncultured Aureispira sp. | reverse complement strand
AAAAAACTTTTGTCCTGTACACAGCTAATTCATATCAATATGAAAATAATTTTACTTTTTGCCCTATTTATTTTTACAAATGTTTGTTTTGCTCAAAACAAAGGAACAGTCAAAAACCCAAGAATAGCAGATTTAGAAACGACACATTATCAGAAAGATTCTAGTGCGGTCGCTGCCTATTTATACAAAGAATGCATCACTCGAATTTTTCACTCTGATGACATTCCCAACCAAGAAGGTTACAAAGCAGATTTAACACATAAATATCGTCTTAAAATTTATAAAAAAGAAGGCGTACAATATACCCGTGACAGTATAATTCTTCGTATCAATGGCAACTTAAATATTGATAAAGTAACTCATTTTGTAGTGACCACTTATAATCTAGACAATGGAAAAGTCATCAAGTCAGTTCTAAAAGAAAAAGACCTTATCATTGATAAATCAAATAAAAGTTACCACATTTTATACTACACCGCAAAAGATGTTTCCATCGGTAGTATAGTTGATATTCAATATAGTATCCGAAGTCCTTACTTATATAATTTACACAATTGGTATTTCCAATCCAACATTCCCACTCGCTCTTGTTTTTATCATTTTTCGTATCCTGATTTTATAGATTATAATGTAGTAATAAATGGCTATGCTCCTTTAGAACAAACGACGACAACGACCCCAGGGCAACTTAATCAATATGCCCTAATCCATCAAGAGTTTAGAGGAGTCAATATTCCTGCCTTTTCTATAGAACCTTATATTTTTTCTCCTTTAAATTATCTAGGCTTTTTAACCTTTAATCTTATAGGATACCGAGAAGCGCACAATGTGCAACAACAAGTCGCTTATACTTGGGAAAACGTAGGGCAAGAATTATTGAATAGTGGTTGTTTTGGTGGGCGCGTCATGGAAGGCGATTTTCTCGAAGAGGATATTGCCAATTTAGTCGTCGGCTTAGAACAGCCCAAAGAAAAATCATTGGCCGTATACGAGCATATTCAACATAAAGTCACCTGGAATCGAATCCTAGGCTTAGTTAATACGGCTACCTTACAATCTATTTATAAGAAAGGAGTTGGTAATGTAACCGACATCAATTTACTCTTAGTTAGTGCCTTAAAAAAAGCAGGCTTAAAAGCCTTTCCAGTTCTTTTAAGTACTCGATCACATGGATTAATCAATCCTCAAAAACCATCTATTCGTAGTTTTAATTATGTTGTTGCAGGAATAGAATTTGAAGATGAGACCGTACATTTTCTCGATGCCACAGATCCTTTTGGGACCTTGGATCTCTTACCAGAATACTGTTTGAACGGGCAAGCGCTGCGTCTAGGGACTTATTCTGAGTTGATCGATTTGCCTAGTAAAAAGAAAGAAATTGAAAGTTTTGTAGCAAAAATAGCCTTGGATGAAATGGGTTTAGCTACTGGAACGTTAAAATATGTAGCAAAAGATTATGCCGCTTATCAATTGCGCCAAGATTGGCAAGAGGCGGGCAACCAACTCCGTTTTTTCAAACGCCTAGAATTAGACAACAAAAAATTGTTGATCCAATCGGGGAGCGTTAAATATATTGAAGAGAACAACAAAGCGGTAGAATTGGATTTATCCATTCGCTTAAAGTCTTGTTATCAACTAGGTCCTAAAACGGCTAGCTTTACGCCTGTTTATATGGGTAATTTAGAAGAAAACCCCTTTGAGGCGAGTACCAGAACCTATCCTATTCACTTTTCTTTGCCTAAGAAAAAGAGTGTGCTCTTAACGATTGAAATTCCGAAAGGCTACAGTGTTAAGACCTTGCCTCAATCAGAAATTGTTCTCTTGCCGAACAAAGCAGGACAGTTTAGTTATAGTGCTTCTATTATAGGCGAAGCCGTTCAAATTGCGTATAGTTTTAAATTAAATACTACTTACTTACCTAGTACTATGTATAGCTATTTACAAGCTTTTTATGATGCGATTCTAAGAAAACGAGGCGAACCCATTCTTTTTAAGAAAGATTAACTAACTGATGTTATGCAAACATTTAAT
>CACVAQ010000276.1:0-2549 GCA_902727865.1 uncultured Aureispira sp. | reverse complement strand
AACTAAGAAAAAACACCCTTCATATGGATATTACCTTTCCCTTGATTTTCAAAATTGGTCCATTCAGTATTCTAGCACATGTTGTTTTTGAAGTCTTAGGAATTGGAATTGGCTTTCAATTTTTTTTATACTTGCGTCGAAAACAGCAAGATGTTATTTCTGAGCCCAATCGACTTTGGATACTCATTGCCGCCACCTTTGGCGCTTTGGTATTCTCTAGGTTGGTAGGTAGTTTAGAACAACCTTCTGCCCTTTTTAGTGCTAAAAATCCATTGCTTTATTTCTATTCTCACAAAACGATTTTGGGGGCTTTGTTTGGCGGTGTCATTTGTGTAGAAATTGCAAAAAAAATAATTGGAGAAAAAAAATCTTCTGGTGATTTATTTGTCTATCCTCTTTTGTTAGGAATGATTATTGGTCGGATTGGCTGCCTTTCTATGGGAATTCACGAGCAAACCTATGGCATCCCTTCGGACTTGCCTTGGGCGATGTATTTGGGCGATGAGGATCAGAATATACTACGCCATCCTATTGCTTTGTACGAAATGTTATTTTTAGGAATCCTTTGGTTATCTTTTGTCACTCTTGAAAAAAGGCTTAAATTTAAAGAAGGTATTCGCTTTCAGTTTTTCTTAATGGCTTATTTTATGTTCCGTTTTTTAATTGACTTTATCAAACCAGGTTATAAGTTTTCATTTGGTTTGAGTACCATTCAAATTACGGCTTTACTTGGAATGCTTTATTATGGTCGAACGTTTTATCGCCTCTTTTTTAAGCCCAAAGACTTAACAAAAGTAAACCCTACGTCTAGTACAAACCCTTCAACTACTTCATAAATTTATGCGAGACTATATTTATTACGATCATACACAGAGCCTTTGCAACGAGTGTCACAGAACCATTAATGCTAAAGTTATCTTTGAAAATGGGAATGTCTATTTGAGTAAACATTGCAAAAATCATGGCCATCAAAAGGTGCTTATTGCGGATGACATCGATTATTACAAGCAAATTAGAAATTACAACAAGGCCTCTGAATATCCTATAAAACCACATACAGAAACCAAGTATGGCTGTCCTTACGATTGTGGAATCTGCCCAGATCACGAGCAACATTCTTGCTTAACCTTGATAGAAATTACCGATCGCTGTAATTTGACCTGTCCAATTTGTTATGCTAGTTCCTCTCCTACTTGTGGCAGTCATCGCAGCTTAGAAGAGATTGAAATGATGTTGGATGCCATCGTTGCCAGCGAAGGAGAACCTGATGTGGTTCAAATTAGTGGCGGAGAGCCTACGATTCATCCACAGTTTTTTGAGATTCTAGATTTAGCCAAATCGAAGCCTATAAAACATTTAATGCTCAATACCAATGGCTTGCGTATTGGAACTGATTTTGAATTTGCCAAGCGTTTGGCGACTTATATGCCTCGCTTTGAGATTTATCTGCAATTTGATTCTTTCAAGCCAGAAGCTTTATTAAAACTAAGAGGTAAAGACTTGACCAAGATTCGCCAAAAAGCCTTGGACAACCTCAATACACTCAATCTATCCACAACGCTAGTTGTTACCCTTCAAAAAGGCTTAAATGACGATGAAATTGGCAAAATCATCCACTATGCCTTAGAACAAAAATGTGTTCGAGGGGTTACCTTTCAACCGATACAAATTAGTGGCCGTTTAGAAGAATTTGACCCTAGTAAAGATCGCTTGACGAACACAGAAATTCGTCGAAAAATATTAGAGCAAGCTCCCGTTTTCAAGCCCAATGATTTGATTCCTGTCCCTTGTAATCCAGATGCTCTGGTGATGGGTTATGCCTTAAAAGCAGCAGGCGAAGTCTTTCCTTTGACGAGTTTGATCGATCCAGAAGCGCTGCTCAATAACTCTAAAAACACGATTGTCTACGAACACGATGAGGTCTTAAAAGGAAAAATATTGGAGGTCTTTAGTACGGCACAATCGGTTGATACGGTTCAAGAAGGTTTTCACGACTTGCTTTGTTGTTTGCCGAATATTGTCGCTCCAGAGTTGAATTATAGTAATCTGTTTAGAATTATTATCATGAACTTTATGGACGCTTATGATTTTGACGTGCGAGCCATCAAGAAATCTTGTGTGCATATTGTCGATACGGATGGCAAAGTCATTCCGTTTGAAACGATGAATTTGTTTTATAGAAATGATGGCCTAAAGTTGAAATTAAAAGTTATTCAAGAGGAAATTATACCTAGTAAATAGGCTCATCCATTAAAAGAATTTTATGAATACAGTAGGAAAAGTAGTTAGCCTCAATTTACTAATTTTTGTGCTTTATACGCTCTTAATTCATGCCACCTCTGGCAACGATGCTGCCATTGAAGGAACTGTATTGGCCTACATGCATGCAGTAGGGGTATTTTTCATCGGAATTTTTATGGCCATCTTCAACAAAGGAGAAGCACGCAACATAGGAGCTGCATTAGTTCTTTCTGGTTTATTAATTGCTGTTATTGGCTTTTCAGTTTGTTTGGGGACTTTGGAGTTGAATCTTCATTAGTTTTTTTGGG
>CACVAQ010000275.1:3009-23778 GCA_902727865.1 uncultured Aureispira sp. | reverse complement strand
TACTCTTATTAAAAATACTAGAGCAAAAACCAAGCAAAAATCAAAAACAAAAGTAATATTTTATTTTTCAAGACAAGAATTTATAAAAATATTCCGAACAGAACTTTATTATCTATAAAAAAACGTTGAACTTAGTCATAAAAATAACGTTCATTTTAATCACAATTTAGACCATTCAGTTATGAAAATTGCTATTATTGGAGCGACATCCTTTCTAGGAAAAACACTAATTTCAGAACTAAAAGAAGGCAAACATGACTTGCATTTATTTAGTAGAATTAATTCTTTTGATCGGATGCCAAGTCTCTCTTGGACTTGTTACAATTATCCTAAGAATCCTTTGGACTATGCCGATTTAAGCACTTTTGATGTCCTCTATTATTGTGCAGGGGCAGGAATACAACCAAAGCATCAAGACAACAACGCACAAATTTATGAGCTCAATGCCTTTGAGCCCATTCGCCTAGCAACTGCTTTAAAAGACGCTGCTTATACTGGAAAGTTAATTACTTTTGGTTCTTATTTTGAAATTGGCAACCATCAAGAAGAGCGTTCTTATAGCGAAAAAGAGTTAGCCACACATACCAATCCTTTACCGAATGCCTATTGTACGGCAAAAAATCTACTCACTCGTTTTGTTGATACAGAATTACGGAATCCAAACAACCTACCCTTTACTTTTCAACACTTTATATTGACGAATATTTATGGGGCAACGGAGAATAACAAGCGTTTAATTCCTTATATTATTCAGAGTAGTCTCCAAAAAGAGCCTTTAAGTTTTACGGCTGGCACGCAAGAGCGTCAATATACCCACATCCGAGACATTACTCATTTCTTAGCGAACAATCTATCCGTCAACGAGTCGGGTATTTTCAACCTAACTACGCCTCAGGTACTCCCCGTTCGGGACATGATTGAAAAAGTACTTCAAGTCGTGAAAGAAGAACTTGGGATACAACCAGATGTTACCTTTGGGACAGCAGATAAAAGAGATGTCAGTATGAAATACTTAGCCTTAAATACTTCTCGTCTACAAAATTGTTTTAATTTTGCCCCCCAAATTAGTCTAGAACAAGGTATTAAAGAGTATATTCTATTGTATAGTACTCTATAGTACTCCGTTGATTTTTTAATCGAACCGTTTAAATGGGTTGTTGCTAGACGTCCATCCTTTGGTACTTGCTTGTTTTTTGTTAACAAAAAATAAAGGTTCTTTGACAATTTTTGCCAAATATTTAAATAACAGATAGCTCTTAGCTGATTTTTAGATTTTAGATACTAGATTTTAGATCGCTGCGCTCTTAGACTAAATTATTGATTATCAACTTTTAGTCTAATATCTAAAATCTAAGAGCGAAGCGATCTAATGTCTAAAAATTTTAATTCCAAAGCTTACTTTTTCTTATTAATGCAAAAATTGTCAAACAACCAAAATAAATTTTCGAACGATTGAAGATAGCAGTACACCTCAAAATTAAGACATAAATTATGGAGCAAATTAAGACCTTATTAGAAGATGTACAAGTCCTTAAAAGCCCTGCTTTTTTTGACGAAAGAGGCGGATTCATCAAACTCTTCAACCAACAAGCTACTGCTTTAGAGCAATATAAAATCAAGCAGGTTAATTTTGTACAAAACAAAGAAAAGAACATACTTAGAGGCTTGCATTATCAAACAGGAACCTTTGCCGAGTCAAAGTTTTTTCGGGTCTTGAATGGACGGATACAGTTGGCTTTTGTAGATTTGCGACAAGCGCCCTTTGGCCCTAAAACAACAGGTACAATTACCTTGGGCAGTCCTGACATGGGCGTTTTGATTCCTAGAGGGTTTGCAACAGGCTACCTAACTTTGGAAGAAAACACCGATGTGTTGTATTATTCTGATAATGTATACGAGCCTTCTTCCGAGCAGGGCTTGCGTTGGAACGATCCAACGTTTAAGCTACAATGGTTGACTTTTAAACCTAACTTATCACAGAAAGATAAAGCTTGGGCTGATTTTAAAGCGACGACTTAATACGCTGTAAAAATGAACGCTATTTATTTTAATACTCCGTTGATTTTTTAGCCCCTTCATTAAAGCTCCTTATTCCAACAACAAACAGCCTTATCAACATTTATCATGCTAATTGACATCCTTATTCCAACGTATAATAGAGCCAAAGATACTCTAGCAAACTTAGAAGCACTGCAAAAGGAAATTGGAAACAATGACTTATGGAATAGCGTTCAAATTATCGTTTCCGATAATTGTTCCACAGACCAAACAGCGCAATTTGTACAAGTTTTTTTAGATAACAAAGACCCTAGGCTACAGGTACAATATTACAGAAATGACACTAACATTGGCTTAGAGCCGAATGCCGTAGCGGTTTTATCCAAGGCAAGTAGTCCATTTGTATTATTTCTTGGCGACGATGATTTTTTAGCCCCTGATTATCTAAACTATTGTTGTGATTCTATTGCGAAACACCCCGACTTAGGTTGCGTGATCCCTGGTATTTTATCTGTCTTTTCGGATGGACAAACGAAAGATGTCCGAGGAGATCATGCTGAAAAAGTAGTGCAACCTGGTTTTGAAGCCGTTTTGGAATGTTCGCATTGGGGACATCAAATGTCAGGCATTTTATGCAAAAACGAAGGCTTATTAGAAGGCTATCTTAATCAGCAAGAACATCGAACGCCTTATCTTTTCTTATATTTCACAGCCTATTCCTTGAGCAAATGGACAGGAATTTACAATCCTCAATACAAAACTAGGGTCAATAGTTTTAATGAAAAAGATTGGGGCTACAACAAAGTTGGTCTATTAGATGAGGTGTATAAATGTTACTACTTTTTTAAAGGAACTTTTTCTGAACGTCAAATTACGACCCTACTGATTCATTTTACTCGCTTACATTCCTATCGTCTTGCTTTTTCAACTAAAAAGTTATCCAGCAACTATAAACAATACCAATACCTTCTAAAATCAACCCCTTCTTTCAAAGGCTTCAAATCCGAGTTAAGAAAATTATTTACCAAAGAGAGCATCCTAGCTTACATCAAATAAACCATGCAGCCCAAACAACAATATAGAATATTGATCACCTCCAACGAACCTTGGGGAGACATTTGGTTTTCGAAACAGCATTATGCCAATGAACTATCCAAATTAGGGCATGAAGTCTATTTTATCAATGCTCCTACGGGTTGGTCTATCGGGCATTTATTTTCTAATAAAATTCAGATCAACCCCATAAAAGCAAATTTATACACGATAGATTATAACAATAAATTCCCCTTGAGAGGGTCCAAAAAAATAGCCTTACGCTTAAACGACTCCATCAATGAACGTAAAATATACAAAGCCCTTCCTCCCTCTAACTTGCCTATCCTTTGGTGGAAATTTGATCCCTTTAGGTTTGTGCACCTAAGCCCTTCTTTCAATCGTATTCCCGTCAAAGAAATCTATCATATTACAGATCCTTTTGACCATATTTTTTCAGATCCTTTGTTAGCCCAAAAAGCGGACTTGGTGGTTACCGTACTCCAACGATACCAATCTTATTATCAGAAATTAAATAAAAAAGCCGTTCTATACATCCCGCATGGAATTAGTTCTGACGAATTTGAACTCGACGAGCGGACAAACCAGTCTTACAACAAATTTAAAGGGTCTATTCTAAAAATAGGAACCATCAATGATTATTATAATATTGAGCTATTAATCGCTATCGCACAAACATTCAAGCATAAAAAACTAGTTTTGGTCGGTCCTAATAAATTGACTCTACCAGCCAAACAAGAACAGTTTAAAGCCCTTGAAAAATTAGATAATGTATTCGTAGAAGGAGCTCAAAAGGCAAGCCTGCTCAAATATTATGTCTCCAATTCAGACGTTTGTATTGTCCCTTATGATTTTAATATAGAATCCTTAAAAGGAACTCCCTTAAAAGTTTTAAATTACCTTGCACAAGGAAAAGTTAGCATTACTTCTATTGCAACCGATTTAGAACATTTGATAGATAAAGGTTTGGTAAAAAGCACGTCTAAAGAGCATTTTATAAAAAAAATTCAAGCAGTATTAGCAGGAGAAATTGTCATAGATCAAGCTTATTTAGATGCTTTTTTCGCTTCGGTCAGTTACCCTTTTTTAATTGAGCAAATACTCACTGAACTGGAACTAAGGAACAGTCAATAAATAGAGCAACATCGTCGCCAAATTCAGTTGAACAAGGGAGCCATTACAACTAAAATTCAAGTAATTAATCCTCTAGAGCAAGTTGTTTTCACTAAAACGACCAACAATCAAGAAGAAACGCTTAATTTGGCGTCAATCGTCCACAGGAATTTATTATGTTCGACTGGAATACAATCAACAGGTAGAAATCCATTCTTTAATTAAAAAATAAACAGTTTTTTGCTGTTCCTTATCTACACTTTTTCATGAAAGACACCTTCGTTTCTGTCATCATTCCAGCCTACAAAGCAGGGCTATACATCAAAGAGACCATCCAAGGCGTTCTAGATCAAACGCATACAAATTTTGAATTGCTTATCATAGACGATGGCTCTCCTGACAATCAAGCGGAGGTAATTGCCCCGATTGCGGATTCAGATGCTCGCATTCAGTATATCAGACAAGAAAACGGAGGCGTTTCGTCTGCCAGAAATCATGGTTATCGACTTTCTAAAGGTACTTTTATCGCTTTTTTGGATGCCGATGACATTTGGCTGCCAACTAATTTGGAGTTAAAATTGGCGAAATTTGCAAGCGATGCAGCACTGGGATTAGTTCATTCTGACATGGCGATTATGGATGGGGATTCTAAACTAACTGGAGCAAGCAAAAGCGGGAAGGAAGGCTATATTTTAGAGGACTTATTGTCTTGGAATGGTACTTGTATTCCTACACCAAGCAGCATCTTAGTCAAACGAGCCGTCGTAGAAAAAGTTGGCGGGTTTGATGTAGAACTCTCCAATGCTGCGGATCAAGAATTTTTCTTTCGAGTAGCCAATGCCTATAAAATTGGACGTGTTCCAACAATTACTTGGTGGTATCGAGTGCACGACAACAACATGCACAGCAACATTCCTGTCATGGAAAAAGATGCCTTATTGTCTTATCAACGTGCGGAGGAACATGGTTTATTCAAATCCAAAGCCTTTCGCAACGAATGTTTTGCCAATATGTATCTAATTATGGGCGCTTCTTGGTGGGGCGACGGTCAAAATAAGCTCAAGGGAGTGCAATATATACTCAAAGCCATTTTGATTTATCCCGCTACTATTGGCAAGCTTTTTAAGAAAGTTTTTTCTTAGATTTATCTTAACTTTTATACTAATTCATGGATTCATCCAAACAAAAACCGTCCATTATTATTTGTGCCTCGCACAGCTTCAAAGATCCTTTGTTTAATGGACTGATGTATCAATATATTTTAGGGCATCAAAAAGCTGCTGGACAGCAATACCGCTACCACATTGTCACCGAAGAACAAGTTGCTTACGCCCTTTCTCCCGAAGAACAAGCCAACATTCAAGCAGCACTCAAAACGCAAGATTTATTTTGGCATCCGATGCCTTATCGTGGCGGCAAATTTATTTTATTCAAGAAACTTTGGAATTTTATAAGTTTGTTTTTCAAAATTTGGGGCATCAAGCGTAGAGAAAACACAACAATCATTGTTGGTTTTTTGGCAATTGCTGGTGGTTATGCCTACATCATTTCTCGACTATTGCGCCTCAAACTAATGGTCTTTTGTTTTGAACCGCATAGCTTGTATATGAAGGAATTTGGAATTTGGTCGGAAAAATCTTTAAAATATAAAATTCTAAGCAAAGTAGAATATTTGCAAGCGACTCGTGCCGATTATGTCACGGGACCCACGATTCACACCATTGATTTATTAAAAAAATGGACGTCTAAAGCAAAATTATTCCGAGTTCCAATCAGTGTGGATACGCAAAAATTTACGTTTTCCAATAAAGATCGGCAACGCATCCGAACACAATATAACATTCCAGAAAACCGTTATGCAATGCTTTATTTAGGCAAATTTAATGGCATTTATTACCATGAAAAAGAAGTCGCTGAATTTTGTAAACGCTTGCTTGACTTTGATCCAAGGATTTTCATTTTCACCATCTCTCCTACGCCTTCTGAGGACGTTAAAAAAGCGTATTTGGAAGCAGGTTTAGCCAAGTCTGATTTTTTAGTCTTAAATAAAATTCCTTACGAAGAAATCGAAGGTTACATCTCGGCTTGCGATATGGGCATGGTGGCAATTCCTCCTTTGGATTCACAAAAATACCGCACGCCTGTTAAGATTGGTAATTACTTAGCTTGTGGCATTCCTTTTTTGTTAAATCGAGGGATTGCCGACGATGATATTATGGCAGAAGAAGAGAACGTAGGTGTTGTATTTGAAAGCTTGGAGGCCAGCGACTTTTCGATTCCATTTGCTGCCTTAAAAAAATTCATGCAGGAAGATCGAACCACCCTTCAAACGCGTTGCCGAGCAGCAGCAATTAAACATAGAGGCATTCAAAATTCGGTTGAGGTCTTAGAACAAATGATTCAAGAAGTGTATTCAAAGTAATAACTTATGGCAAAGGTTTTTGTAACAGGAGGAACGGGGTTTATGGGTTCTCATATTGTAGAATTATTACTACAAGAAGGACATCAAATAACCGTCTTGACCTCTAGTTCTAGTATTCATCCTAATATTCAACATTTACAAGCTAAGATTAAAATTGTTCGGGGCGATTTTGGTAATTATCAACTCATGCTCCAATACTTACAAGACACAGATATTATTGTACACATTGCTTGGACGACCGTTCCCAAAACTGCTTCTGAAAATCCAATTTATGATGCTCAAACCAATATTATTGGCAGCATCCATTTGTTAGAAGCGGCGGTAAAAGCCAAGGTCAAAAAAGTACTATTTGTCTCAACAGGTGGGGCATTATACGGAGTCCCACAATATACGCCCATTGATGAAGCGCATCCGATTCGTCCAATTTCGGCTTATGGTATTTCCAAGATGGCTTTTGAACGTTATTTGCATTTTTTTTATCAGAACAAGGGCTTAGATTATGGTATTTTCAGAATTGCCAATGCCTATGGTACTCGCCAAAATTTAACTAAAAATCAAGGCGTTATAGGCATTTGGTTACAAAAAATAAAAGAAAATAAAGCCATTGAAATTTGGGGCGATGGAAGCGTTGTAAGAGATTATATTTATGTAAGCGATGTGGCGCAAATCATTGCGAAGGGAATGCATTATCAAGGAACACAAAAAGTATTTAATGTAGGCTCTGGCTTGGGCTATTCTCTCAATGACATCTTAAACGTTTGTAAAAAAGTAAGTCAAAAAAATCCAAGGGTTGCTTATTTAAATGGGCGCAGTTTTGATGTTCCTGTGAACATTCTTTCGATTCAAAAAGCAGTAGAAGAATTGGATTGGCAACCTAATATTTCCATCGAAGAAGGCGTGCAAGCTACTTGGGATTGGCTGACGACTCTATAATCTGTTCTTAAAAAATTGTCTGACTAAAGGCAAAGCGCTCAGGAGTGTAACGACCACGCAGCAACAGAGCTAATAAACGTAATCGCACCAAAAATAAATTCCCCTTGGAAGAACAACAAATCTTAGACAACGAATTTAAAAAAGCAAGCCTCCCCCAAATTTTGATTCGTTGGCAATGGCATCTAAAACATGCTTCTAGCATCATTAGCTTGTATCTAATCGTCGTGTTTTGCTTACAATGTATTAGCCCTTATCTGCCACAAGTACTTTCAGAACTACTTAGTTTAGTTTTAGCCATCAGTATTATGTTTGGCACTTATTTCATTACAGGGTATGTCTGCCGAATAGGCTACCAATGGTCTTGGCCCATCGTTTTCAGCGGAGCAAGTTTTATCTTTTTCAGCTGTTTTATTTATAGCATGACGACCTTAGATCACTGGATTGAAGTTTGCTCTCCTAAGTTAAAAATATGGACAGATCTTTCAGATAAGCAACTAAAACAGATTTTAGAAATTTTGCTGGTTGCGTTTATTTATAGTTCCGTTGCCGTTATTTTAATAGAAGTTTTCGCCTTTTTAACAGGGCTTATTAGGGCACTTTATCGTTTGATAAAAAAAGAGTAAAACAAGGAGCTGTATTCTTATATCCTTACTCCTAGTGGATCAGCCTATTTCAAGGTCTATCTAATATTAAAATAAATCCTACTCCTTAAAACAAAAAAACTGCCTACGAAAAAATCGCAGACAGTCCTATTTATTTCATACAAGCCGCAATAAAATCGACAAACAAAGGATGCGGTTTTTCTACGGTACTTTTATATTCAGGATGAAACTGAACGCCCACAAACCACTTGTGTTCAGCAAGTTCAACCACTTCGACCAATTTAGAATCAGGGTTGATGCCTGTTGGAATTAAACCCGCTTCTTTTATTTTTTCTAGATAATCATTATTAAATTCATAGCGATGGCGGTGTCGCTCTTGAATGGCTTTGCGACCATAGATGCGACGGGCTTTTGAATCTTTCTCTAAGTGACAAGTATACGCGCCCAAGCGCATGGTTCCTCCTTTTTGATGGACGTCTTTTTGAGATTCCATCAAACCAATCACTGGATTTTTAGTCTTCTCATCCATTTCGGTAGAAGACGCATCCTCTAAATTTAAGACATTCCTCGCAAACTCAACGACGGCACATTGCATGCCCAAACAAATACCAAAGAAGGGCAAATCATGTTCTCTGGCATAGCGAATCGCATGAATTTTTCCTTCAATACCCCGTTCTCCAAAGCCAGGAGCTACTAAAACACCATTCAATTCCTTGAATTTTTTCTCAACATTACTTCCTGTAATTTCTTCCGACGCGATTGGCACCACATGCACCTTACATTCATTCGACACTCCCGCATGTACAAACGCTTCTAAAATAGACTTGTAAGCATCTTGCAATTCAATGTATTTCCCAACCAAACCCACACGGATTTCGCTGACAGGGTTTTTCATCTGTCCCAAAAACGTCTTCCATTTCCTCAAATCGGGCTCTCTACGATCGGCCAAACGCAGCATAGAAATGACCGTAATGTCCAATTTTTCCTTTAGCATTAAAATCGGCACATCGTAAATACTTTCCGCATCACGAGCTTCGATGACAGCATTGGGCGATAAATTACAGAACAAGGATAATTTTCTACGAATGTTTGAAGACAAAGGATGCTCTGTCCGACAAACCAAAATATCAGGTTGTATTCCTGCGCTCAACAGTTCTTTAACCGAATGTTGTGTTGGTTTGGTTTTCAGCTCTCCAGCAGCGGTTAAATAAGGAATTAAAGTCAGGTGAATGACCAGACAATTGTCTGCCCCCAATTCCCAACGCATTTGTCGAATGGCCTCCACATAGGGTAGTGACTCAATGTCTCCAACCGTTCCTCCGATCTCCGTGATCACAATATCATATTCCCCAGTATTAGAAATCAATTGCATTCTGCGCTTGATTTCATCTGTAATGTGCGGAATAATTTGTACTGTTTTTCCGAGATATGCGCCTTCTCGTTCTTTATTAATAACCGTTTGGTAGATTCTACCCGTCGTTACGTTATTTGCTTGAGAAGTTGGAATGTTTAAAAAACGTTCGTAGTGTCCTAAATCCAAGTCGGTTTCTGCGCCATCGTCCGTTACGTAACATTCTCCATGTTCGTAAGGATTTAGCGTTCCAGGATCGACATTGATATAAGGATCAAATTTTTGAATGGTGACCGTAAATCCACGTGCTTGTAATAACTTAGCAGTAGATGCAGCAATAATTCCTTTTCCAAGAGAAGAGCTCACGCCCCCCGTTACAAAGATGTACTTAGCCATAATTTGATTGCAGAGAATGAAGAAGTTTAATTCAATTGCACGTAAAATTAGCGTTTTTTGAATCAAAGTAGGTTATAAAAGAAGATAATTATTTAGGTTCATTTAATCCTAAAATTTCAATTCAAGTCTTATTTTGTATCTTTAATACATTTAAACTAGGTACAGCACAGCGCTTTCCTGGGCGAAGCGAGTCACAAAGCTAAAACCTATGAAGCATAAAAAATTCAATCGTATCATCCCTTTAATTCAAATTCCATCATTTTCTATTATGACACGTTTCTTATTATTTCTTACAAGCATTTACATTCTATCTGCCTGTAATCCAAGCTCTAAATTACAAAACAAAGCTATTCGAGATTTAGAAGATCTTGACTTGTTGCTCCAAAAGGTACGTTTGCAATACAATATGCCTGCAATGGCAGCAGCCGTTATTAGCAAAAATGAAATTAAAGCGATTGGAGTGACAGGCGTTCGACAAATCAACCACAAAGATAAAGTAAAGCTGCAAGATCGTTTCCACATGGGTTCTACGACCAAAGCAATTACGGCACATTGGGCTGCCGCCTTAGTCGAAAGTGAATTTATCACTTGGGAAACTAAAATTTTAGATGTTTTTCCGTATTGGAAAGACGATGCCTTAAAAACCTACCACGACATTAGTTTGTCTGATTTACTTTGTCATAAAGGAAGAATTCAGCCCTTCACCAGTGCCGTCGATTTGGCTAGTTTGCCTAATTTCCCTGGCAACCCAATGGAAAAACGACGCTTGTTTGCCAAATGGTTGCTCAAACAAAACCCAGCAAAAGTGGGTAATCAAGCAGGTTACGTCTACTCGAACGCAGGCTATTCTATTGCGGCGGCAATGCTTGAAAAAGTAAGCGAAACGGCTTGGGAAGAAGCGATTTTGAGCGATGTATTGGTTCCTTTGGGGATTGATGCCGCCATTGGTTGGCCAACCGATAGCGATCCCAATCAGCCTTTTGGGCATCATTCTAGCAACCCCTTAGATTCTAATTTACGAGCGGTAACGGCCCTCAATATGTTTCACATGGAAGACATTATTGCGCCTTCTGGGGATTTGAGTATGTCTGTTGTCGATTACGCTAAATTTGTACAAGCCCATCTACAAGGCCTTCAAGGAAAAGACAATGTCCTAAAAGCGAGTACCTATGATTATGTGCATTATGGCCGAGAAAATTATGCGATGGGCTGGACAAGGTTGTTTCGGAATGGCGTTCATACCAGTACACACAACGGAAGTGCAGGTACTTTTTACTCCCATACTAGTATTCTAAAAGAGAAAGACCTAGCAATTGTCATTTTTGTGAATGCCTCCAACATCTATGCGGCAAAGGCCGTCTACACGCTAAAAAAACGGTTGCTAGAAATTTATGATAAAGAATAAACGATTTGGCATAAAAATTATAGTTATATAATTTGAATCGCTGTCAATGGCTTGACTCAGCCTTCAAGGACAACTCCCCCCTTTTCATCACCACCTAAATTTATACGATCGAACGCACTTTTAAATATATGTAGTCCTTACTTTCTATTCCCAGTACAAGTACTGCATCCAAAATAATTTTTCATGAAAAAAATTCAACATCTATTTTTTGTTGTCCTTTTTAGTGTTTTTTTTATGGTAATAACCGAAGCACAAACAACCCAATTGCCAAATATTAGCTCTCAATACTTAACACAAGGAAATGATTATGGAGCCGTCGTTTTAACGATTCGATATACGGATCATAAAAGTGTTTGGGTATTTGATGGGAAGGCTTTAGATTTTACACAACAAAATTTATATCAGTTTCTAAATACTAAATTTGAGCAACTCGACGATGCTGCTATTCAACAACATAATTTAAAATTGGAAGCGCCTACTGATTTACCGATTCATTATTTACAAGACGTTTATCTTTGGGTTCAAATTTATGGAAATAAGAACATGCATTTGGCGATGTATGAAAGCATGGAGCCCGATAAAATACAATACCTTCCTTTAAACATCTTAGCATTCCCCCCCTTAGAAGAAGCTTGTGTTTATTATGCTGCTTCTAGTAACCTTGCTGCTTCTGCTCTTGAAACCTTTGCTACGATACATCCCAACACAGCGGCATTGGTTCGTGAAAAGAAAGCAACAGTAGCTTTGAAAAAGAATCCCGTTCGCCCAGAAGATTATATTCCTCAAAACATTTTGCACCTTGAACTTAGAGAAAACAATGAAATTTTCTTTATCGGACGCCAAGTGAATCCTATGGTTTTAGCTTCTCTCATCCAAAGTGCTTTGGCAACTAATTATAACAATAGTTATGAAAAAGCGGATCCTAAACACTATTTGTGGCTTAATCTAAAAATGCATCCAGATGTTAGTTACCAACAATATGCAGAAGTGTTGGTTGCCCTTCAAGAAGCGTTTCATTTATATTGGGAAGAGTTGGCTTTTAATAAATTTCAAAAAACGTATTTAGATCTAGCGGTAGACGAACGTTGGTTGATACAACAAGCAAGTCCTAAGCTGATTGCTCAATACGATGCCATCGAGTTACTTTTTATGGAAGAAAAACTAGTCTCCAAAACACCAAAAACTTGGCTTGAATTAAAATAAGCCCCCGTTAAAGCACTACTTAGCTGTACTGCTGAAAAGAGCTGTTCAGCACTTGCTCATACTCGTTGAGTGCAGGAGCATAAGTACTTAAATAACACTAAAAATATGTTTTTTTTAGACGCAAATTTCTTGATTTTTTAATTTTAAAAAAAGGTTCTTTGACGAATCGTGTGATAATAGTTTAAACCACTTTTTTTATTAGACGGTATGCCTCGTACCTTTTAAGTAGAAAGTCGTCTATTTTATTTGATAATAAACGACTTCCTACTTAAAAGGTATATCCCAATTCATAGCTGTTAAAAGTTAACCTATGGTTTCAACTCCACACGATTTGTCAAAGAACCCCAAAAAAACAGAACGATTACAGTCCTTTTCGAAGAGCCAAACCTAAGATTAATCGAAAAAATTATAAAATAGATTCTATTTGCTCTTATCTTCGCACTCAGAAAATATTTTCGAGTATTAGAATCAATAAAATAGTGACCATACCTTTTGAAAAAATCAAAAGTTCCCCCACTAAATAAACAAACAAACAAGACGAATGAAAAAATTATTAGTTAGCTTATTAAGTTTAGCTACGCTACAACTTTCTGCTCAAACCTATGAGTACAAAGTTGATTTAAACAAGACTACAAATGATCAGTTATCGGTAGAATTAAAAGTACCTACCTTAAAACAAAAAAATCTTTACTTTCACTTACCAGCAATGGTTCCTGGCACCTATAGTGTCTATAATTTTGGTCGCTTTGTTAGCGATTTTAAAGCCTTTGACCAAGAAGGCGCAGAACTATCGGTAGAACATCCAGATGTCAATACTTGGAAAATTATCAACGCAAAAACTGCCGCTAAAATAACCTATAAAGTAGACGATACTTGGGATACTGACAAAGGGAATGTTATTTTTGAACCAGCGGGAACCAACATAGACAAAGATGTTTTTGTGTTTAATAATCATGGTATTTTTGGTTATTTCAAAAAATATGAAAAACTACCTTATAAAATTGAAGTAGACCGTCCTGAAGGCTTCTTTGGTGGAACAGGAATGAAACGGACTGGTGGAGATGCTGATACGGACATTTTTGAAACCGATAGTTACAATTCTTTGGTAGACAATCCAATTCTATTTAGTGCCCCTGACACGGCAATGTTTCAAATTGGGGAAACTTCTATTTTGATACAAACCTACTCGCCTACTGGACGGGTCAAGTCTAAAGATTTGACCGCAGACATCAAACCCATCTTAGAAGCACAAAGAGAATACTTAGGGGGCAAATTACCTGTTGACCATTATGTCTTTTTACTTTTTCTAAACAAAGAAGGGGGCATGTATCTATCTGGTTCTGCGGGGGCATTAGAGCATTCTTATTCTTCTTTTTACTGTTTATTTGAAGGCGAGGCAGCTGGTATTAGCCAAACGATTCGAGATGTGGCGGCACATGAATTTTTTCATATTGTCACCCCGCTAAATATTCACTCAAAAGAAATTCATGATTTTGACTTTATCAAGCCTGAAATGTCTAAACATTTATGGTTGTACGAAGGCGGAACAGAATATGCGGCTCAACACGTTCAAGTAAAACAACAGTTAATACCCGTGCAACAATTTTTTGCGGCTATGGGTCAAAAAATACGTCAAGCAGAAGGCTTCAAAAAAGATCTTTCTTTTACAGAAATGAGTAAGACTTGTTTGGATGAAAATAAATCTGAGTATTCTAATGTCTACCTAAAAGGGGCGCTCATCAATATGTGCTTGGACATGGAGCTTCGCAAGCTTTCTAAGGGAACTTACGGCACGCAAAACTTAATGAATGATTTATCAAAAAAATATGGTATTAACAAACCATTTAAAGACAAATGTCTGTTTAAAGAAATTGGTAAAATAACAGGGTATAAAAAAGAAATGAAAGCCTTTTTTGCGAATTATGTCGCAGGTATTGAAGCCTTGCCTATTGAGCGCTTAATGAAGGACTTTGGGGTTGATTATAAAGAAAAAGGAACCATTTCAGAGCTTTCTATTTTTGGTTTTAATATTAACAGTGGGGTGACGTTTAATTTTGAGAAAAAATTAATTGAACTCAAACCTAATGGCATTGATCCCTTCGGAAAAGATATTCTAGGGCTTAAAGGAGGCGATTTATTGTACAAATGGCAAGGTAAAGAATTGACCATGCAAACACTAGATCCTATTCTAGGGCAATACCAAATGTCTGCAAAAAAAGGGCTTGACTTAAGTATTACGGTCTTGCGTAAGAATGCTGCTGGTAAATACGAAGAAAAAGAACTTAAGGGCGCACTACGAAAAGTGCCTATTGAGGTAGAACATGTTTTATTGCTTAACGATAAAGCGAGTCCCGAACAAGTAAGCTTACGCAAAGCTTGGTTGGGTGATTATTTATCTGAATAAGTAATCGTTCTTTAATACTTCGTGGGATTTTTAGTTTTTTTATCAAAAAACATAAAAACCATTTCATATTAGTTTGATTATCAGTAATTTAGCCAAACTGACAATTCAAAGCTATCTTGTTGATAATCAAACTAATATAATTTCTCCACGAAGTAATGCGTTCTTAGGAACAGTAAATAAATAGACTAAAAAGGTATTGGATTCTTTTCCAATGCCTTTTTTTTTATCTTAGTAGAACTTCTTATACAACGACCTTATTTCCTATGAAAATACTAAGCATAAAATTCGAAAATCTTAACTCACTAAAGAAAAAGTGGCACATTGATTTTGAAGCCTCTCCTCTTAAAGACAGTGGCTTGTTTCTGATTACAGGAAATACTGGGGCTGGCAAATCCACTATTTTGGATGCGATTACCTTGGCCTTATTTGGTTTAGTGCCAAGGTTTCAGGATATGAATATTAATAAGAAAGAAAATCAAATTTTGACCTATGGCAGTAATAGCTGTTATGCAGAGGTAGAATTTGAGAACATGGGAAAGGTGTATCGCTCCAAGTGGAGTTTGCGAAAAACACGTACGGGCTCTTTTTCCGAATCCAAACGAGAAATTGCCGAGCTTTCTCCTGATCGTTTGAGTGATAAAATACTAGCCACCAAAAAGAAAGAAGTCGATGCCTTGGTGGAAGAATTGTTAGGAGGCTTGGATTTTAAACGCTTTACTCGCTCTGTTCTCTTGGCGCAGGGAGAGTTTGCACAGTTCTTAAAAGGAACAAAAGATAGAAGTACTATTTTAGAACGTATCACGAATTCTGACCGTTATTCTAAAATATCTATTGCCGCTTTCGAACGACACAAAGAAGCGCTTTTAGAATTAGATAAATTAAGAGAGCAAAATTCAAATATTCAGTTGTTAAGTCCTGAAGAAAAGGATTTTTTGGTAGAACAATTGGCAATATCCGAAGGGCAACATCTAACACAAGATAAGGCATTAATCCAGCAACGACAAGAATTGCAGGTTATGCAAAAATTAGAAGATTTAGAAACGGAGCAAGCGCAATTGGGGCTTCAATTAGAACAATTACTAACAGAAAAAACAGCGGCTCAACCCTCCTTTGACCAATTGGCTTTGCATCAAAAAGCCATTGAATTTAAACCTTCCTTGGATGCCTTGGAACAAACTATCAAAAACCATCGAACGGTTTTAACGGAAATTGAGACCTTACTAAAAGCGACGCAATCTACGACCAAAGAGTTAGCCGATCGTTCTCAAGAACAACAAAAACTCGAAGCTGCTAGACAAACTGCGAAGGAAAATTTCTTGGCTTTCGAGCAAATCTATGACCAAGTTGTCAAATTGGATACGCAATTAGAAAGTGAGCAAAAAACGGCACTGGCTTTACAAAAGGCTCTAAAAGAATCTTCTGCCCTTGTAACAAGCAAGACCACGCTTATTCGCAAAAGCCAAGCAGAAAAAGAAGCCTTATTGGAGGCTCAATTGAAGACGACCGCTTGGTTAAAACAACATCAACTCTATGCTTCTTTGGTCGATTCGGATACCATCTTTGAATTAAAAAACCAATACAAAGACCTGCAAAAACACCAAGAAAGCTTACAAGCTATTACCACAAAACAAACGACAACTCAAAGTAAAATTGAGGCTTTAAATACGCAAGCGCAAGCGTTCAAAACTAGCCTTCAAAAAAACCAAACTACTTTAGCACAAGAACAGCACATTTATGTACAACTTTGTGAAAAGAATCAACTCGATGCTACTCTAAGTTATGAAACACACCTAAGGGCAATCCAAGAGAAAAGCGCTAAGGCAGGGCAATTATTGCAAGCGCTGACTAGTGTGGAGGAAAAATATAAAACGTACCAAAAATTAAAAGCGGACGTTGCTGAAGCAGATAAAAGTCTCGATAATAAACAGTCCGAACTTAAAAAGTTAAACACCTTATTTTTAGCCTCGGAAGAAGCCTTAATTGAAGCTAAAAAACAAGAAGATTATTATGAATCGATCTATCAAGATCAACAAGAAAAAAATGGTTTAAGTGATTTTAGAGGGAAACTAAAAGAAGGCGATCAATGCCCCTTGTGTTTCTCTGTCGAGCAACCTTTTCGGAAGCAAACCACAGATATTAGCTATGCGTTAAAAACAGCCGATAAAGATCGTAAAGAAGCAAAAAAAGAACGAAAGGCGATAGAACAGACACACGCTAAAAATATTAGGGACCAACAACTCATCGTTTCCAATATTCAAGATTTAGAAAATAAAAAAGCAACGCTTCAAAAGGAATTGCCTTTAATAAAAAAAATGATTAGCGCTATCATGCAGGAAAAGCAATTGTCGATTACAGCGCTTTTTAACGAAAAAGATGCTCTTGAAAAAGAAGTTGCTCGTATTTCTGTATTAAAAGAAGCCTTGATCGACCTAGAACGTGCTTTGGTCAAAATTCAGCAAAAGATTCAGGCTAGCGAAAAAAACCAAGTACTTTTTGATTCAAACTTACAGCAAAACACCTCGGAACTTAACGGTTTTAAGCTCCAACAAACAGAACGAGCTTTAGAACAAAAAAGCTATACGGCTGAATTGCTAAAAGCGCAAAGCTTTCTCCAAAAACAATTGGCTAATTATCAATTAAAAGACCAGCCATTACCCAAAGCCATTGAGCATTTGGAAGAACACAAAAACAAGTATATAGAACAGGTTGAATCGCAACAAAACCAGTTGACGCAAATCAAGAATATTGACTTGCAAATTAAGAATGTCCAAGAACAATTAGAAGAGGCACAGGAGCATTTGGCTGCGAAAAAATTGACTTGGACGCAACAGCAAGAGGAATTTAAGGTCTTGAAAACAAGGCGTTTTGACTTGTTTGGGGAGGATTCTATTCAGGCAACGAAAACCAGCAAAACCAAGGAACTCGAAAAACTGAACCGCACTTTAGAGGATAACTTAAAAGCGGTTCAACAACTGGAGCAATTACAAGCTAAAAACACGGGTGTTTTATCCGAAAAAAAGAAACAGGCGCTCTTGTTGGAGGCCTTTATTTCGGAAAAACAGCCCTTGTTGCTCAACGCCATTCAAGCGATTGGCTTGGAAGATTTAGCCGCCCTTAAAGCTAGTTTACTGGACAAGGCAAGGGCGCAGGCTATTCTGCAACAACAACAAGAGTTGCAACAAACGATTGATGCTACTTTGGAGAAACAAAGCAATAATAAAGCGCAACAAGCTTCTATTTTAGAAACGCTTCCTACTCCTTTGGCCGATAAAGAACGCTTAGTCGAACAGTATCAATTGCTACAGCAGCAGGTCAAAAATTTGTTGCAAGAAATTGGAAGTACGAAAGAAAAGTTGCGGCATCAAGCCACGCAAGAAGCTAAAAATAAAACGCTCCTAGACAAAATAAATTCCTACAAAAAAGAAGTTGACCGTTGGGCAATGCTCAAAGAAGTCATTGGCTCTAGTGATGGCAAAAAATTCCGTGTCTTTGCTCAAAGTATTACGCTAAAAAAATTGATCTATTTAGCCAATCAGCATTTACGTTACTTTATTAATGGACGTTATTACCTAGAAAAACGCTTGGCAGAATACAAAGATCGACGCCCTAATGACATTTTAGAAATTGATATTGTCGATACCTTTCAAGCGAATAACAAGCGTCCTCTGAATACGCTTTCGGGAGGAGAAAGTTTCTTAGCAAGCCTAGCTTTGGCTTTGGGCTTGTCTGATTTGGCTGGTGGTAATGCCACGATTGAATCGCTCTTTATTGATGAGGGCTTCGGAACCTTGGATGCCGACACCTTGCAAGTGGCGATTCGTGCCTTGCAAACCTTAGAATCTAAAGGAAAAACGATTGGTGTTATTTCTCATATTGAACAACTGAAACAGAATATTCCGACCCAAATCCATGTGGTTAAACGGGGGGGCGGTTTTAGTCAGTTGACGGTTTCTGAGGTATAAAATAGCGACCAAACGAAGTAGTAGAAGCAGATAAGCAGTCGTTTTGCTTTGATTTCTTGTGCGTAATTACTAAAAAAGGCTTGAGTATAACAAAAAAATAGTGCCGCATAGAATCAATCTATACGGCACTATTTGTATGTTTAAAACAGAGCAACTTAGGCTCGTGCTGGTCTTGTATTTTTTTTCTTCAATGCTGGATTTTCACGCTTTGTCCGAGAGTACAAGGTCACATTTTTGTCCGTCAAGAAACGCCAGTTTACAGCAACCCAAGAATTATACGAATGTAAATTATCATAAAATTCTGGAGCCATTTTTCTCAATTGAGGCAAACGACAACCTGGAATACGTGGAAAATCGTGGTGTTCATTGTGATAACCTACATTAAAGGTAACCAAATTTAGAGGACCATAATAAGAATATGTTTCTTGCCCTTCTTCGAACACATAATGCTCTGAAATAAAGTGTCCCGATACAGGATTCAAGCCTCCTGCAAATAACAACGATAATAACAAGTAAAATAAAGCAGACAAGGCCGCAGCAGTGCTTACGTAGATTGCCAAGCCTCCAAAAAACAAGGTCATTGCAGAAATTTGAAAAATGAAATTATAAACGACCCATTTATTTATTTTTAACTTTTTTACAATCATTGGACGCAAAGCGTAGAATAAAATCTGACTTATAAACCAAATTACTTTGCCTATAAAGCCTCTAAAAAGCATGGCTTCTCCCAAGGTAGGAATATCCGTATCTTCTCCATCGGTTCCTTGTGACCAGTGGTGTACGCCATGATAATACTTAAAGGCCATTGCGTAAGGGAAAATCATTGGAATGTTGGCAAAGAAAGAGAAAAAATTGTTGTGTGATTTTTTCTCGAATGCCAAATCATGTGTAATCTCATGAACAGACAAAAACATGGCGTGTACAATCGTCGATCCCACGATATAAGTGATGAGAAGAAAAAGAATCCAACTGATAGAAATCAATTGATAACTGAATGCAGCAATCGTCATATGCAAGCTCACCCAAAGTAGGGTAAAGTATTTCATTTTAGGATTAATTCCAAAAAGCTCTTTGACTTCAGGATGTGCCTTTAGAATATCTTGTCTACGTTGAACATGTGGTTCTTTATCGTCAGCCCAATAATAATCATTTTTTGATGCTCTATGAATCGCCATATCTTCTATTTTTTTTGTTTTTGATTGATACAATCAACTTGTAATATTGCATTTTTCGTTGTTGGAATATTCATTCACAACTGTTTTAGTTGAACATTTAGTTAAATTTCACACCTAATAAAAGCATTCAACTCGTTTGCGCTGCAAAGATAAGACATGTAGTTTATTCTACACTACAATTTATCATTTTTATTGTTGATTTATATCTTTTTTATGTCAATAGTTCATCGCTAATTGCTAATTACTATTGTTCGTTTGTTTTACTTACTGTAAGATGATTTTTTTTTACAATCCCCCTAAGCGCTACTCTAAATAAAAATGTCCTTATAATTCATCCAGAAAAACAATGCCGTCAAAAGCGGCCGCACTAAAAGGCATATCCAAATGAGACACTCTTAAATATTCTTTATCATAAACATTCTGTCGTTCTCCAAAAAATTTTAGTTTTTTCATTTAGTTTAGTGGGGATTTTTTTTTGTATAAAAACAATTTTCACCTACAATTAGCTAAAGATACGTGTTTTCAAGTGCTTTAGAAACGGCAACATTAGTACTGTTGACCTATTCAAAAGTAGTACACTTGACCTACTTACGTCAAACAAACCATTAATAAACTAAAAATCAACAGGTTACCACTTTAAAACCAAACTAATTATACAATATTCGTACTTAGGTTTCGGTTGTTTTGTTGTTAATAATCTATCCTAAAGCGTAAAAAAATGGGCGGAGAAATAAATTCCCAGCCCATTAAAT
>CACVAQ010000275.1:0-2909 GCA_902727865.1 uncultured Aureispira sp. | reverse complement strand
TACTTAACGTAGTCAATCGTATAAATTTCTTTCTTCATTTTGAATTCTCTTCCTTTTACTTTGTAAGCGACCGTTACACCACCAGAAATATTATCTACTTGCATCTCTCCCATCGCGCTATTTCCTACAGATACATACATATTTAGGTCTGTTCTAGCATTGATATTGTAAGAAACGACTGTTTTTAAACCACGATAAGAGACAAAATTTTGAGCATACTCTGAATTTTGTCCTTCCTTAATTTGATTCGTCATAAAAAAGTTTGCTAAATCAAATCCTAGCCCAAACTTAACTTTATCCAAAGGCTTAAAGAATAAAACGCCATCTACATAAAGCCCATTCAAGTAAATGGATTGATAAGGATTTTGAACCGTACTACTTAAATAACTCTGGAAAGTAGGTTCAGGAATAGAGCGCATCATATAGTTGATGCTCGTTCTGAAAGAAAGAAATTTACACTCCGACTCAAACTCTGTAAACAGCCCTAGAGTCACTTCTGGTCTAGGCGCGTATTTTACCGTGTACGCATCAAATCCTTCTGGTAAAGATTTTAGTTTAGGGCTTGAATTTTCCAAAAAATTAGAAACACCTGTTCCTCCAGTTACTCCCCAGTGTATTTTCCAGCTTTTTTCTGATTCACTGATGAGTTGTTGCGCTTGTGTTGTGGCATACGTTCCTAAAAATAGAAACATAAAAAAGATCGTTTTTGGTAGCATTTTCATTGCGAATAGTTTTAGTTTTTTTTAATAAAAAAAGTCGAATACTTAGCGGCACTATACTGTCCGTAATACGAAGTCTAGTCTACGTAATCGCTCACAACTAACTTCATCCTGTATACTATATATGTAACGACATTTTTGAAAAAAGGATTAACTATTTTTCCTTTTTATTAAAAAAAAACTTCTTTTATGACAATTACAAAAAGGAAGCCTTTTCAGAAAACGCCCCCAAAATCTAAACCTCCCCTTTTAAATTCTTAATCATCACTCGTTCATAGACCCTTGGCAAAAAACGATGCAGCCAGTAGGACATTTTGCCCATTTTGCCCGAAACGAGTAAGGGTTTATTTTTTTGACAATAGAGATAAATATCTTGAGCAATTTCATTGACAGAAACTGTTTTTCCAACGATCTTTTTATCTTGATAAATAGAATTTTTTTCGGAAGAAGCATTTTTTGTCTCTGGTGGAGCCTGAATAAACGACGGGCAAACCATCAAACAATGCACGCCCTCAGCTTTCAATTCGCTTCCTAAGGATTCAAAAAAACCATGTAACGCATGTTTGCTCGCAGCATAAGCCGTACGCCCTAACAATGGCGCAAAACCTGCGACACTAGAAATATTAACGATAAAGCCTTTGTTTTTTCGAATTTGTCCCAAACAAGCTTGCGTGCAATTGACCGCACCAAAAAAATTGACTTCCATGACCCGACGAGTAATGTCTTTCTCTTTGTCCATTTCGGTATAACGCTCTATGTGCGTGATGCCTGCGTTATTGACCAAAGCGTCTATTCGCCCCCAATGCTTGACCACCTTGTTCATCACAAGCGTACAAGATGATTTATCCGTAATATCACACACAATGGGCAAAATTTCTACGCCATCCTTTTTTAATTGTACTTGTAAGAGTTCCAAACTACTTTGATTAATATCAAGTGCAACAATCTTCATTCCCACGCGTGCAAATTGTTTACAAATAGCACTTCCTAAATTTCCTGAAGCGCCCGTTACGACCAATACTTTATTCTTAAAATCTCGTTTCATTAATTTATATTTTCAGATGGTGATGCTTGCTCAATTTAAAACAAAAAAAGGAAACGCAGTGCTCTTATTTTAAATTACTAGCAGATTAAAACAACTTTATTCTTCTTGCTAATTTAATAACAGAGTTGAGAATAAAAATCAACAATTATTCTTTGTAGTTT
The DNA here is from genome assembly GCA_902727865.1 of uncultured Aureispira sp. Classification (GTDB taxonomy): domain Bacteria; phylum Bacteroidota; class Bacteroidia; order Chitinophagales; family Saprospiraceae; genus Aureispira. Next base: position 984 of record CACVAQ010000275.1, on the reverse strand, counting down.
TGCCGTCTAGATCATCCTCCTTCGTTGAAAAACGCCCCCAAAACCACGAACAACAAATAAAATACTTCTGGTCCAAGGGAATAAGTAGCTAAGCATTACTAGACAAACAAACAAAATCAGATGAAAGACGAACAAACTATAGTGATTGGAATTCCTGGCAAATGGAAAAATCGAGATGCCATTGTTGAAGCGATTGCCCAACACAGTGGTGGTTATATTTTTGCAGGTATGATGCTAAACCATACTGAAACGAACGAAAGTTTTGGTCTAGAAATCTATGAAAAAGACCCTGATTTACGCAAAGCATTTGAATTTGCAGGCATGGGACAGTTGACCGAAGAAGAGCTTCAAGCAATTGACGAACATACCTTTACGATCTATATCATTGGTGGTGGCGGAAGCATCGAATTGGCTCAAAAAATGATGACGGTCAGCCAAGCATTACTCAAAATAGGTGGTTTGGGAATTAAAATCGAAACAACAGGAAAAGCCTTCAACAATGAAGCTTGGAATGCGATCTGTGCTCTAAAGGAAGAAGCTAAATATTACGAGGCTTTTGTGACCAAACTAAGAGCACAAGACGATGTTTATTACACTTGTGGAATGCACAATCTAGGCTTAAAAGATACTGTTATTGGCGCTGTTGATATGGATACGGCTGTTTACACCTTAGATCTATTTTCGATCTATCAAATTGTAGAACAACCAACGATTGAACCTGGAGAAACTTTTTCAGCGATTGAGAATGCCCCTAACTTTGAAATCTTGGAAGAAAAAGACAACCGCTATCCCGAAGGTGATGGGTTTTATAATAAATTCGGTATGTGGATTTTACGCCCCGAACAACTGGAAAATCCTACTTCTTAAGGAACTTCAATGCGACTTGGAACAGATTTTTATCGAGCTTATAAAATATAATACTTCGTGGGATTAGCTTCGCTGCTTCTCCGAGGTTTTAGTTTTTTTACCAAAAAACATAAAAAC
>CACVAQ010000274.1:4582-23783 GCA_902727865.1 uncultured Aureispira sp. | reverse complement strand
GATTTTTTAGTTTTTACTTCGTGAGCCTTCGGGTTCTATGAAAAACATAAAAAAGCATCTTGCATTAGTTTGATTATCAGTCTTTTAATGCTTTAGTTGGCAGGAATACATACTACTGATAATCAAACTAATACGATTTTTCAACGGAGTAATGAAATAAACAAAACATAAACGAACGCTTACATAACATAATTTAATGCTAAAAAAAGTAGAAGGGCTTATCGTTAGGGCGATCAAATATTCAGAAACCAGCGTTATCTGTGATGCTTATACTGCTGAACTAGGAATGAGAACCTATATTATTAATGGCGTTCGAAAGAAAAGATCTAAAATAAGCCCTGCTTTGGTGCGCCCCATGTCTTTGGTCGAAATGGTTGTGTACCATCAGGAAGAAAAAAGCATGAATCGAATCAAAGAAATTAAGCCCAGTTATATTTATCAACAACTTCCGTTTGACGTCGCACGAGGAGCTATTGGTTTGTTTGTCGCAGAAGTGGCTCAGAAAACCTTGAGAGAGCCAGAACCGAATTCTGCTTTATTTGAGTTTTTAAAAGCTTGTTATCAAAAATTAGATCAGACCGATGCAAAAATTGCCAATTTCCCCGTTTGGTTTTTAGTTAAATTGTCTACTTATTTAGGCTTGTTTTCTGTCGCAAAAGAATTGTCAGAAAACTGTGTCTTTGATTATTCAGAAGGAAAAATACGGGCAGAAATTCCCTCAGAACATCATTATTACTTTTCGCCACAGAACACGCACTTATTGGCCGCTTTTTTAGAGCTAGACTTTGAGACCAGCGCACAGTTAGACCTAAACAACCAAGATCGACGAGATTTTATGAACGATATGTTGCGTTATTACCAATACCATATTGGCAATTTTGGAGAATTAAACTCCATTTTAGTGTTGAAAGCCGTTTTTTCGTAAGCGTTTAGAATGAAAGCCTTGAGCCTTTTGAAATTAAGGACTTTGGGACTCTATTTCAAGACTTCCTTACATCATTTTCATAAACGTTTTCATCAGCCAGTTGGCATCAGAACTAACCAATTTGTCGAGTGTTTTGTCCGCCTTGGAGGCAAACAATTGAATCTCTTTAATGACATCTAAAAAAGCTTCTTGATCGGGACCGTCTCCTTCAATATCACTCACATCGTTTAGGACCCTTAGGACAGGTTCTAATTCTTTCTTTTTGCGATGGATGATAATTTGACGAACGACATTCCACATATCTTTTTCGCTGATGAAATACTCTCTACGCTCACCAGGTTTTAACTCTTTGAAGACCAATCCCCAATCAATTAGCGCACGAATATTCATGTTGGCGTTTCCTCTGGAAATTTTAAGTTTTTCCATGATATCATCTGCACAGAGTGCTTCTGCTGATATTAACAAAAGGGCATGCACTTGAGCCATTGTACGGTTAATACCCCAATTTGAACCTAGCGTACCCCATGCTTGTATAAATCGTTGTTTTGCTTCGTCTAATTCCATGCCTTAAATATACATCAAAATATTAATTTTCAAAATTTTTTGAAAGTATAATAAGTTTAAGATAGCTCTAAATTAAGTACAAACGAAAGCAAACAAATAGTAGAACTCAAAAATGGACTTAATAAAGGGGCATTAAACCATAATTTAGCCCCTGCGCTTGACTTTTCTGAAAGGCGGTCGCCGTAGTTTGTAGCGTTTCTTCCATTGGAATAAAATCAAAATCTAGCTGCGCTACAATTTTTTCATTGTGGTAATAATAAGTTGCTTGAGAAGTACGGGCGGTTTCTCTAGAGATTAGAGGACTTGACCGAAAAATTTTGGACCGCAGCCATTCTGCCCGCCACAAGAGATCAATCATCCAAGGAGCGGCAAGTCTAGTTGGCGGTTTTTGATTTAATGCGAGAGCTGTTTGTGTAAAGAATTTTTGATAAGACCAATTGGCTCCATTCAATATATAACGTTCTCCCGAAATGTTGCTTTCCATCAGTAAAACAGCCGCACGAGCCACATCTCTAACATCGACAAAGCCAGTACTGCCTTTGGGATAAAATTTAAAACCTTTGGCAACTTTCTGAATCAACTGACAAGAACCTTGCGTCCAGTTCCCTGCCCCAATAATAACAGAAGGATTAAGAATCGCCATGTTGAGCCCTTCTTGCATCCCTCGCCAAACTTCACATTCTGCTTTGAATTTACTAATCGCATAGTTGGAGTTCTCCTTAGAGTTTTCCCAAGCAGCCGTTTCATTGATGTTCGGTTGAAACTCTTTGCGCCCTAGCGCAGCAATAGAACTGACATGGACAAACTTTTCGACGCCTTCGTACAAGGCTGCGTTCACCACATTGGCCGTTCCTTCCGAATTAACTTTTAGCATAAAGTCCGCCTCTTTTGGATCAAAAGAAATAATGGCAGCTGCATGATAAACTTGTTGCACGCCTTTCATCGCAGTTTCTAGGAACGGAGTATCTAAAATATCTCCTTCTAGCCATTCTATTTTATGTTGAATGTCTTTCACCAAATCCATCGAACTAGTCTTGCGCTTGATCGCTTTAATTTGGTAGCCCTTCTGTACTAAATAGGCTAAAAGGTAAGCCCCCAAAAAACCTGTTCCCCCTGTAACCAATACTTGTTTATTTGTCATTGTATTCTTTGTTCTTGTTTTATTGTAAGGAATGGATAACCCTTAAATTAAACAATTAATACTTCGTTTAGGATTAAAAATAAGCACAATTATTACCCGTAAATTATTTTGTACATATTATTACATTAAAAAAATAATAAGAAAAGCTAACATCTTTCCTCAAAGAATTGCTATTTTATGACTGTTGTTCTTAATAAAAGAAAACAACCCTTCTTTGACAACGTACATTTTGTCAGGTTTTGTCCTTAAAACAAATGATAAAACTTAAAACTACTAAAAAAACAATCACCTAATATGGAAATCAGCAATTTTCAAAAAACCAAAATTTTAGCAACCGTAGGACCCTCATCTAGCAACTATAGCACTTTGTTGGGTTTGGTCAAAGCTGGAGTGGATGCTTTTCGCTTGAATTTTTCTCACGGAACACATGAAGGACATTTAAAAGTCTTTGAATACATTCAGTATATTAATAAAAAATACAAAACCAACATTTCTATTTTAGCCGATTTACAAGGCCCCAAACTAAGGGTTGGAGAAATAGAAAATGGAAAAATGCCGCTCAAAAAAGGCGATATTTTAACTTTTGTCAATGAACCTTGTATTGGCAACAGCGAAAAAGTTTACATGAGCTACGCGCAATTTGCTCAAGATGTAAAAGTAGGAGAAAAAGTTTTGATAGACGATGGAAATGTTCAATTGTTAGTCAAAGAAACGAATGGAACCGATGAGGTGAAATTGGAGGTTTTGTATGGTGAGTTTTTGTCTTCAAGAAAAGGGGTCAATCTACCGCAAACCAATGTTAGTTTGCCTTCTTTAACAGAAAAAGACCTTCGAGATTTAGATTTTATTCTAAACCACGATTTTAATTGGATTGCCCTATCTTTTGTGCGCTCGCCTAAGGATATTTACGATTTACGAAAGCGCATTCAAGCAAGGAATTCTAGAGCAATGATTATTGCCAAGATAGAAAAACCTGAAGCGATTGAAAATATTGATGGCATTATTGACGCAACAGATGGCGTAATGGTTGCCAGAGGAGATTTGGGGGTAGAAGTACCCATGCAGCGGCTACCTATGTTGCAAAAAATGATTGTTGAAAAATGTATCAAAAAAGCAAAGCCTGTTATTGTGGCGACGCAAATGATGGATTCAATGATTAAGAACCCAACGCCTACTCGTGCCGAAATTATTGATGTTGCTAATGCGGTAATTGATGGTGCAGATGTTGTTATGTTGAGTGGTGAAACGGCTATGGGAATTCATCCTATAAAGGTGGTTCAATCAATGAATGATATTATTGTAGAAGCAGAAAAGATGGACAGTGTTTATTACAAACATTTGACGCCTTCTGAAAAATCGGATTCTTTCTTGTCAGATGCCATTTGTTATAATGCCTGTCGAATTGCTCGTCAAGTCGATGCGAAGTGTATTATCGGAATGACAAAATCTGGTTATACCGCATTTTTGGTTTCTAGTTTTCGCCCAAGACAGAGTATTTTTATCTTTTCGTCCGATGAAAATATGTTGAATACGCTGAGTTTAGTATGGGGAATACGCTGTTTTTATTATGATAAATATACAAGTACAGATGATACGATCAAAGATGTTCAAAATCTTTTGGTAGCAGGAGGGCATCTCAAAACAGGCGATGTTGTGATTAATACAGGATCAATGCCTTTGCTTGAGCGTAAGAAAACGAATATGTTAAAAATATCAGTTATTGAGTAAAAAAAACAGCTATTGATAGAATAGAAGTTATTTAATTTCGTAGGAATCGTTCGTAAATAAAGGAAGCCGTTTAAGGATTGTTTAAATGTACCAGCATTTACGATATATAGGTTCTAGATACTTATAGGGGGGTTCCCCTTCAAAAAAAATAATTTAATTATGAAAAGAGGAGACCAAGGACCTAAAGTCAAAACGCTTCAATATAAGCTGAGAAAAGTATTAAATCGAAGTCTTTCTATTGATGGAGACTATGGCCCTTCTACCGAAAAAATGGTGCGCTTATTCCAAAAGCTCTACAATTTGACGCAAGATGGACACGCAGGACCAAAAACCAACGAAAAGTTGGACGATGTTTATAAAACGATGTTCAAGCAAAATTCTGAATTATTGCATTTTGGCAAACGGAGATTTGTTGTTTTTGTAGATGCAGGACATGGAGGAATTGACGAAAAAGGCAAATATGTTACGCCAGGCAAACGAGCCTATCACAAAGGAGAAACGATGCACGAACGAGGGCATTATTACGAAGGTTTTGAAAATCGTTTGATTGCAGAAGGTTTTATAGAAGCCTGTACCAATGCTGGAATTATGTGTGTGCGAACCTATCATCCTTACAAAGATACTTCTTTGTCAGAACGGACAGAACTGATCAGAAGTTGGTTGCGTCGGGGCTATTATGGTTACTTACATTCTTTTCATTCGAATGCCATTTCAAGTAGTAATTCTGCGGCTAAATTAGATGCAACCCAGGGCTTTATGGTTTTTAATACCCGAGGGAATAACTTTTCGGATAAAATTGCGGACCAACATTTTAAAAATGTTAAAGCAACAGTAGGCGAAGATAACTGGAAATATAGAACGCAATCTAAAACGGATGGAGATGTTGATTATGAAGTCAATTTCCAAATTCTTAGAGAAACAGACTTGCAAGAGTTTTATTGGTTTGGGGCTATTTTGGATGAGTGGGGTTTTCACAGTTCCAAAACAGATACTAAGTTTATCATGCAACCAGAAAATAGAATCAAGCGAATAGAAGCTTGCCTAAAAACAGCTCGATGGGTCAAAAAAGGCTTAGACGAAGTTGTTCATGCCTAAAAAATAGTCGTTTTTTGCAATAAATGTGGACGATTCGTGCCCTAAATATAAATGGCAGTCACGCTAAGCGTGGCTGCCATTTTACATACGAGATGCGTTTATTGCTTACCCAAATCCATAAACTCCGTGACTTTAGGCGTGTGCTTAATTTTTAAGGTACCATCCTCCGCACTATAAATAAAATAAGCTTCCAATTCAGGTAATTCACTAGCCAAAGCAAAGGCTTTGTCCAAACCCATTGCCATGAATGCTGTTGCAAAAGCGTCAGCAGTCGAACAATCGGGCGCAAATACAGAAGCACTCAACAATTGATTCTTTTCTGGGTAGCCCGTCTTAGGGTTGATGGTGTGGGCGTATTTCATGCCTGTATTTTTATCTTCATAATAATTTTCATAATTACCAGAAGTAGCCAAGGATAAGTCCTGCAATTGAACGGCTACTTGCAATTCCTTGGTAGTGCTGTTTGCTCTAGGGGAGCGAATGCCTGTCCGCCAATGAAAGCCATTCATCGTCGTGCCTCTAGCACGAACTTCGCCACCAATTTCAACAAAGTAATTGTGGATGCCTAAGCTTTCTAACAACAAACCAAGCTGATCCACAGCATCTCCTTTTGCAATCGCACTAAAATCTAATTCCAGGCCCTTTATTTTTTTTGTAACCAACAATTGATTGGGTGGACTATTTTGCACCGTAATAGAATCAAATTGAACCAATTGGACCAAGTTAGTGAGGGTAGCGGAATCGATTTGTGCCACCATTTTTTTCTCCGTATAACCAAATCCCCAATAATTAACCAAAGGCATAACAGAAGGATTGAACCAACCATCCGTTTGTTGATAGACTTGTTTTGCCAAGTTGTAATTTCGAGCAAAATGACCATCCAATGCTACATACAAGGAATCTTTTTCATGATTGAAGATCGAAATTTCGGACGTCTGAATATAAGTCGAAACAGCATTGTTGATGTCAATCAATAAATCACTTAATTGAATAGAGAAATCCATATCGCTACTATCCAAGTACGAGATAGAGAGCGTCGTGCCCATTGTTTCTCCAGTAAATTGTTCTTTTTTTAATTTTTTTTGCTCAGAATGGGTCGGCTTTTCAGAAGTACAAGCTAAAAATACCGTGCTAAACAAGAAGACGAAAAAAAATCTCATAATTTGTATATTATACTACTAATAAGTCGAAAAGGCCGTTAGAAAATTTTGTCTGATTTTGTCTTTGACAACCGTTGAACTATCGTTGCTAAATGAAATGCCATTAAATAAGGTTAAGTAATCCAAACGCAAACGAATTGGAATATTAACACCATCTTGAACAGTGACAAGATAGGGCAACTCTATTGGGATATAATCAAAAAAATCAAAGGTCAATGTCGTACCAGAATTGGGTTGAACGACCACAATTTTAGCCGTTAAATAACTCATAGAAGTTGAGTCAAACATATAGGCACTTCCAGAGGTTGACAAAGGGTGATTTTGCTCCGTGACAAGTGCTGGACTAGTCTTTCGAATGGCATCTGGAATGCCCAAATGAAACCGAAGGCGATCAAAATCGCCTAGTTCTGTCCAGCCAGTAATATCAGCAGCATAGGACTCTGGTTTGCTAATAAAAAAATTGTCTTCTGCATAGGTTGGTGTACTATTGCTGTTGAAAAAAGCAGCGGACTCAGGAGATTTTATTTCCGCCCCATCGCTTGCTTGGATCAAATGTAGTTCTCCTGCTAAAACGTTCATGGTACTTAAATAGAAGGGCTCACTATTCGCATCATAGAGCCAGTTGCCCAACTTTAAGGTATCATCCAAAAGGGTATTCGCATAGTGCTGCATTTGTAATTGTAATTCATAATAATCACAAACATCGTTCTGATCTTGATCGGCTTCAGGGCTAAAGTTCTTAGCTCTAGGATGCATGCATCCTTCCACTTTTTTTGTGCAAGCAGAAAAACTAAGAAGGGCTAAAACCAAGCAACAAAAAAATATTTTCATAAAGCTTATTTTAAAAATAATGACCGCCTTAGGAATGGTCAATAAAAAAGATTATTCAAATGTTCATCTTATTTTTTTACTGTTCCTTAGCCAAATAAAAGACCTTATTACAGTGTCTATTGTCTGGATAAAAAAGGCTTTTAAGTAGTACAAAAATCAATGAAATCAACAATGATTTCTAAGGTTTCAACTGGCGCTTCAAACATTCCCATATGCCCAACATTTTCTAAAATATGGACACTAGCGACATTCGGCAAGCTCAATTGATTCAGACTATCCTCTGCTGAAATAGCATGGTCTAGCCTTCCTACTATAAATAACGTAGGGCAAGCCAAATTGGTTAATACATGGCTTCGATCTGCTCGCTCAATCATAGCATGAGAAGCCGCAATCACAGCATCCGAATGATGCATACTGGTCTTGTGAATCAATTCTTCTACAAATTGTTTATGATCGACAAGAAAGGCAGGCGGAAATAAATTGCGCACAAAATGCCCCGCAAAAGGAGCAATTCCATGCCGTTGAATGAAGCCAATTGTTTTGAGCCTATTTTTGCTTTTTAAGGCAGAATCTCTGTACGGGTGCGAATGAAGAAGGCCCAAGCCAAGGAGTATTTCTGGCTTTTTTTGCGCTAAGGCAAGGCTAACATAGCCCCCCATCGAATGGCCAATTAAAATACACGATTTAACCTGCTCGAATTCAAGAACAGCAAGGGCTGCATCTGCCATCGCAGCGATACTGGTGTTTTTTAAAAGGTCAGAATGCCCAAAGCCAGATAGATCAATCGTTATAATGGTGTATTTTTTCGACAAAAGAGGCACGAAGTCTGCCCACATCGTACTATCTTCGCAGAAGCCATGAAGCAAAACAAGTATTTGTCCTTGCCCAACTTTCTGGTAAGCAACTTTTGAGTTGTTATGAAAAACATGCATATATGTAGTCTGGTTTTTTTAGTGCCAATTAAATGATTACTAGAATGATAACCATAGTGCAGCAATATTTCATATAAAAAATCGACGGTACTCACAAACGTATAAGGAACGGTCAAAAAATCTAAGATATTCAATTTACTTAGCCGTTAAGGGGAACATTAAGCACAAAAAACGACAATATTATTGCTTTTGCGAAAAACTGACAAAAAATTAAAACAATAAGACATGGGATTGCAAAAATTAGCAGCCGTACTTTTTTTATGCCTTTGGTCTTTGGTGACGATCGGGCAAGTTACTTTTCCTAAAAATGGAGTGTACGACGAACAAGAAGGACACTACGCTTTTACGAACGCTACGATTTATGTGTCGCCAGAAAAGAAGCTAGAAAAAGCGACTTTATTAATAAAAAAAGGAAAAATAATTGCAGTAGGAACAGACCTGAGGATTCCTGTAGACGCAGTGACGATTGATTTGAACGGAAAATACATTTATCCTTCTTTTATCGAATTGTCTAGCAATTATGGAATGCCCAAGCCTGTTGGAACGAAACGAAAATCCAGCGCTCCCCAAACGCTTTCTAATAAAGAAGGGGCTTATAGTTGGAACGAAGGCTTGAAACCAGAGCAAGACGCAACAGCTCTTTTTACGGTAGATAAAAAAAGTGCAACAGAATTGCGTGCACTAGGATTTGGAACCGCATTGACACATCAAATGGATGGTATGTCAAGAGGAACGTCTGCTTTGGTCTTGTTGGGCGAAGAAAAGGAGCATGACATGATTTTGAAAGCGCAAGCAAGCGCACATTGGTCGTTTTCAAAAGGTACTTCTAAACAAAATTACCCCAGCTCTAGAATGGGGGCGATTGCCTTGTTGCGTCAAACATATTATGATGGAAAATGGTATGCCGAACAGGGGAAAGGCGAAACGTATAATATTTCTTTAGAGAAATGGAATAAAATTCAAGACGTACCACAGTTTTTTGAATTGAGCAATCGCTTAGATTTGCTACGGGCCGACAAGTTGGGCGATGAATTTGGCGTGCAATATATTTTTAGAGGCGGTGGCGATGAGTTTTTGCGTTTGGATGCGATCAAAAAAACAAATGCAGCGCTTGTGATTCCAATGCACTTTCCAAAAGCCTATGATGTCAGCGATCCTTATGATGCAGAAGAAATAAGCTTGACGCAAATGAAATATTGGGAGTTGGCGCCAACCAATCCTGCTCGCTTGGCAGCGGCTGGAATTCCCTTTGCTATGACTTCTAGATTAAACAAGGATAAAAAAGATTTTTGGAAGCAAGTGCGAAAAGCTTACCAACATGGCTTGTCAGAAAAAGATTTGCTCAAAGCATTAACAACAACGCCTGCCAAATTGATTAAAGCAGAGCAATGGTTGGGGACTTTAGAGAAAGATAAGTTTGCCAATTTTATTATTCTGTCGGATAATCTATTGAATGAAAAAGTCGTCTTGTATCAGAACTGGGTCAAAGGAAAACCTTATGTCATTAAAGAGCTGAATGGCGTTGATATTCGAGGCACTTATATTTTGTCTATAGACAACAAAACCTATCCATTAGAAGTCAAAGGAACCGAATCGGCAGCAGAACTCTATTGGACAAGCCCAACAGACAGTAGCAAACAAAATAAGTTGAAATATAGCTTAACAAATAATACTATTTCATTTGTCTTTGTGTCAGAGAAAGATACGACGAAGAAAGATTTAAAAATGTACCGTCTTTCTGGAAAAACGACCGCAAAAGAATGGTCTGGGCAAGCGACTACCTTTGAGGGGACTTGGGTCAATTGGACCGCCACACGTATTGGAGCAGCTAAAGCAGATACCTCTAAATTGCCCAAACAAGTAAAGCTAGACGAATTAGGCGCGGTGTTTTATCCGTGGTCACCTTATGGTTCTACGAAAGCAAATTTGCCTAAAAAAGAGACGGTTTTGATTAAAAACGTAACCGTCTGGACGGGCGAGAAAAAAGGAAACTTAGAGGGAACGGATGTTTTGGTGGAAGATGGTAAAATTGCCAAAATTGCTAAAAATATAAATGGAACAGGCGCAACAATTATAGATGGAACGGGAAAGCATTTGACCGCAGGAATTATTGACGAGCATTCTCATATTTCTATTAGTTATGGTGTTAATGAAGGAACGCAAGCAAGTTCTGCCGAAGTACGTATTGGGGATGTGATTAATTCGGAAGAAGTCAATATGTATCGTCAATTGGCAGGAGGCGTGACGGGGGCTCAGTTGTTGCACGGTTCTGCCAATCCAATTGGTGGGCAGTCTGCGATCATCAAATTTCGTTGGGGAAGCTTGCCCGAAGAGATGAAACACAAGGGAGCAGATGGCTTTATTAAATTTGCTTTGGGAGAGAATGTCAAACGATCCAATTGGGGACCGAATGCGAAAGTCCGTTTTCCTCAAACTCGTATGGGCGTGGAACAGGTCTATGAAGATCACTTTACAAGAGCAGCAGAATATGGTGCTGCTTTGGCAGCAGGCAAACCTGTTCGCAAGGATTTAGAGTTGGATGCCATTTTAGAAATTATCAATAAAAAACGCTTCGTTTCTTGTCATTCTTATGTACAAAGTGAAATTATGATGTTGATGCGTATTGCAGAAAAACATAAATTTACGTTGAATACGTTTACACATATTTTGGAAGGTTATAAAGTTGCAGATAAAATGAAGGCACATGGGGCAGGAGCTTCTACCTTCTCGGATTGGTGGGCGTACAAATACGAGGTTATTGATGCAATTCCTTATAATGCTAAAATCTTAGATGACATGGGGGTCATTGTTGCGATCAATTCGGATGATGCAGAAATGGGCAGACGCCTAAATCAAGAAGCCGCCAAAGCTGTAAAGTACGGTGGTATGTCCGAAACGGCTGCTTGGAATATGGTGACACACAATCCTGCTAAATTATTGCATTTGGAGGAAGAAGTCGGCTCGATTAAGGTGGGGAAATCTGCGGATATTGTCTTGTGGTCACACAACCCTTTGTCGATTTATGCCAAGGCAGAAAAGACGTTTGTGGATGGAATTTGCTTGTTTGATAGAAAAGAAGACGAAGCGAAACGAGTTAGGATCAAAATAGAACGCAACCGATTGATTCAAAAAATGCTGAATGCAAAAGAAAAGGGCGCTCCAACGCAGCCAGCTATTTTTATACCGAAACAACATTATCATTGTGGAAATACAGATTGTAATAAATTTGTAGATTTTAATGTGGATGTAAATGGTGTTGATTAAGCGCTCTAAGTCTCGCCTTTTGATTCATCTAATGCAAGATGGCTGTTATGTTTTTTTCTGAGTACAGGACAAAAGTTTTTTTATCTAATAAAATATCGAATCTACTTAGCATTTTATTAGATGTTAGATCGCTCCGCTTTTAGATATTAGATTTTAGACCCAATTAGGGCTCAATTGGGTCTAAAATCTAACAGCGAAGCGATCTAGGATCTAAAAGCGAAGCGATCTAATCCTAGTTTTGGGTAGATTTAAGCTGTAAAATATTAATTAATTATTTTTTGTCCTGTACTCAGGTTTTTTTATTAAAAAACTAAAAAATCGGAGCAGCAGCGCAGCTAATGTATTGTAAACAAAACAAACAAAAAAAAATGAAATATTATAGTTTTTTAATCAGCGCCTTATGGTTTGGATTTGGAATGACAAATTCAATGGCACAGAATGTAACGGGGAGTTTTGTACACGATGGTTTGACTCGGACTTATACCCTATATATTCCCGCCAATTACAATGCAGCGAATGCCCATCCTATTGTGTTTAATTTGCATGGGTACACGTCTAATGGAACCGATCAGGCAGGCATGACGAAGATGAATGCCATCGCAGATACGGCAGGGTTTATTGTTGCCTATCCAGAAGGAACATTGGATAACTCTTTACAACCTTATTGGAATTCTGGCTATGGGACAGGAGTAGATGATATTGGGTTTATAGACGCTTTGATTGATACGATTGCGACGAACTATACTGTGAATTTACAACGAGTTTATTCAACAGGTATGTCTAATGGTGCTATTATGAGTAATACCTTGGCCTGTGCGTTAAATCATAGAATTGCGGCCATTGCAGGAGTAGGAGGAACAATGAGTGCTTTGCAAAGTGGGGCTTGTTCGCCTAGTCTCAAAATTCCTGTACTACACATTCACGGAACGGCGGATCTTGTTGTGCCTTATATTGGCAATACACTTTTGCTAGGAGTCGCTGATTTAGTCACACATTGGAGAACGCACAATGGCTTGACTACGGCTGCTACGACAACTTCTTTTTCTAATACCAGTTTATTGGATGGCTCAACCGCCGATTTGATTCGTTATGAAACGGGTTCTGCTTATCCAGTCCATTTGATTCGAGTGAATGGAGGAGGGCATAGCTGGCCAGGTTCAGGGGTGATTGTGAGTGGCAGTACTAATATGGATTTTGACGCAAGTTTGGAAATTTGGAAATTTTTTAGCCAATACCGCTTGGTTACTTCTACTAGTAAGGTTGAAGTAGCGGTAGCTTCTAATTGGATCAATTTGGGAGGCGCTAATCCTGTTCAGAATGAATTGCAATGGCAGACCAATATAGAAGAGAATTATCGTTTAACGGTTTATAATGTCTTAGGAAGTCCTTTGTTGGAGCAAGAGTTTGATGGGGCACAGAACGCTAGTATGGAGCTTTTTGATTTGCCATCAGGAACTTACTTTGCCGTTTATACTACGAATGATAAAGTGCAAACTTTGAAATTTATAAAAGCATAAAACAGACAAAATGAAACTTATTTTTAGTCTATTAATCGTATGGAGTCTTAGCCTGTTTAGTGTAATGGCTCAAAAAAATATGCCTAAATCATTTTTATACACCAATGTAACGATTCATGTTGGGAATGGAAAAGTGATTGAAAACGGAAAGATAGGAGTGGCTGCGGGCAAAATTAATTTGGTAGAAACGATGACGGCCCAATCAAGCGCTAGTTATGACGTCACTATAGATGGAAAAGGGCAACATGTGTACCCTGGCTTTATAGCCGCCAATACACGCTTGGGCTTAGAAGAAATTGGAGCAGTGCGTGCTACGGTAGATTATAGAGAAGTAGGACATTTTAACCCAAACATTCGGTCTATTATCGCTTATAATACAGATTCTAAAGTCGTCCCAACAGTGCGCTCTAATGGCGTTTTATTAGCACAGGTTGTTCCTGAAGGCGGTCGTATTTCTGGGCAATCTTCGATTGTGTACACAGAAGGAGATAACTGGGAAGATGCAACGCTTGTGTTTGATAACTGTGTGCATTTGCGTTGGCCTAGTCGAGTGCGTTATACGGGATGGTGGGCGCAAAGAGGGCGTGCCGAAATGAATAAAAATTACGACAAGGGAATGGAGGCGACGCGTGTTTATTTTGATGCGGCAAAAGCCTATGCTCAAAAAACAAAGGTCGAGCAAAAGAACTTGAAGTTCGAAACGATGAAAGCATTGTTCAACAAAGAGAAAAAATTGATAGTCCATGCAGAGGACGCAAAGTCAATGATGGATGCTATTAATTTATTAGAAACATATGGTGTTGATATTGTGATTCAAGGAGGGACCGAGTCTTGGAAAATTGTAGATTTTTTGAAAAAAAAGAACGTGTCTGTGATCTTGCATGATGTACAGCAATTGCCTCGTCGAGATGATTCAGACATAGATCAACCTTTTAAAACGCCAGGAGTCTTGCAGGCCAATGGGATAAAATTTGCCTTTTCTCTAAATCGACATGGAAGTTGGAACGTGCGTAACTTAATGTTTCAAGCAGGTCAAGCCGTAGGGCATGGATTGGACCAAGAAGCGGCAGTGAGTGCTTTGACTTTAAATGTGGCTGAAATTTTAGGCATTGCAGACCGTGTCGGTAGTTTAGAAGTAGGAAAAGACGCTACGTTTATTGTTTCCAAAGGAGATGCCTTGGATATGCGTACTTCTGTGATCACAGCGGCTTTTATGGCTGGACGCAGGGTTGATTTGGGGGATAAGCAAAAAGATTTATACAATAAGTATATGGAAAAATATGAATTGAAGGATTAGTTCCACGCTGTTCGTTGATGTCCTAAATTTGCCGAAACCTAGGATTTATCAAAGCACAAAAGAGTAAATAAGAGCTTAAAAAGGAAAAACTGTGCGTTCCCCTTTTTAAGCTCTTTTTGTTTGATTATTAGTCAAGTAGATTTGTTTTTTGTTGTTGTTTACTGTTCCTTAGGCAGTACTTAGCTATGCTGCTACTTATTCCATAGGAGGAACGTATTACGATACTTTAGTTATTGTAAATACTTGTGATCGTATTGTGCCCTTAAATCTAATCAATTGAATCTTTGAGCTGAACTAAGAATTGTTGAATCTCTCTCCATTTCTGAATCGTTTCTTTTTTCTTTTCGTCCAAGGGCCCTTTTTTAAGCTCTTTCTTCGCACCAGCAATCGTGAAGCCTCTTTCCTTGATTAAGTGGTGTATTTGTAGCAATAAATCCTTTTCGGAAGGGGTATAAACTAAATGCCCCTCTACGTTTAGAGTAGGGGTTAATTTAAAACTTTTATTCCAAGCGTGCAGTGTTTTTTCGCTGACACTTAGCCCAATTGCCAATTGATGTAATGTTGACATTTGTTTCATGTTATTTATTCTTTTACAAATTAGGAGCGCAGAACTTGCAAAAAAACAATGTTGTTATTTAATAAAAAAAACCTTCCAAGCGAATGCTCAGAAGGTTGTACCAATATTTTATATAAAACCTTTATTCTTCTTAATCAATAGAGAGCGCTTGATTTTCAGCTGTTGCACCAGCCACAAATTCTTTATATTCTTTAGGGCTTAAGCCATCTAAACAAAAAGGAAGTGGGTTAATTTTTGCGCCTTTATGAACCACTTCATAATGAACGTGTGGAGAAGTAGATGTACCAGTACTACCAACTAAACCAATAATTTCACCTCTTTTTACTTTTTGACCAACTTTACACTCTACGACCGACATATGTCCATAAAGTGTTTGATAACCATACCCGTGATCAATAACAACATTTCTACCGTAACCCGTTTTCTTATATTCTACACGAACTACTTTACCATCACCCGTAGAATAAATTGGAGTCCCTTTACGAGCACCAAAATCTATACCGGTGTGCATTTTTTTTGTTTTGAAAACAGGATGTGTCCGAAAACCGAAACCAGAAAGATGTTGTATTTTTTTCTTTAAATTGCGAATCGGACGAATAGAAGGAATCGATGCTAACATCTTTTCTTTGTCCTGTGCTTGTTGGATTATTTCATCTTGTGATTGAGCAGATACGGCTAAACGATGTCTTAATTTTTCTAACTTTTTGCTAGTGGCAATTAATAATTCGCTATCAGAAAGGTTCCGTAAGTCAGCATATTTATCGCTTCCTCCACGACCACCATTCCAAATTCCTTTATCTGTAGGTTCCATTTCAAGTACTTGACGATAAATGGCATCGTCTCGGTCATGAATATTGCCTAAAGCACCGCTCATCATATCTATCTGATAGTTCATCGCTTCGTACTTTTGTTTCATGTCCGCTAATTCCTTAGCTTGACTAGACGTACTAGTATTGGGCGATAAAGCGAAAATAAGCGCTGTATAACCTGCGATACAACCTGTAACCCCTAAGATACGAAGCAATTGATGCTTGAAGGGGATATTGGCTTTTTCGTAACGTAAAGTATGCTTATTATAGATATACTTTTCTTTTCCCATGAGGATATATATAGTTATTATAAGGACTAATAATTGTAATTTCGAGAACATTTTACAGAAATCACAAAGCGAATTTACATAGAAAGTAAGCATATTTCCAAATTTTTGGACAAATTGTTTCATTCTGTCCCCTTTCTCAATTAATTGTGAAATTAAAATGAATGCAATATGGAATGGCAATAAAGGCTTGTTTGTAGAATGAAAAGGATGTTTTGTCTGTTTATGCCATTTTAAATTTGGCAAAGAGGGCGACTTTGAACATATATTTTACGAGTTAAAGTGCTGTTAAGAACCGTTAAATGAAAATAAGTCAGACAAAATGAAATTTTTTAAGAATGAATAGAGTTATTTGCTGCTGTACTATTATATTTGTGTCATTCAAAATTATAATGGGAGGTTTTTAAGCAAAAATGCTTCTATTTAATATCTTATTCTAACATTTTAAATCATGATGACGGTAAACGAAATTCGCCAACAGTTTTTGGACTTTTTTGAGGGTAAAGAACACAAAGTTGTTTCTTCCGCTCCAATTGTAAATCAGAACGATCCTACCTTGATGTTTATGAACTCAGGAATGGCACAGTTCAAAGATTATTTCCTTGGAAACGAAACTCCTTCGGCCGCCCGTATTGCAGATACTCAAAAGTGTTTGAGAGTGTCTGGGAAACACAATGATTTGGAAGACGTCGGTCGAGACAGTTATCACCAAACGATGTTTGAAATGTTGGGGAACTGGTCTTTTGGAGACTATTTTAAAGAAGAAGCAATTGCTTGGGCTTGGGAATTGTTGACAGAGGTGTACAAAATGGACAAAGATCGTCTGTACATTACTATTTTTGAAGGGGACGACGAAGATGGGGTTCCTGCGGATGAAGAAGCGTTTGACTTGTGGCTCAAATGGGTGCCTAAAGAGCGCATTATTCGGGCAGGAAAAAAAGACAACTTTTGGGAAATGGGCGCGCAAGGTCCTTGTGGTCCTTGTTCGGAAATTCATATTGATATTCGACCTGAGGAAGACCGCAAAACGGTGGATGGTAAAAGCTTAGTGAATGAAGATCATCCTTTGGTGATCGAGATTTGGAACCTAGTTTTCATGGAGTTTAATCGCATGGCAGATGGTTCTTTAGTTCCTTTGGCTAATAAATGTATTGATACAGGAATGGGCTTGGAACGTCTTTGCATGGCATTACAAGGAAAACAGTCGAACTATGATACCGATGTCTTTAGTCCTTTGGTTCAATTGATTGAAAAGGAGTCGGGTAAAAAATATACAGGTTCTTACGAAAAAGATGCTTCAGAGGATATTGCAATGCGTGTGATTGCAGATCATGTGCGTGCCGTTGCTTTGGTAATTGCCGATGGACAACGCCCAGACAATACAGGAGCGGGCTACGTCGTTCGTCGTATTTTGCGTCGTGCGGTTCGTTATTATTATAGTTTCTTGGATATTCAAGAGCCATTTATTTATAAATTGATTCCAACGTTGTCCACTTCTTTTGCGGATGTCTTTCCTGAAGTGAAAGCGCAGGAGAAAATGTTGATGGATACCATTAAAGGGGAAGAGGTTTCTTTTTTGAGAGCCTTGGAACGTGGCTTGAGATTGTTTGGAGATTTAGAAGTGAAGAACAAGCAGGTGAGTGGACCAGATGCCTTTAAATTATTTGATACCTTTGGTTTTCCTTTTGACCTAACTTGTTTGTTAGCGGAAGAAAAAGGTTGGTCGGTAGACGAAAAAGGCTTTGAAGCGGCTTTGTTGGTGCAAAAAACGAGTTCGCAACAAGATGCTCAAAAAGACGTAAGTGATTGGGAAGAAGTTCTGGAAGATCCTAGTGTCGAGTTTGTCGGTTATACCGATCATAAAACAATGGCTAAAGTGGTGAAATACCGTAAAGTAGTCGCAAAAAAGAAGGAGCAATATCAAATCGTTTTAAACAAAACGCCTTTCTACGCAGAAGCTGGTGGACAGGTTGGCGATACGGGACTGTTGTGGTTTGGAGAAGAAAAAATTCCTGTTATTAATACAAAAAAAGAGAACAATCTGATTGTACATTGGGTCAAGCAATTGCCTAAAAATATAGGACAAGAGGTGCGGGCTGAAATTAATAGTACAAAACGTGCCTTAACAGAAAAAAATCACTCGGTAGCGCATTTAGCACACGCTGCATTGGGGCAAGTATTAGGGGCACATGTGCAACAAAAAGGATCGTTTGTTTCGCCTGATAAGATGCGTTTTGACTTTTCGCATAGTACGAAAATGACGGAAGAGGAAATTCGTCAAGTGGAGGATATTGTGAATGGGAAGATTAGAGAAAATATTTCGTTGAGAGAGCAACAGAATGTACCCATCGAGGAAGCTCGTGCCTCTGGTGCGATGATGTTGTTTGGGGAAAAGTATGGCGAATCTGTTCGTATTATTACCTTTGGAGAAGATTTTTCTAAAGAACTTTGTGGTGGTTGCCATGTGGGGGCAACGGGCGAAATTGGTTTGTTCAAAATTGTAGGAGAGACTTCTATTGCTTCTGGAATTCGTCGTATTGAAGCCTTGACAGGTGCGGCTGCAATTACGTATGTTCAGAATGAGTTGCAATTGCTGGCAGATGTTCGGGTGACTTTAAAAAATCCAAAGGATTTGAATAAAGCGATGCAGGATTTGTTGGATTCTAATAAAAAATTGAGCAAAGACTTAGAAAAAATGGCTGTTCTAGAAGCTCAAATTGCAAAAGATGAACTCAAACAATCTGTCGTGAAAATTGGCGATTTGCATTTCTTAGGAACGATTAGTACCATTACTTCTAAAGATGGCATCAAACAATTGAGCAATGGATTGAATCAAGAGTTTGATAATCTAGTCTTGGTCTTAGGTGGGACGAACAAAGGAAAAGCCTTGTTGACGGTTGCAATGGATAAAAATGTAGTCGATAATTATGGCCTGAATGCAGGGAATATCATCAAAGCGGTTTCTAAAGAAATCCAAGGTGGTGGCGGTGGACAACCTGTTTTTGCTACTGCGGGTGGAAAAAATCCAGCTGGTTTGGAAAAAGCAATTGCTTTGGCAAAACAACTCGTAGAAG
>CACVAQ010000274.1:2577-4482 GCA_902727865.1 uncultured Aureispira sp. | reverse complement strand
GAAGATTATTAAAAGACCAAATGGGACAACCGACCATTATTAAACATAAAAGAGAATGAAGGTAATTGTATGGACATTATGGTGTAGTTGCATGTTGTTTTTCGTGTCAGCTCAAGCACAACAAAAAATTAAGAAAGGTTATAACTTTGAAGATGGGGTGTATACCAGCCATTTAGATTTAAAAAATAATACGCCTAGTTTTCCTTTGTATAAAATCCCTTCTTTTGATTATCAATTGGATGGAGAAAAAAACTTACTGTTTCTTTCGGAAGTGTCTATGGCAAAATTGTCAGACTCTGAACTTAAATCCTTGGATAACATTTGGGGCTTGTGCATTAAAGGGAAACCTTATATGAAAGTGAACCCTAAAGGGAAAGATGGAGCCATTTATTTTGTCAATTATCATGTCTTGGGACGGGTTTGTTACCTGTATTATCCTTCGATTGAAGACAAGGAAGTGGAGATGATGATTTACAATCCTTATTCTGGAAATCGTGTAGGTGGGCGAAAAATTGTGAACAGAGAGCGTGTTTTAGTCAAAAAAATAATGCTGTTTGAAACAGGCGAAATCCAAGACTGTACGGCCGAAAATTTCAAAAAATGGATTGAAGACGACGAACGTTTGCTGAACACGCTAAGCGATATGACAGAAGAAGAACTCCAAGATAAATTATTTAAGACGATCAAAATATACAATGATCGCCATCCTATTTTTGAAGAGTCTTAATCAAAACTCTTAAGAGTAGGTTAAAATAAGGCTTTCAAAGTCTTATTTTTGAATCAAGCGATACAAGATGCCCGAACTCTTGCGTTCTAGCTTGTAAATTCCCTATACATTTCTGTCTTTTTATCCCTATGAGAATAAGTTTATCGAAAATCGGTAAACTTATTCTCTTATAGTATACCTAAGTTTCTTTCAAAACTGTATTTTTGTTTCTTTGTTATCAATAGGGTAAATTTTAGGTAGGCAAGAATAGGAAGGAAGCTATTTATCAGGTTTTTTTAATAAATTCACGCCCCTAACTTTTGTTAATTACGAACGATATCTAAGCAATTACGGAGGTTTTTACAACTACATTTATAAAAACATTATGATTAGCATTTTTAAGAAAGAAGTTAATTTATTTTTGAGTTCACTCATCGGCTATATTGCGATTGGTGTCTTTTTGTTGGCGACGGGCTTGTTTTTGTGGGTTTTTCCAGATTACAGTGTCATCAACTATGGTTTTTCGGACTTAGGGTCTTTTTTTAGAATGGCACCTTATGTCTTTCTATTTTTGATTCCTGCGATCACCATGCGAACCTTTGCAGAAGAAACCCAAACGGGAACAATGGAGCTCTTGGCAACTAGACCAATTAGCGATTGGGAAATTATTTTGGGCAAATATCTAGCCTGTGTATTCTTGGTCTTTCTTTCTATCCTGCCAACCTTTATCTATTATTATTCGGTGTCCGAACTGGGAATGCCCAAAGGAAACTTGGATGTCGGGGCAACTTGGGGCTCTTATTTTGGCTTGTTTGGTTTGGGGGCGGTTTTTGTGGCGATTGGTGTTTTCTGTTCTTCTTTGACAACCAATCAAATCATTGCCTTTATGCTAGGTTTGTTTTTGTGCGGCTTCTTCTACGATGCCTTTGCTAGTTTGGCGAGGTTGCCTATTTTTTATGGTAATAATGATGCCTTGGTAGAAGGTCTAGGGATTAGCTATCATTATGCTTCTGTGAGTCGAGGCTTGATTGATTCTAGAGACGTAATTTACTTTTTTAGTATGATCGTTGCTTTTTTAGCGTTCACTAAATTTTCGTTGGAAAAAAGAAAATGGTAGGCAAGCATTCTCACTAAAAAAAGAAACCCTTCACCTTTAAAATAAGTTCTAACAATACGTCGTAAAAAAATGGATTAGGTTG
>CACVAQ010000274.1:0-2477 GCA_902727865.1 uncultured Aureispira sp. | reverse complement strand
TTTTTAGCGTTCACTAAATTTTCGTTGGAAAAAAGAAAATGGTAGGCAAGCATTCTCACTAAAAAAAGAAACCCTTCACCTTTAAAATAAGTTCTAACAATACGTCGTAAAAAAATGGATTAGGTTGCTTATTAGCCGAATGTCTTTTTAGTTGTCAACGTATTGATGAGCTGATAATCAATTTGATACAAGGAGATTTTGTGCTTTTTTATTAAAGAACTAAAACCTCGGAGAAGCAGCGAAGCTAACAATAAGCGTAGCACTCATGAACCGAACGGAGTGAGCTCACGAGCAAAGCGAGCTAACAAACGTAGTGAACTAATCCCACGAAGTATTAATTCTAAAGAACATACACATAAATATGCAAAATTCACGCTTTACACAATCATTGGTCAGCCTATTCTTAATTGTAGGCATTCTAATCTTTGTGAACATCATCTCTAGTTTTTATTATTCGGATCTTGATTTGACGGAAGACAAACGCTTTACCTTAAATCCAGCGACCTTAAATTTAGTCGCAGAATTGGACGAGGTCTTGACGATAGAAGTGTTGTTGGAAGGCGACTTTCCGTCTTCTTTTAAACGCTTGCAAAATGCAACGGCTGATTTGTTAAGCAAATTTAGAAGTCAAAATTCTTCGATACAGATTCGTTGGGTCGATCCAATGAGTGGCAACGAAGAAGAAAATGTAGCCAATGGAGAAGCCTTGGGCAAAGATGGTATTTATCCAATCAATTTGACCAATTCGGCTAGAGGCGGAAATGTACGCAGCGCCATGTTGGCCTTTCCGTATGCGATCATTCGATACAAACAACAAAAGAGAATCATTCCCTTGTTGGAAACAACAGGCGGTTATAACAAGGATTACACAAGAATGGAAGCAATCAACCCTTCTATCAATTTGTTGGAATACAAGTTTGCCAACGCCATCCAAAAGCTGGAACGAAAAAGCCGCCCTCGGATGGTTTTGATGACTGGACATGGCGAATTACAACGCCCTTGGACCGAGTCTTTAGAGGCGGCAATGTTTGAATATTATGATTATGCACGCCTTAATTTGAATGACGTCACGCATATTGATACCAACATTCATGTGGTCATCATACCCAAACCAATTCGCCCATTCCCTGAACAACATTTGTTCATGATTGATCAATATATGATGAATGGAGGAAATGTAATTTGGTTGGTTGATCCGTTGAATATGGAAGCCGATAGCTTGAAACGAGCAGGTGCTTTTATGCCCAACGAACATAAGTTAGACATTAGTAATTTCTTATTTAATTATGGTGTGCGGATTAATCCTAACTTGATTTCGGATTGGGAATGTAGTGTCATTCCTGTCAATGTGAGCCCTACGCCAGAAAACCCACAAATTGAGTCTAGAAAATGGTTTTACCACCCCAAAGCGTATCCATACATGACGCCTTTGGATGCCCAAGAAACAGGACACAATACGATACAGCACCCGATTGTTCAAAATATAGATTTTGTAGATACCCGTTATCCTGCTAGTATTGATACCATCAAAACGGTGAATTACATCAAAAAAACGCCTTTGTTGCGAACTTCTCAATATAGTAAAGTGCAGTATCCACCCGTTCGAGTGAGCATTGATATTATGGATAAAGGACTAGAGCAGTCTTCGTTTAAGAAAGGAAATCAAACGATTGCGGTTCTATTGGAAGGTTCGTTTAGTTCTTATTATAAAAATAGAGTGTCTGCTGAAATGTTGGCTGGCCTAAAAAAACTAGGACAACCGTTTAAAGCAGAAGGCGTGCCTGGAAAGATGATTGTTATTGCAGATGGAGATATTGCTAAGAATGCGCTCGATCCAACCAATAGAAGAAAACCAACGCCTTTGCCTTTAGGAGTGAATCCTTTTGACGGCTACAATTATGGGAACAAAGATTTCTTGATGAATTGTATGGAATATATGATTGACAACAAAGGAATTATTGCAGCGAGAAACAAAGAAATTAAGTTGCGGCCATTAGATCAAGAACGTGCTTTTGTAGAAGAAACAAAGTGGCAATTGATTAATATGGTGTTGCCGATTTTTGTATTGGCAATCTTTGGAATCCTCTATGGTTTTTGGAGAAGGAATCGTTTTGGCAACTAATAATGAAGTTGTTTAGAATTAAGTAATAATCAAATATGAAATCACTTTTTGCCCCACTCTGCGTTGGATTTTCGTCAAATAGCTAAGGCTATTAGCTTCGCTGAGCCTTCGGGTTCTCCTCAAATCCGCCTTAATTGGGATCAAAAATTAGCTTCGCTGCTCCTTCGGGGTGTACTCATATTTAAAAAAGACGCAATTCTAAACAACTTCAATGTTTAATTTTAAAAAAAAATAAAATTAGGGGAACTTTATTATGAAAATTTTCCTTTATGTAGATGCAGAGCGGTTTCATCTGGATTTTTTATCTTAATGAAAGCTTATTTTTTGAGTATTTAGAACATCGGGTACTTGAAAA
>CACVAQ010000273.1 GCA_902727865.1 uncultured Aureispira sp. | reverse complement strand
GACCCAATTGAGCCCTAATTGGGTCTAAAATCTAATATCTAAAAGCGGAGCGATCTAACATCTAATAAAATGCTAAGTAGATTCGATATTTTATTAGATAAAAAAACTTTTGTCCTGTACACAGTATTATGATAGTAAAAAGAGAGTTTTGGTAGAATATTTTTATTTTTAGGAAAAAAGGAACAAGTAAAAAAAACACAGTTTTAACTCTAAGGAAACATGCAGCAATTACAAAATTACATCAACGGTGCATTAGTAGCGCCTCAATCGAATACCTATATAGACAATTACGAACCTGCAACAGGACAGGTCTATTCCTTGATTCCAGATTCAGGAACAGAGGATGTGCATGCAGCAGTGGCGGCGGCAGAAGCGGCCTTTCCTGCTTGGTCTAGGATGCCTATCGCAGAGCGCTCTAAAGTTTTGTTGCGTATTTCTACCTTAATAGAAGAAAACTTAGACCGCTTGGCCTTGGCGGAGTCTATTGATAATGGAAAACCAGTTTGGTTGGCAAAAATGGTAGACATTCCACGTGCTGCAAGCAATTTTCATTTTTATGCAACGGCCATTCATCATTATGCTACGGGAGCGCATCCGATGACGGACAAAGCGATTAATTACACCTTGCGAGATGCGATTGGTGTGGTGGGCTGCATTTCTCCTTGGAATTTGCCTTTGTATTTATTTAGTTGGAAAATTGCCCCCGCTTTGGCGGCAGGAAATTGTGTGGTTGCCAAGCCTTCGGAAGTAACCCCAATGACGGCTTATTTGTTGTCCGAACTCTGCATCGAAGCGGGCTTGCCCAAGGGCGTTTTGAATATTGTACATGGGCTAGGGCATTCGGCAGGAAATGCGATTGTTTCGCACGATAAGGTGAAGGCAATTTCGTTCACTGGAGGCACTCAAACTGGAGCGCATATTGCTAGAATCGCTGCACCTAAATTCAAGAAATTATCACTAGAACTAGGCGGTAAAAACCCGAATATCATTTTTGCAGATTGTGATTATGATAAAATGTTAACGACGACAATGCGTTCTTCTTTTGCGAACCAAGGGCAAATCTGTTTGTGTGGGTCTCGCATCTTTGTAGAACGCCCTATTTATGAGCAATTCAAAAAGGATTTTGTCGCTCGTGTCAAAAAACTAACCGTAGGTGACCCGAATAATAAGGATAGTAAAATGGGCGCAGTGGTTTCAAAGGCACATCAAGAAAAAGTCTTATCCTATGTTGCGCTGGCACAAGAGGAGGGCGGAACGGTCTTGGCAGGCGGAAAGGCGCTTGTTGTAGAAGGCCGTTGTAAAGAGGGCTATTTTATTGCCCCAACGGTGATTGAGGGCTTGGATTATAATTGCAGAACAAATCAAGAAGAAATTTTTGGTCCTGTGGTGACGATTATGCCTTTTGATACCGAAGAAGAAGTCTTGAGGTATGCCAATAGTGTAGAGTATGGCTTGGCGTCTACTTTGTGGACGAGCAATGTGGGGCGAGCAACTCGAATGGCGCAACAATTACATGCTGGAATTGTCTGGGTCAATTGTTGGTTGTTGAGGGATTTGAGAACGCCTTTTGGTGGGGTCAAAGCTTCTGGTGTTGGTCGGGAAGGGGGCTTTCATGCTTTGGACTTTTTTACCGAACCTAAGAATGTTTGTATAGAATATTGAGGTATTCATTATTAAAAGAGCATAAAGAGCAAACCGACTTTTTGGGGATGAAACAAAAGGTTTGTGCGCCTGATGTTGAAGCAATGATTAGGTTGAGTTTTGATCTCTTCGGTTTCTTATGCTTAGGAAGCACAAGAAATAAAAACTAAAGCAATGGGAGCATGGGGAGTTAAAGCATTAGAAAGTGATGCAGGATTAGATGTGGTTGATTTCTTAGAGATGTTTTATAAGGGCAAAACAAAATTAGTCTTGTCTGATATCCTTGTTGCATTTATTGTAGAAGGTTTTTTAGGTCAAACAAGGGCGGAGATTGATTTTTATTTTGATAATACAGCGATAGCTTTGACAGAGTTGTATTTGATGTTTCAAGAGACGGGGGAGTTAGATTATGATCATGAAGATGAATGTATCTCTTTGCGGAAGAAAACAGCCTTTGTATCTGATCCAGAATCTTTGGAATTGCTATTTCAATATTTGATGGATATTAAAAATGAAAAACCTGACGAAGATGGTGAAAGAGAGTTTGTCGAGTTGTGGAAAGATTCACCTTCGTATGAGAAATGGAAAGCACATTTAGAAAACTTAAGTATTAAACTAAAAAAAGAATTAAACTAAAAAAATATGACTCCGAAAGAAGAATTATTATACTCCGATAGAGCGCCCAAAGCCGTTGGGGCGTATCCACATGCTCGTAAAGTTGGAAACCTTTTATTTTTATCAGGGGTGGGACCTCGAAAATTGGGTTCTAAAGACATTCCAGGCGTAGAATTGGATGCTGAAGGGAATATTGTTTCTTATGACATAGAAGTACAATGCCGAGCGGTATTTGATAATATTCGTTATATTGTAGAAGATTGTGGTTCAAGTTGGGATAAAATTGTAGATGTAACCGTCTTTTTGACCAATATGAAGGATGATTTTAAGATCTACAATAAATTGTATGCAGAATACTTTAAGGACAATCAACCTTGTCGAACCACTTGCGAAATCAACTGTTTGCCTACTCCAATTGCCATAGAATTAAAAGTAATGGCGACGGTGTAAGTTCAATGTATCGGCTCAATTATTATAAAACCAAGTAAATTCCAAATTAGAATGAAAGCATTTAATGTTGTTAATTTAATGAAGTGGGTGGAAGAAAATAAAGATAACTTAAAACCACCTGTTTGTAATAAAGAAATTTTTCCTGGTTCGGAATATATTGTAATGGTTATTGGAGGACCAAACTTACGCAAGGATTATCATTATAATGAAACGCCAGAGTTCTTTATGCAATTAAAAGGCGACATGGTTCTAAAGGTCATCGAGAATGGTTTGCCAACAGAGATTCCTATAAAGGAAGGCGAAATTTTTGTGTTGCCTGCCAAAGTGCCGCATTCTCCCCAACGTCCAGCAGGGTCGATTGGCTTGGTCATCGAACATGTTCGTGATGTGAAAAGGCATACAGATGGATTTCAATGGTATTGTGAAAATTGTAACGCACAGTTGCACGAAGATTATTTTAAATTAACCAATATTGAAAAACAATTGCCAGAAGTGTTTGGAAAGTTTAATAACAATGAAGCTTTGCACAAGTGTAGTAATTGTGGAGAGGTCTTGCAAGTTGTGAAAAAATAGAGGGCAGAAGATTTGATGATGGACCTCAAATTTAATCATCAAATCTTCATTTCCTTTTTTTCTTAAAATAAGTCGTTTTTATTTTTTATTTTTTTTCTAATCTAAGGTTTTGATTTTGATTGCTTTATCTAATAGGCTTGTTTTTTTTTGAGAAAAACCACAAAAAAAAACAATAAATTCTTTGCATTTCTAAATACAAGTCCTATCTTTGTGTCAACAAGTAGCAAGCATACCAAATTATTGTTACTAAAAAAAGCGAAAATAGCTCAGCTGGTAGAGCACAACCTTGCCAAGGTTGGGGTCGCGAGTTCGAATCTCGTTTTTCGCTCTAAGGTCTTTCTGATAATTCAGAAAGACTTTTTTTTTTGTAAAAAATGAGCTTTCTGCTCATAAAACGGAATAGGCGTAGTATTTGTATTTAAGCCTATTACACGTCCAACGACGAAGAACAAGTGAAAATGCTTATTTAAAGGACTAATTTTGTCGAATGACTTAAATACAAGCATCTACGGTTTTTCAAAGAACCAATAAGTCTCATTAAAGCCAAACTAGATGAATAATACAGGAGAACTCAGTGAGTGGGAAGACGCTGCTGCTGACGCAGCTATCGAGGAAGATTCAGATTCGTTTTTTTCAAAACTACCTGTTCGACCAGAACAAGAAGAATGGTTAAATACTTGGTCGCATGGTTTGTTTGCCATTTTAGCCATTTTTGGTTTTGCCTATGTTGTTTTGTGCGCTTTGGAAAGTAGTAAAACCTATGCCTTGGAAGCGGCCTTAGTTTATGGAGCTAGTTTAGTTATTTTGTTTGCGGCCTCTGCTTTTTATCATGGCGCTTCGGCTCCTTTGATTAAAAAGCGTTTGAGAATCATGGACCATTGTGCCATTTTTATATTTATTGCAGGAAACTACACGCCCTTGTTATTACTAACTGTCGGAGGAAGTGTGGGGGGCTCTTTATTATTCGTACAATGGACGGTCGCTGCGATTGGAATTGTTCTAAAAATTAAATTTACAGGTAGATACGATTTGTTTTTTGTGTTTTTATTTGTCGTAATGGCTTGGATTGGAGTGATTCAGGGCGATTATTTGTATACAGCATTGCCTACTACAGGATTTAATTTGCTGATCTTTGGTGGGATTATTTATATGATCGGAATTGTTTTTTATAAAGCAGAAGCAAGGATTCCTTACGCTCATTTGATTTGGCATTTATTTGTGATGGGAGGAAGTTTGATCCATTATATTGCCATGATTAATTATGTATTTTAAGTAGATGGACAAAAATAATTAACACTACTCACGTAAGTAACGAAGCGAAGTGTTAACAAGGTTAAATTGTCAAAGAACCACTTGTATTCGATGCATTACTAATGTAGTTGGATAGATTTTGTTTGCTAAAGGGCTACTAGGCTAGTGCTAAAAT
>CACVAQ010000272.1:2699-4723 GCA_902727865.1 uncultured Aureispira sp. | reverse complement strand
CTTATTTAGCATACTCAATCTCTCTTTTGGTAGCATCTAATGAATTTCCATTTTTAAGATATTCAATTTTTTGTATCCAATTACCTTTCTTGTCATAGTCGTATTCATAACGCATATAGTTATAATCCTCTACAACTCCTTCTGCATCCGATGTTTGTCGGAGCGTTTTATCTCCGTAGTCATTGTATTCGTAGATTGACTTGCGTTCTACTTTTCTGTCAGGCGTATATTCTGTAGAACTAAGGATGTTTTTATGCTCGTCATAAATGATAACCGTGTAGGATATCATCGTTTCCTTTGCCATGAGGGGATCTAGTTGAATTACTTTTTCTTCGTTTTCATTTGGGTATTCATATTTGGAGTAACGAACTAATTTGCCTCTTTTAATTTCTTTTGAACTGGCCACTTTATTATCCTTCGTATAGGTTAATTCAACGATTTGTATAGCGTTGCCCTCTGTATCCGTCGCCTTAGAAGTTAATTTATTTCCATTATCATCATAAGTCATATACTGCGTTCCTAAAAGAGTTCCACCTGCCTTGTAATATTTTGTTGATACAACCAATCCATTTTTATAGGTATGTTGAGAAGATCGTTCTTCTGTACCATTTTTAGAAGTAGTTTCTTTAATGAGCTTATTTTCTTTGTCGAAGTCAAAAACCATTGTTCGTTTCGGACCTTCTCCCATACTCAAGGTATTTACTTGGTACTCTTTACCGTACATAAACCCTGCTTCGTTAAAGGACTGTTTGTGTAGTTGAGAAATACTAAGGAGTTTAACTTTACCTTCTTTCATCGCTGTACGATAGACGGTAGAAGAGACTGATTTAACGTCTCCTTTAAGCCCTGCTGTTTCTAAGGTTGCTTGGGCGAATAGGGAGGTGAAGCTAAGAAGTAAAAAACTTAGAAGGAGTGAAAAATTGATTGTTGCTTTCATGTGTTGTTTAATTTTTTTTAGTAATCAGTTACAAATTATCGCTTTAGATCATCCGAATACGCTGTTTTCAAGCGCTCTTAAGGAGTCTAAGTACGAAGCAAGATGAATCCTGCGCTATGATTTAAAGCTTAAGGGCTCTTGTTGCTATAAATGAAGGCAAAAATGCATCCATTTTATGTACTAGGTCCCAAGTATTTTCAAATATTGTTGTTATTAAAACCAATATCGAGCTGTTGACCAATTTTTAAAGGACTAATTTTGTCCATCTATGTACTTATTGTCTATGATAAGAAGTAGGTTAGAAGGTTTTCTTTTTTTCCATTTTTGGAAATGCTTGATCAATTCGTTTGGCTAATTCTGGTAGTTTAATTGTAGGAACTGCTGGAAATAAATGATGCTCTAAATGATAAAACATATTGAACGTAATTTTATTTTTCCAGTGCGACCGCTGTGTTCTTGCAAATTGAGGATGTTCATGCGTATGATGATGAACCGTCCAAACAGCAAAAAATGCCATCAAAAACTCTCCGATAAGCATGACACTGATATGGTAAATTAAGAAATTTAATTGTAAGTAAAAAACGATGCCTACAAATATACAGATAGACATTAATTCCAAGAGTAGATTTTTTTTATACTGGGCGTTTCCTAATTGAAAGGTTACTTTATGAATTAAGAAAAAGTGTATTGGACCATATAAAATCGCTCCGTACCAAGTCATCTTGGCAGATTTTCCTTCATAATCTTCTTCCGATAAGCAATGTTTATGATGCCTAAGGTGATTAAATTTTACGGCATGTATGGAGACAATCATCAAGATACTATTGAGATACAAGGTGAGCCAGGTTAGGAATTTACTCGTACCAAGCGCATGATGAAAACCATTGTGTACTTGCCGAAGTCCTGTTAAAAAGAAAAAGGCAGAGAAGGGTAATGCGAAAAGATACTGTTTGAAGTAGGCTAGCGTTATGGATAGTACAAAAAATGGAATGGTTAAGCTGTTTTCTATGAATATTTCCTTGACATTTAAGGATTTTAGGTCTTTCCACTGGACGGTTTTTAATAGTTCTTGTTCTGTCATATCTTT
>CACVAQ010000272.1:0-2599 GCA_902727865.1 uncultured Aureispira sp. | reverse complement strand
TTTTACCAACAGAGAAAAAATAATTAATGAGACTTTCATTGGTTTATGAAAAGAACTTTTAGTCGATTTTAGGCATCAAGGCTTCGCCTTTGTTTGTTCTGTAAATCGCCCATTTATACCCAAAAAACTAAATGATCTCACCCACCACAAAAATACTACCCCCCACAAAAACACAATCATCCGCAGCAGCCTGCGCCTGCGCCTGTTCAAAAGCTGCACGAACAGAAGGATAAGCACGCCCATTTAAGCCATGTTCTTTGGCAGCCTGTTGCAAAGTAGTCGCCTCTAGACCTCTAGGAATATTCGCCTTACAAAAATAATAAATCGCCTCCTTCGGCAACAAAGGAAAGACCAAACTTAAATCCTTGTCCTTGACCGATCCAAAGACAAAGTGAACCTGTTCCTTCTTCAATTCTTCCAAGGCTTGAATGGTGTATTGCAAGCCATGTCCATTGTGTCCAGAGTCGCAAATTGTCAAAGGAGATTCAGATAAGACCTGCCATCGACCCAATAATTTGCTGATGTTCTGCACGTCTGCACAAGCCGTTCGAATGTGTGTCGGTCTAATGTTAAAGTTTTCTTTTTGCAAGAAGGTGCTGGCCAACAAAGCCGTTTTTAGATTATGAATTTGGTAAGGACCTGTTAAATCAAAACGTAAGGCTTGAAAATCGAGCTGATAGGCTTCACTTGTGACGCTATACAGCGCTTTTTGATGATTTCGTTCTATTAGTTCCGCCTCAACAACTTCGTCTACAAATAGGAGTGGCGCATTTTCTTGGCTCGCTTTTTTTATAAATACAGGCGTTGTTTCGAGATGCGATTCTCCAATGATAACAGGAACGTTTGGCTTGATAATACCTGCTTTTTCGCCTGCGATTAGAGCGAGTGTATTGCCCAACACCGCTTGGTGATCCATGCCTATATTCGTGATAATGGAGAGCAAAGGAGTAAGGACATTGGTCGAATCCAAGCGACCTCCTAAGCCTGTTTCGATAAGGGCAATATCTACGTTTTCTTTGTGGAAATAATCAAAAGCCAGCGCAACAGTCATTTCAAAAAAAGAAGGCTTAATTTCTTGAAAGGCTGTTTTGTTATTCGCAACAAAATCCACGACAGATTGCTCTGGAATGTAATGACCATTAATTTTAATCCGCTCTCTAAAATCTCTATAATGAGGAGAGGTATACAGTCCAACTTTATATCCTGCGCTTTGTAAGATTGCGGACAAAATATGTGCCGTAGAGCCTTTGCCGTTTGTTCCTGCAAGGTGGACACTTTTAAATTGATTTTGAGGCTGTCCCAAATGCAGACACAAAGCGCTAATGTTTCCTAAGTCCTTTTTGATGGCTTTGCTTCCGACTCGTTGAAACATGGGTAATTGGCTAAAAAGCCATTGAATCGTTTCTTGGTAATTCATAATTTAAACAACAATAGTACAGATAAAAATGGATGAGGTTATTTATTCTAAAAATACAATTTAGTAAGTCTGACCTAGTATTTAGTAATCTTGACCTAATGTTTTGTATTTTGTTTGTAATTAATGTTTTATATTCTTTAATAATAAGAATCTTTCATTAAATACTGCTCCACGTAATCTTGAATCCCTTCTTCCAAGGTATAAAATGGTTTTTGATACCCAGCTGAATGTAATTTAGACATATTTGCCTCGGTGAAGTATTGATAATTGCCTCGAATATCTTCGGGCGTTTCTATAAACCCAATATCTGGTGTTTTTCCCATAGCCAAAAACGTATTTTTAGCTAAGTCATAAAAGGTACGCGCCCTTCCTGTTCCTACATTATACAAACCAGAAGCCACGGCATTGTTCATCAGAAAGTCAATGATAGACAAGAGGTCTTTGATGTAAATAAAGTCTCTACTCTGTTCGCCATCTTTAAAGTCGGGGCGGTGAGAGCGAAACAATTGCATGCTGTTGGTCTTCTTGATTTGGTGGAAGGTGTGAAAAATAACCGAAGCCATGCGCCCTTTGTGGTACTCATTGGGACCATAGACATTAAAAAATTTAAGCCCTGCCCAAAAAGGCGGCTGTTTCTCTTGGTTCATCAACCAGTTGTCAAAATCATTTTTAGAATCACCATAGGGGTTGAGTGGCGTGAGTGCTCCAGGGCGTGTTTGGTCATCGTAACCTTGTTCTCCCAAACCATAAGTGGCCGCACTGGAAGCGTAAATCAGTGGAATTTGATGCTGGATACAAATTGCAGCGATTGATTTGCTATAGTTTAGGTTTAATGTATCAAAAACAGCGACCTCTTTTTCGGTGGTATTCGTTCGTGCGCCCAAATGTAAGACCAGTTCTATGTTTGCTGGATTTTCTTGAAACCAAGCGATAAAATCAGCTCGATCAATTTTTTGTAGGTATTTAGAATTTGCTAAATTTTTGTTTTTATCTTCTCGATCGAATTGATCTACAATAATTAAATCTTTAGAGGTTTGCTTGTTGAGTTGTTTTAATAAACAACTGCCAATAAAACCCGCTGCTCCTGTTATAACGATCATAATATTTATTTAATTTTACGCTTGCGTTTGCTCTAATTTTGAGCTTAAGGAATGTTCATCTTATTTTTTTACTGTTCCTAAG
>CACVAQ010000271.1:20672-23899 GCA_902727865.1 uncultured Aureispira sp. | reverse complement strand
TAAGGATAAAAAATGCTATAAAACACAAGAGGCACTTAGAATAATATTCTAAGTGCCTCTTTTTTATGTTAAAATCTCACCAAACGATTGGTTCGATCCGCTATACATTATAAATATCTTCAATAAGCTCTTTGCATTCCGCTAAAATAACACGACGTTTTAGTTTCATGGTTGGGGTCAAATGACCAGAATTTACATCCCAAGGACCAGCCACCAATTCAAACTTCTTGATTTGTTCTACCTTGCTAAAGTTAGGATTCAATTTTTTGACTAATTTTTCATAATAAGCCAATACCTTTTTATCTTTTAACATTGCGTCTTTCGAGCTCGTACTGACCCCGTTTTTCTTACACCACTCTTCCAACGTATCCATTGCAGGAAGAATTAAAGCAGAAACAAACTTTTTGTTGTCTCCAATAACCATCACTTGTTCTACCAAGAAATCTTCTCGGAAGATGCCTTCAATTGGTGCAGGAGCGACATATTTTCCTCCCGATGTTTTTAACAATTCTTTCTTACGATCCGTAATTTTTAGAAAGTCCACACCATTTTTGCGAATCAACTTCCCAACATCTCCAGTCAAGAACCAACCGTCTTCGGTAAAGACCTCCGCTGTTTTTTCTGGCTTGTTATAATAGCCCATCATCACATTCGGTCCCTTTAACATAATTTCTCCTGCATCCGGTCCATAAGCCGTTTCATTCACATCGATGCGAACGGTCACATCTGGAATAACAGGACCTACCGTTCCTAACAAGGCTAGATTTGGTTTGTAACCACTCACCGCAATCGCTGGAGACGTTTCGGTCATACCATAGCCTTCCCGAACAGGAATTCCGATAGCAGAAAAGAACTGCGCCATCTTACGAGGACAAGCAGCAGCGCCCGTTAAAATACCTTTGACACGTCCACCTAAATTATCACGAACTTTGCTAAATACAATTTTATCTGCCAAGCCCCACTTCACCGAAGCAAATCCAGACGGTTTAAAATCATAGGCATAATCGGCTGTCATGCCTTCTGCCCAGAAGAAGATTTTTTGTTTCAGTCCACCACCTTCTTTTGCTTTAGTCACAATTTTCTCATATACTTTTTCCAACAAACGAGGAACGGTAGTAAAGAAATGCGGTCGAACTTCTTTTAGGCTTTCGCCCAACGTATCAATGCTTTGTGCATACACAATACTAGCGCCCAAATACATATAAGCATACGTCACAACACGTTCAAAGACATGACACAAAGGCAAAAAACTCAAAGCGATATCGCCTCTTTCTATCGGTACTAAAGGACCTACCGAACGAATATTACTCAAAATATTGTTATGAGACAACATCACCCCTTTAGGGTTTCCAGTTGTTCCAGAGGTATAAATTAAAGTTGCTAAATCCTCTGGTTTAATGCTGTTTTTTATTTTTTCGACAGGAGTCAAATCTCCATCGGTATGAATCGTTTCCCAGTGATGCACCTCATTTCCTTTGCCATCTTTTTGCCCGTCTACTTTATCAAATGTAAAAATAGCTTGTAAGCTAGGAATGCTAGGATGTGCTTTTTGTACCTTTTCTAATAAATCACCATGTCCCAAAAAACAATACTTGATACTCGCATCGTTAAAAATATAGACATATTCTTTAGGGCTGATTGTTGGATAGATCGGAACGTTAATGACGCCAATTTGAGCCATTCCTATATCCATGATATTCCATTCTGGTCGATTATTATGAGAAATCAAGGCAATTTTATCCCCTGGTTTTACGCCCATTTGAAGCAAGCCCAAACTAACCTGATTAGCCAACTTGATAAATTCTTCTGTACTATAACTGTAATTATGCCCCTTAATGTGCTTTCCTCCAATAGAAGCCGCCAATGGACCTTGCTCTAATTGATAGTAGGGAATCTCAAATAATCTAGTAGGATTCATATAGTTCTGAATTGTTTTTGGTAATTTAAACGTTATTTGTGGGACATAAAATAGCCACTTAGGAAAAATAAGTAAAATATCGTACAGAACCAATATTTTTAAAAACAAAAGCAATTCCTAAACGTATCTTTTTTACATTCTTACATTCTTTAGCTAATACGTTTACAACGTGCGTCTTTCATTTTGAAAAATAATTATTTATGTTTGCAGGCTTAATCTTCATCCCTTCTCTTATTTTAGCGGTCATTACATTTCTGTTGGCTTATAATAATCGCATCCTTCCATTTTCGTTAATTTGGATTTCTGTCATTCCATTTGCTATTGGCTTGGGAGCCTATATTATTCGCAATGGCTTAAACGAGTGGTGGTATGTTCGACATCCTCCTGGGCTAAGTGAATTGGAGCAAAATATACTAGCTCGGTTCTTCCCTTATTACAGAAGACTTAATGTGCAACACAAGAAAAAATTTGAGGACCGCATTTCTGTTTTTCGCTTGCAAAAACAATTTCAAATGCGGCTTTTGGAGCAAATTCCAGGAGACATGCAATTATTGGTCTCTGCGACAGCCGTTCAATTAACGCTTGGTTTGGAAGATGAAAACGAAATTTTGGACAACCTCGGAATGGTCGTACTGTTCCCCAAAGAATTTATTACGCCTGATATTAATACTCAATTGCACCATGTCGAATTTAACACCGACATTTTTTCTTGCTTGTTACTATCCATCAACTTCTTCACCAAAGGGATTAAAGATCCTGAGCATTATTATCACTCTGGCCTACATGGCATGGCAAAAGCATTCAAAATTAAATACGGTTACTCGGATGACCAAATTCCATTTCCAGACAAAAAAGAACTATTGGTTCAATTGCACCACTTGAGAGAGTTTGAAATTGGATACCAATTTTTATATACGGGTTTGCCTTCCATGGAGCTTTTTGAAATGTGTACGGAGCACTTTTTCCAAGTTCCAACCAGAATGCAAGAGCATTTGCCAGAAGTCTATCAGTATTTTATGGACATCTATCACCAAGATCCAAGCAATGGAGCCAATCCAATCATTCAAAATATAAAATCAAGTACCCGCACAGCCAAATAAGTAGTCTACTGTCGAGTCCTTAATCTCGTTCAAAGGCTATTCTTGGACCATCTAGCTCTGGATTACGAGATAAGATCAATTGACCATTCTCAAAAGCTATCTCGTAATCTTGCCCCGTTCCTAACTGCACGATTGTCCCATTCACGACATAAGTGGTTGTTTGGGTCGTTTGTATTGGCATCATAGAATTATTTAGGGTGGTATTAATT
>CACVAQ010000271.1:0-20572 GCA_902727865.1 uncultured Aureispira sp. | reverse complement strand
ACCATTCTCAAAAGCTATCTCGTAATCTTGCCCCGTTCCTAACTGCACGATTGTCCCATTCACGACATAAGTGGTTGTTTGGGTCGTTTGTATTGGCATCATAGAATTATTTAGGGTGGTATTAATTAAAACATCCACCATCCCATTATTGTTAAACGTCCAAGTAAGGTCGTCTTTGTTGTAATTTTCAAAGCCCATTAAGCCTCCCGAATATTGCATCAAGTTCCATTCCCCTGTCAAAGCCAAACAAGTTGCAGTGGCACATAATGTCCTTTCTTCTGGTTCCATTTCTTTGACGCAGCTCGAAAATACGCTTAAAAACAAAAGACTTAACAAAACTAATTTATACGCTGGTTTCATAATTGATCTACTTATAAAGATAATAATAAAAGCTATTCTGCCATTAATTTCCCTGTCCCAATCAATTCTCCATCACCAATCAGTTGGAAGAAATAAAGGCCCGTTTCTAAGTGTTGCCCTTGAAGGATAATTGCATCTTGAAATTCCACTTCTTGAACCTGAACCACTCGCCCAACAGCGTCTACGAGGCGGACTTCTAAAACGGAAAAGGTTTCGCCTTTAACTACAATTTTCACAAAATCCTGAAATGGATTCGGGTAAGCTTCTATACGCGTTTCAGGACGATTGCCTATTTTGACAATATCCAAAATAAAATCTTCTTCGATGGTATGAAATG
The DNA here is from genome assembly GCA_902727865.1 of uncultured Aureispira sp. GTDB lineage: Bacteria > Bacteroidota > Bacteroidia > Chitinophagales > Saprospiraceae > Aureispira. The sequence continues at coordinate 19,875 of CACVAQ010000271.1, read as the reverse complement.
TCGTATTGGTTAACACGGGCGCATTCATATCAAATACGATTGCCGCTGTATTATTTAATACCGTTCCAAGGGGTAAATTTGGTTGTTGTTTGATCTTAAACTTAACATATCCATGAGAAGCACTTTCGTTGACGATGCTGTCTGGCAACAAAATATTATCAAACGTAAAAACTAAGATTCCGTTGCCTTTCAGCTCCCAAGTATAGGCATGGCTACTCGCTCCTGGTATAACAGAAGAAGGATCTAAAGCTGTCGATAAGGTATCAAAAATGACGACCGTAAAAGCCGTATCTGTTCCTGTATTTTGAAAACGAATATGATATTCCAAATCTACATTGGCTTCAATGGCATGTGTAGCACCATAGCCAATTGGTCTAGCTTGTTTGTCGTTGGGGTCCCATGAGCCAACATTTTCTTGACAATCAATAGACACCGCAGGGCTTCCATCGTCTTCCACAAATTGCCCCAATATCCCCAAAGAGCTATTGGCCGTAAAGTTTCCGCCAGCACACTGTAGTACGCCCAAGGCCGTATAAGTGCTATGAGGGTGATGTACGTCTTGTTCTGCTTCCAAACGATATACTGCCCCATTTCTAGTATAAACCACCTCCGTTGTACTGGCTCCAGCTCCTAGATTAAATGGTCGAACAGATAAAATTACATGATCTTCTGTCACAAAATAATGTCGAACGCCAGACATGCCCCCTGTACCAATATTCCGAATGGTATACACAATACTATCTCCATAACAAATTCCATTGATGTCTATGTCCGATTCATCCCACAAAGGGCTGCTATTCCCACACAAGCTATCTGGTAATATATTCGCTTGTACACAATGCGTCTGCCCTAATTGAGCATAACAGCTTACCGCCACACTAATTGTAAACGAGCCACAAGCGCCTGGTGCCACGGTTCCAATATTAAACAAATAAACATGACTTGTTCCAGTAAGACCTGACCAAGGCAAACTTGAGCCCAAAAATGCCAAGCTTGTATCTAAATCGACAGTAACCGAAGCACCAAGAGCGTCTGCCGTTCCATTATTACAATAAGAAACCGTATATACAGCCGTTGAACAGCGTCTTAATAAGGAGGTCGAAACATCTACATTCAATAAAGGGCAATTAACCAATCCTGTAGCGCCAAAATTTAAGGTATCAGTATTGCTTAATTGACTGGAAGTCACCAAGAAACTATCGACACACAAGCCCCACAAGGTATTTGGCAAATGCGCTTTAATCGTAAAGGCGCCTGTATCGACCAGCACTTCATAATACCCCGTAGAATCTGTCGTGGCATAAACAGTAGACCCATTCCTTTTTTTAATTTCGATCAACCAATTGCTGCACCCCATTTCTCCGACGTCCTTCAGACAATCCACATTATTATCCTTGTAAACATAGCCTTGAAATTGATGCATTGGGCGATTCAAAATAGAATCTGTTTTAACCAAATAAGCTTGCTGGTTGTCGTATTCCCCTACTATAATATATCCATTGTCACTCGTTGGTCGCACAACCTGTCCTTGATTGGCGGTATGTATATCAAAAACCTCTTCTACTAAAACAGTTCCTCCCAAGCCTACTTTTCCTAAGAAAGCAATATCCAGTGCATTCCCTATAGAAGGTTGCACCAAATTCGTATATCCAGTCACGACATAATAACCATTGTTATCATAATTCACATGCTTTGCCGCCCCCGTCAATCCACCAAGCGTATTGCTCAGTGCGTAGGTAGACCAAAGCATATTTGCTCCTGTTTTATCTACTTTGATTAATAAGGGGCTTGGTCCTACAAAACCCAATAACTCGGTTGCAATAACGTAGCCACTGTCAGGCGCTTGTACGACACTATGCCAAGAACTGGTTGGCTGTGAAGGATAGGTATTTAGCCAAGTACTGTCCCCGTTTTGGTCCAATTTATACAGCATAGATACACCATTTTCTTGTCCAGCTAGAATATATCCGCCATCAAAAGTAGGCTGAATGGCTTCTGCCCAAGCATCTGCATGAGTCTTGATCCACAAAACGGTTCCATTTGGATCGACCTTAATTAATTGGGTATGATAAAGGTCCAAAGGAGCGCCTAAGGTGATGTGAGAGCGAATCGCTAAGATATAATTCCCATCAAAGGTGGCTTCTAAACTAAATCCGTCAACGGTACAAGGGCCGCCTGTTTGGCTGCAATGACTGTCATAAGACTTCGTCCATAAGGTATCTCCTACTGCATTGGTTTGTATTAAAATAATCTCATTTCCATTCAAACCTCCTAACAACAGATTCCCATTCGGCATTTCTTTCAAGGCCAAGCTACGAAACGCAGCGACATTGGCATTATCAGAAAAATAGCTCTTTTCCCATACGTTAAATCCATTGGCATCTACCTTTACTAAAGCGGGATAATCTCGTATAGCTCCTGTTGCATAAGACTGTATACCTGCGATTACGTACCCGCCATCATTGGTCTCTGTTACATCTTGACCGTCATAGATAGCGCTTGTCCAGGACACACTTAGTACACTTGGACCATCTAGTGTTCTTGTCCACTCTTGCCCCTGTATGCTTAGGCTAAGTAGCCATAAAATTACTATTGTTAGGATATACTTCTTCATAATTTTAATAATCATTGGTCTTGTCAATTAATACTTAGATGCGCTGCTACTTATCTGCGCTGCTACTCCGTGGTCGTAGTCGTGAGCCTTTGTTACTTACGTGAAGTCGCTACGCTTAGTTCGGGTTTTCAACGGAGTAATGTAAATAAATTCTTGGTATAAAAATTATTTCCTCCACCTTACAAACTTCGTTAGAAATAAGCATTCATTCAAATACAATTAATTACATTTGTTTATCTATCATAATACGATTCCCAAGACTTAAAGGCATTCAAGACTCAAAAAAGCACTTAATTTATTTTTTTTGTTTTTTATATAAAAATTATCTTAATGAATAATTCTAAATTAATTAACATTTTACAGACCTTCTCTAGCAAAGAAAAACGCCATTGTAGAGATTGGATTGCTTGCCCGATAAACAATCAACGTCAAGATGTTTGCGATTTATACGATTTTTTGTGGGACATGGAGTTGAAAGAACAATATTTAACGAAGCAATTGGCCTGGGCAACGATTTATCCTAAAGCAACTTATACCGACGGAAAAATGCGTCAAATCATTCATCGCTTGTTGAATGCTGTCGAAGGTTTTTTGATCCACGAGCAATTACAAACTAAAAAAAGTAGGGCTGCTATTCTACTAGCAGAAAGTCTAAAAGAACGAGCTTTATTCAAAGAACTCAACCAGGTACTCAAAAATACACAGAAAAACGTCCAAAAAGAAGCCATCCACAATTGGGACAGCTTGCGCCTTAATTATGAGTTAGAAACCTTGCATTTTAATGCTTCTGAACAAGCACAAAGAACCAGTGCCCTAAATTTACAAGAGCTATCGGATGCGCTAGACATTCAATATTTTGCAGATAAATTACGCAAAGCCTGTCTTTTGTATTCTAGACTCGTCGTCTTTAAGATGAATTATCAACCTAAAATGTTAGCGGTTGTCTTGGAGCAGGTCAAAGAATTGGGCTATCTAAAAATTCCTGCTATTGGCTTGTATTATTACTGTTACCTTGCTTTTACGGAGGTTCAAAAAGCAGATGAGCATTTTCAAAAAATGATGGATTACCTTACTAAATATGCCCCTCAATTTCCGCCACAAGAGGTTCGAGAACTCTACCTTTTAGCCATTAATTATACCATCAAAAAACTAAATGATAACTCTAGATGGCATTTAGAAAAGGCCTTTGAATTATACAAAACAGGTATTACGGAAGGCTATTTATTGGAACAGGGCAGTATTACGCCTTTTACATATAACAATATGGTCAGTATTGGCATTCAAATGGAACAATATAAATGGGTGGCCAGTTTTTTACATGAATATAAGGACAAAATAAGCTTAGAACATCGAGAAAGTATCTTTCAAGAATGCTTGGCAAAACTCTATTATGCTCAAAAAGCGTACAAAAAAGCGCAACAGCTTTTGGTACAAATTCAGGTCAAAGATATTCTTAGAATTTTATCCTGTAAAGTGATGTTACTCCGTATTTACTACGAAACGGGTGCATTTGAAGCCTTGGAATCGCTCTTAGATAGTCTAAAAATGTATTTACGACGTAAAGATGTCGTCGGTTATCACAAAGAAAACTACAACAACATTACAAAATACATGCAAAAACTCATTCGAGTCAATCCATTTGACAGACAAGCCAAACAAAAACTTAAAGCTGAAATTTTGGAGACCAATATCTTGGCGACCAAGAAATGGATGTTGGAGCAATTAGAGCTGTTATAAAACATAACGCAGTCCTAAATAGCCGCCCATCGTCGCTAAATTACTATACTCCACAACGCTTGTTCCAGAAGGATCAAGACTCTGTACCGACGACAAGCCGATGTTACCATAAATGCCGTAATCAATTACAAAGCGATTCATGCGGTGCGTGTTTCCAATCGTTACCCCAACAGTGTGGTGAAGCTGGCTGTAAGCATTGCCCAATTCAGTAACCAAACCATTCATAATTTCTTCGCTTTTGCTCAAATAACCTAAGCCATAATCCAACCTAACATACATAGAAGAAGGAATTGTTCCAAAGTCATTATAATGCCACAACGTCCGCTGATAGCCTAACGTAACGTCAAAATAAGCCAACTTAACTTCCTTGTGATAATAACGCCCTTCGCTAGTATATCCGCCAAAATATTGTTGGCTACTAGACAAAGGATAGGCTCCAAAGACGATGGCATCGTTTGCGGTTAAATAACAATCTAACATAAGTCCAAATCCTCCTGTCGCACGTGTTTTGGTCTTAATCATACTCGTTGTTTCCATCGCTTTGCTGGTCGCTGTTCCTAGTAATAAGGACGTACCAACCTTGCCAGTCATCCCCAATTCAAATCTTAGGTCGTGTTTTTTTTGATTCGCAACAGGGTCCAATTCAAACGTAGGAAACTTGTCAAGCGCAGGATCAATAAATCCTTGTCCTCTTAGCGTAGAAATAGGCGTTTCGCTCCATGACGTTTTTGTAGACCGAGCTTCTATTAAATCATTAGATGCCGTGGTATTTTTTGAGGCAAAGGTGTTTTGGGCAATCCTCGGCTTGTTCTTCTTGATTTCGTTTTTCTTCTTGTTCTTAATTTCATTAGCATTATTGGTTGCAAGCGTCGTCGCAATTCCTGTTGTTGGGTTCCTTGCCGAAGGCGTATTATTAACTTGATTTGAAGTTTGCGCCTCCTTATTTCCAAGGGCGACGTTCGCTTGAATGCTCGCTTTTTCAGCGATTTCAGCCTTATTTTTTGTGCTATTTGTGCTATTTGTAATAAGAGTAGGATCAAGGGCAATGCTATTTTCAAGTGCAGTTCTGCGGCTTTTTTCTTTATAATTAGAGGGCGCTTGTTTCGATTTCGCTCCTGCCAAAATAGAGGTCTTTGTCTTTTGGACAACTATTGGGCTCTTGGTTTCTGAATTTCCTGTGGATGCTGTTTTCAACAACGCAGAGCATACAGGCGCAGTTGGAAAGCTATAGTTTGATTCTACAACATTGTTTTTTGAAGCATTACTACCTAAAGTAGCCCCCGTTATGGTAGGCGCATTTAAGCGGATTGAATGCGCAGCGATCCCCTTCGAACTTGCTACAGGAATAGGGACCGATTGCGCTGTCTCTACGTCTACTTTTGCAATCGGATTCGATTGATTTGCAATAGGGCTCAGGCTAGACCATTCTCCAAAATCACAGCCTCGAAGTAACAGAAGCACCAAAGCGGCGATGCCAAACTGTACGCCTTTTTCTTGCCAATACTGTCTTTTCGTTCTTCTATTCAAGCCTTTTAGAACCCGTTTCCAAACGCCTTCCACCTCTAATTGATTTTCTAGATTTCCCCATAAGTTTTCTGGTAAAAGGTCTTCATGTCCTGCTTCAAAAGAAGCTTTAATTTTTTCGGTACTTTCGAGCGGTTCGGTAGGACGATCTAATGCATTAGAGATATTATCCCAGATAAAATCTGGAACCAATTCATTGGGAAAGTCTTGTTCAAAACTCTCTCCAATCTTATTTTGAGGTATTTTCTTAGCCATGGAGGAGGTCAATTGAGGTTTGTAACATTTTTTTTGCTCTGCTAAATTGAGATTTAGACGTTCCTTCGGTAATTCCTAACAAAACAGCAATTTCCTTGTGTTTATAGCCCTCTATCGCATACAGTTTTAAAACTTGTCCTGCTTTTGTAGGCAAAGAATTGACCAATTTGATAATGTCATTCGCTTCCAACTGCCCCACAATACTATCTATAGAGGCATCTACATCACCACTTTCAGCCATTGGAATAATCACTTGCGTATCTCGTTGTTTCTTGTTGTAAGCATTAATCGCCGTATGCACAACCGTACGTCTAATCCAACCTCTTAGAGAACCTTCAAATCGAAAGCGATGGATATTTTTAAAGATCTTGATAAAGCTTTCTTGCAAAATATCAGCAGCGTCAGGCTTATTTTTGGCATACATCAAACAAACTTTGTACATATCGGCAGCGTACTTTCGATATAGCAGTTCTTGGCACTGTCGCTCATCGGCAGTACAACGTTCTACTAATTCTCTTTCTGAAAGATCTTTCAATTTGTTCAATTTTATTACAAAGAGTGGAATGCTACTATTATCTGCTTCATTCGATTTTCACTTGAAACCTATAGAGTAGCGCTTAGCGCCCCTCCTATTTCTGAATCAATGGCTGTAAAAATAGCGATGTTCGTTACTTGGTCAATTGTCATAATTTGCTCTTGTGAAGGCGTCGTTACAAAGGAAGCATTTTCGAGCATCAACTCTGTAACATTGACAAACCAGCGTTTGGGCTGAAATATAATCTGCGCCAATTCTTGTTTTGTTTCACTTAAGACAAAGTCGTTCGAACCTGTTGGACGCTGAACAGCTACTTCAAATGTTTTGGCAGCATTCCAAGCAAGATGAACCGTAGAAGATGGTTTTAGGGGATTGTTATAATCATAATTTCCTTCTACAAAGACACCAGGAAGACTACTACTCCTTGTTTCAAAACGCACCGTCAAATTCGTATAGGTTCCTTGTGGTAATTCAAAGTTCAAATCTTCAAACGTCAAGTTGTTGTAAAAAGGCACTTTTAGCCCATTAGGAAAAGTTCTCGAAAATTCAAAGTCTTCCCCAACAGCACGTTTTCCGATAAGGGTAAAACGATGAAGGATCACATAACCATCAAAAAAGGTTAAATCATCAGAAGGGGCTATACCCTGTGGATTCATCCCGACATTAAACCCCACATCAGCTGGATTCTTAAAGGTATCTTCCTTGTCGCAACCTGTTATTAGAAACAGTGCACATAAGAATACGGCAAAAGTTAAACGTAAATGTAGTTGCATAGTAGGCTGTTTCAATTAAAAGTAAGGGTTTATTCAGACTTTTTCACAACAAAAATCATGCTAAATGAATGATTATCAATCTATGATTCTTATCAAAAAAATCAACCTGCTCTAATCTATTGAATTACAAACCGCTCTTACTAGAACAGCATGTCCAAAAGGCGCTACAACCAACCTAAATACGGTGCTACAAACATAGCCATAAATGCAAGGAGAAACAAGCGATAGATGCATCCTCCCCTAAAGTTTAAGATACTAAAAAGAGCCTATAATTTATAGGCTCTTTTTAGTATCTTAAAACGCAGGTTCTTCGATATAGAATGGTGGTGACCAATCAAATTGTCGTTGTTTTTTAGACGGTTCGAGTCTTGGAACAATAAGGTATCGCAGCCCGACAAAGGCGCCTACATTCAGCAATCTAGCAGGCTCCAAAATATTAGGGTCCGCTGAAGTTACTATATTATTAAGACCAATATTTCCTCTAATACCGTAATCAATCAAAAATTGCTTGACTTCATGTGTGTTCCCCAAAGCTACACCAACTGAAAAGTTGAACTTATTATAGAGGTCGGTTGTATTTATGGTTGCGTCGTTGACCGTCGTTTTGGCATTCGTCAAAATACCTAAGCCTAGATCTAAGCGAGCATACATTTTAGACGGAATTTGTCCCAAACTATTGTATCGAATTAAAGTTCTTTGGTACCCTAAGCTAATGTCAAATAGAGATAACTTAAGTTGCGTCTCTTCATAATTACCAGCACTATTATAAGCACCAAAACCTTGTTTCACTGTAGCATAAGGATAAATCCCTAACACAAGCGCATCGTTAAGACTAAAGTGATAATTAGAAAGCAGTCCGAATGTTGCTGTTGGAGACATGGTTGTCGTGGAAGTATTCCCATTCCAAGCATCATATGTATTCTGTCCAAGTAGCACAGAAGTTCCACCTACAGCAGTTAAGCCGACTTCAAAACGGATTTTTTTCCCCTTCTGCATTTGTTGAACCAAGGTAAAACTCCCTTCTTCCATTTTAGGAATTTCCTCATCTGCGATATACTTTTGAATCAAAAGACTCAGTCCATCCTCCAACAATTCGACATCCATAACATCCTGCTCAATCCAACTAGGATTAGAACCATTTGCTAACCATTTCAAGTTGGATCTTAACCGTTCCTCTTCCTCAAGCTCAACTTGTTTTTCTATAGCACTTTTAGGTTCGGTATCCATTCCTCCTAAAGCAAGCGCATCATTGCTAGACGAGTTAGTTGCTTTATTTTCATCTATTAAGACAGGAGGAAGACCGTTGTTATCTTTAATAGACTCATTTTTACTCGGTAGACTTTCAGAAGCCTTTGATGTTTTTTCTGAAGTAGATTGATTTTCTGAAGTGTTTGATGCCTTTTCTGAAGCAAGTTGATTTCCAGAAGTCTTATTTTTAGTTCTTACAGATTTTGAAGCTTCCTTTTCAAGAAACAGCAGCGCTGCATTCATCTGATCTTCATTGCTTACGGGCTCTTGAGGTGCTACGTCCACAGTATGACTTCTAGACGTTCCTTTTTTAAAGCTAGGTATTTGAATGTCCTCAAGTATAGAGGCATTTTCATTGGCTTGATTACCAGCTATAATAGCCGTAGCAGGTGTTTCGATTGCGGTCGGATGCTCTAAAAAAGAGTCCTCTGTAAAACAGAAATGACCGCCTACAATTAATAAGCCTATCGCTGTAAACAATCCCGCTTGTTTCCAAAAAGTCGGTGCAAACCAAAGCACCAAAGCTTTCTTCCAACGTGATCCAGCATTTAATTTTTGGTCTAATTCTGCCCAAGTAGTTGTTGCAGGTTTGTGGCTTGCATATTTGGTTTGAAAACTTTCTTTGATGATAGAAAATTTATCTGGCGTGTCGGCAAGTATCGCTTCATTATCCATTCGTTTTGCCAAATCAGCCCAACTGAATAAAGGAACGACAACCGCACTATATTGTTTTTCAAAACCTCGTTTGACAAAAGCATAATCGTCCACCGTTTCTTTTGGTTTAGGATTATCCATTTCCTCTGCTAGGTCGGCCCATGTAAAGTTAGGGGCAGTTGTTTTTTTATAATTTTGTTCAAAGCCCTCCTTGATGGCACTGAAATCAGATGGCGCATCTGTCGTCGTAAAAGACTCTAAGTTTTGTTCGATCTTATCCCACATAAACTTAGGCGGCTCCTTAGCAACAAAATTAGCTTGAAAGCCTTCTTTTATGATACTAAAATCAGCGGCATCAGATACGTCCTCAGAATCTACAGAGGGTTCATCCATAGACAAAGAATCTCCATCTAGCGCATTTAGCTCTTCAGAAATATGCTCCCATATAGGAGGCAATTGGTTTTCATGAGATAAATTAAAATCATCTCCAACCGAGTTGTTGTCCTGATCTTTTTTATCCATGAAGTGTTTTGACTGCTTCTTGTAATAATTTTTTTGCTCGATTTAATTGAGATTTTGACGTCCCAACCGAAATACCTAACATATCAGCAATTTCTTGATGTTTGTATTCCTCTATTACGTATAACTTTAAAACTTGTTGAGCTTTTTTAGGCAACTGATTGACCAACTTGACAATTTCACTCGGGTCCAATCCTTCTGCGATTTCATTCACAGAAAAATCAACATACTCTGTCTCAGGCATAGAGACAACCAATTGCGTTTCTCTTTGCTTCTTTTTATAAGCATTAATAGCCGTAAAAACAACCGTTCTACGAATCCAACCTCCCAATGCTCCTTGAAATTTAAAGGTATGGATGTTTTTAAAAACTTTGATAAAGCTTTCTTGCAAAATATCCGAAGCATCTGCCTCATTCTTTGCATACATAAGCGCTACTTGATACATATCTGTACCATATCGATAGTATAGGTGTTCCTGGTATCGCCGTTTTTTGGCGATACAACCTTCTATTAATTCACGTTCAGATATTTCTGCGAGGACGACCGATTTCATCTTAATGGTTATTATTTACCGAAATTTTATTTGCTTAACAAAAGTTGTTAACGATTCAAACATAAAATGCTACTTCGTCTGTCTTTACACTACGACTCACTTTGTGGCGGCTTGGATATTGCGAACAAAACACATTGATTTTCAGAAAAATGTATGTTGTATATAGTCTAACTACATGCAAATATTTGCCTACCTATAAGTTGTTTGTAATTTGATTTTGTATTATTTTATAATGGTAAAGGACTTATTTTAAAACAGCCCACTATACAAAAAGGTTTTTTTTTGGCAAAAAATCAAATTTAACTATAGTTTTTTTTACAAAAAAACGTTTTTTATTTTTTGAAGATCAGAGTTTTATAGATAAAAAAAATCAAGCAGCACTACATTTTAATATATTTTTAATTGGTTCTTTGACAACTCAAAGACTCCCCGCAGCTAATATACAGGCATTTTTACGGCAATTATAAGCTATAAGAATTGAAAACACGGCAAGGTACACCTTATAAAAAAATAATTTCATAAGTGTTTTCCTATGCTTTTCAGTCGATTATCACAGATAAAACAAATCTACTTCTCAAAACTTCAATATATAATAATTGACATGCAGCACGAAATAATGTACCTTTGTTGCCCCGAACAAAATCAAAAACAAATATTTTTTGGTCTTCCCTGATTAAGGTCTATAAAAATTTTAAGCACATTAAATTCTTAATAACAATTATGCGTTATTTCTCAACTATCCTGGTAAGTAGTTTAATAGCAACTGCTATTAGTCTATTTTTATATTTCAACAGTACTGGATTACTGACATTACCTCATTCCCATCACAACACTAGTTCACAAGCATCCCACTTGTTGCACACCCACAGTCACGGTGGTTTTTGTGCATTTGATGACCTGCAAAATAGTATCTCTACAACAGAGAAACAACTTCAAGATCAGTTAGAGCAACAGCTTTATAACTTACTACAAAGAGGTTACCCTTCTACCAACGGCAGAGCCCTTTATACCATACCTGTTGTGGTTCATGTTGTGCATAATAATGGCCCAGGAAACATTCCCAATACACAAGTATTCGATGCGGTTCAACACTTGAATGATGCTTTTGCAAACGTTGGTGTTTATAACCCAGCAACAGGGGTAGATGTAGAGGTTCAGTTTTGTTTAGCCCAACGAGATCCGAACAACAACACCACCAATGGAATTACCAACACGGTATCGACCTTAACCAGCTTAAATAGGAATACCCAAGATTTAGCCCTTAAAAACTTAATTCGCTGGAATCCCTCCGATTATATTAACATTTGGGTGGTGAATGAAATTCAAGGAGGCGTTGCAGGTTATGCCTATTTCCCTTCTGCACATGGTGGTAACTTAGATGGAATTGTTCTGGAATCTACCTACATGGGAACAAGTACCGACAATTCAAAAGTACTGGTCCATGAAATGGGACATTACCTAGGGTTGTACCATACGTTTCAAGGAGGCTGTACCAACAACGATTGTTTGGCAGATGGAGACCGTGTTTGTGATACACCACCAGACAATACAACCGTAAGACCACCTTGCGCTAGTCTACAAAACTCTTGTGCTACGGATGAAGACGACTTGTCGGCAAATAATCCATTTAGACCCATCGCAAATGGTGGACTAGGAGACCAGCCAGACCAGAAGGAGAACTACATGGATTATTCTAACTTCTCTTGTTACGATCAATTTACACAAGGTCAAAAAGTTCGAGCGCACTTTTTCTTAACAGGCATAAGAGCAAGTCTTTTGTCTTCACAAGGCTGTGTTGCTCCATGTACGACCCCTATCAATATTGCCTTTACAGCAAATGCTACGACAGTTACAGCAGGGACAAGCGTTAGTTTCAACAATACAACAACTGGCGCAACTGCTCATGAGTGGTTTAACGATGGAACATCGTTTGCGACAACGACGAATAGTAGTTTCTTATTTAATACGATCGGTACGTTTAATGTTGTTTTAGAATCAACCAATGGAGATCCGAATTGTACAAAAAGAGACTCTATAAGTATTACGGTTACTTGTAATGCGCAAGCAGGGTTTACAGCCAATACGGCACAAGTTTCTCCTGGAGATGCGGTTGTATTTAACAATACTTCGACAGGTGCAACAGGCTATCAATGGTTTGTCAATAATGTTTTGCAAGGAACAAGCTCCAATTTCAACTTTACTTTTCCTCTTGTAGGAACGTATGATATTTTTTTAGTGGCAACAGATGGTGTTTGTACGGACACTTCAGCGACGACCATTATTACGGTAACAACAACTGCTTTAGCACAAACAGGGCTGCCAGTTTGGCCCTTGGCTCCTTCTGGAAATGTTACCCCTTCTTCTGTAGATTGGCGGAATCCAACACCTGTTGTTAACCCAATAACTTCAATCACCACAAATGGAGGGCAAACAGGAGCTGCTTTTAATGATTGTGGGCAACTGGCTTTTTATGTTTTACATACAGGAAGCAGCAATTCAAACAACTTATATATATATGCTGATGATGGGACACCATTATTAACCAATACCACCGCAAATGCTCCTGGCTTAAATGCCGTTCGATCAGGGCAAGAAATCCAAGTGATTAAAGTCCCTCAATCGAATGATGAATGGTATATTATATACAAAGAATGGACCTCAGATGTAGGGGCTCCTATTGGTAATGCCGCATATAGTCCTGCAAATTGGAGGTACTCTAGAGTACAATACAATGGCGGAAATACATTGACCGTATTGCAACGAGATATAGCCTTAGCCGATGGAGCAGGCGTTTCGCATACGTATACAGACGGTGCTGCCGTTTCTAGAACCGTACAAGGCTTGTCCAATCAACATTATCTTTATTTATGTCGTAGATCAACCAATGTCAGTAATATTTCCTTGGATCGTTTCTTAATAACCGCAACAAATATTAGTTGGAACGCCAATACAGGAAATGTGCCAGCAGCTTGGTGGTTTTTAACCACAGCAGGTTCTCCAATAGAACTTAGCCCAACAGAAGATCAAATTGCCGTCGTTTGTCGAAACCAATCGGTCAACTTTACCGATGTGGTCTTATTTGATGCCAATACCTTCAGCAATGCTGCGGCACAACCTATCAGCTTAGGTGACTTAGTCCTTCAACCAGATGGCACAGCAAATGATCAGTCTAGTATTTTGAATATTTCAGGTGAAGTTAATGTCATTGCCAATAATGCAACCTACCCTTTGAGCTTTTTAAGAAATATGGAGCGCAAGGTGAATGCCGTAGAATTTAGTCCCAATGGACGATTCTTGTACTTCACAAATGGAGGATATGCTCAAGGAGGATCGACTAATATAACCTATTTAGGGCAAATTGATTTGAATACAACGCCTTTAGAGGTTCGTTTACAAGTTCAAACCGTTCCTAGTGGTCTAAATATGACAACAGGGGTAGGTTGTCCGACAACAAGTTGTGGCAATTCTTGGGAAGGTGTTATTGCTATTGAATCTTGTTTCGATGGCAATTTATACTTCACCAAACGAGGTTTAAGTACCTTGTTTGTTATTCCGAATCCGAATAATTTTATGCCTCAGAACTTAGTTCCATCTACGATTAGTCTGGCAACCGTTGCAGAACCCAATATTAACTTTACGGGCTCATCGACTTCTTTACCCGATCAAATTGATGGTTTCAACTACTTATCTAGTCAATTTACCGAAGTCAATTTAGTTGTACAGCAATTAGATTGTACTGCTGCCTGTGACACCAACGATTATACGCTTGAAATCGTAGATTCAAGTGGTGCTGTCGTAGAGACTTTTATCATTGGAAACTGTCCAGATACGATTACCTTTTGTGCCGATACTAGTTTAATTTATGAACTCAGAGACCCCTTAGGAATTAGCTATCCTTTTGCTATTTATTATGGGCAAACACTGTACCCAGGAGGGGGAAACCTTTTTGACTTTACAGATTATGCGAATTGTCCGCCTGCTTGTAATAGTACTTATCAAAGATCAATAGGAAGTAGAGGGGATGATCTTGTAAGTAAAGTCATTGCAACAAATGACGGGGGAGTTTTGATGATTGGTAGAACCAATAGTTTTGGAAATGGAAGTCAAGATGGGTATTTAGTAAAATTAGATTCCGATGGTCTTATCGAATGGTCAAAAGCAATTGGAGGAGCCAATGATGACCGACTCTATAATGGGCTACAAAACCCAGATGATTCCTATGTCTTGGTTGGAAGAACAACAAGTGGAGGAAATGACGACCAATATATTATAAAAGTAGATGCCCTTGGGAATTTACTTTGGAGTAGCTCTTATGGAGGTTCTGGTTCAGACTTTGCCAGTAACATTATACGAGCCGCAAATGGAGATTATGTCATCACATCTGGTTGGAACAACCTTCAAGACTTGGGATTATTGCGTATTGATCCTAATGGTAATACAATTTGGTGTAATACCTATCAACTTACCATTTCAGAATGGCTCAACGATTTAATAGAGCTTCCTAATGGAGATTTAGTTTTAGGTGGATCGGCTCAGTCAGGTGTTCTTCATGATAACTTTGTGATGAAAGTAGATAATAATGGACAAGTTATCTGGGCAAAAACATTTGGTAGTACAGAAGATGATGTCATTTCAGGAATGGCATATACTTCTAGAAATACCATACTAATTGCAGGAGGTTCTTGGGACAATTCAGTGTTCCCTGGAAACATGAAAAGTTCGGCTGGTGAATTAGATACCGCAGGAAACATTATTTGGTTTAAGTACTACGGCCTGAGTGGAGAAAACAATCGATCTCATGTTATTGAAGAAGTTGGGACCGATGGATATGCGCTACAAATGCTAGAGTTTTCTACGAATCAAGACTTCAAATTATTGCGTTTAAATAATGATGGAACCCTAAGATGGTCTAACGAATACGGAAACACAAGTATAGAGCAACGTGCCACAGGATTAGCATTAGCACCAAATGGAGGCATTGTTTTGGCAGGAATTACAGAAGGAGCCATTCCAGGAACGAGCGATGCTTATGTTGTAAAAGTTGACTCAGCAGGAAGCTCGAATTGTGTGGAAGCACCTTACCTACCCTTTGAATTTAATCCAACAACAGCAAGTACGTCCCTAACGACTACCGTTTCAGCACAAACTGTTGGAACGGCCCTTCTGCATGCGTCTTTATCTATGACGAATCAAGAATCGACGACTTGTTTTACGCCTTGTTCTTCCGAAATCTGTGACAATGGAATTGACGACGATGGAGATGGATTAATAGATTGCTATGATCCAGACTGTTGTGGGCATCAAGTTTGTACAAATGTGTTTTATACGGCTTGTCCAACAACTCCTTGTTCTTATTCTGTAGTCGATACGACGATTGCTATTCAGCAACGCTATCAAAGTACAACGGATTATATGGTCTTTCATACGCCCGTCTTTGGTGATATTGATTTAGATGGAGAGACAGAAGTAGTGCTCCTAAAATATAATCCAGGTAATAATGCTATAGATATTGTAAATGGCTTAAGTGGTGCTGTAGAGACAACCATTTCGACAAGTACCTTTGGCGACAACAGATTGGCAACAATTGCCCTCGGAGATATTGACGTCAACGATGGAGGTTTTTCTGAAATAATAGTTGGTCGAGGAGATGGTTTTATTCAAGCCTTTAATCACGATGGAACGAATTTATGGACTTCTTCTAGTCCGATTCAACACATTGCACAACCCCTCAGCTCCGCCCTACCTCCTAATTTAGTAGATTTTAACAACGACGGATTACCTGAAGTTTATGCAGGCTATCATATTCTAAATGGTCAAACGGGTGTCCTTATGGGCTCTGGTACTAGTGGTCGAGGTGCAATCGCCTTAGCAAATCAAGTCGTCGGAATGTCTCAAACCGTCGCCATCGACGTTCTACCAGATAGCTATTGCCCTAATTGCCAAGGCTTAGAATTAGTTGCAGGTAATACGGTTTATTCTGTTAATATAAATACAACAACTAATATTGCAAGCCTCAACGCTGAAGTTAACACAATAGGACTAGATGGCTTTACGGCCGTAGCCGACTGGGACAATGATGGCGATTTAGATGGTATTATTACAACAGCCTCTAACAGCACAACGTCAAGACTCTATGTTTGGGATCTTCAAACCCCTACGATCTTAGGTAGTATTGATATTCCAATTGGAGTATTTGGTACACCTACTACAATTGGTGTTGGTCGAGCTAACATTGCAGATTTAGATGGTGATGGTCTCGTAGAGGCTACTTATTGTACGAATCATAAGTTTGTTGCGATTGAAAATAATTTCACCCAAAAATGGAGCCTTGCCACAAGCGATCGTTCTGGTGCTACAGGAGGTACTGTGTATGATTTTAATGGCGATGGAGTCTATGAAGTTGTGTATAGAGATGCTGAAAACCTCAGAATTTTGAATGGAATCACAGGGGCTAATATTACCGTTCAATCTTGTCGATCGGGTACCACGATAGAATATCCTACTATTGGCGATATTGATGGCAATGGTACGACCGAAATTTTAACCATGTGTCATAACAATCCATCTACAGCGGTTCCTTTTCTTGGAAAATTCACCGTCTTTGAATCCTTGAATACGCCTTGGGTTCCAACGAGAGATGTTTGGAATCAATACACCTATCATTATACAAATATCAATGATGACTTAAGTATTCCAATTCAACAACAAAATCATCAGTTAGTTGGGGATTCTTCTGTACTGAATAACTTCCTAAACCAATATTCCAATCCAGAATTCCCTGCTGCCGACGCCACAGTTAGCATAGACTCTATTTGGTGTTCTGGGGATAGTGTAACCATCATGGCTACAATTTGTAATAATGGAAACAATACCTTGCCGTATCAAACTCCAGTTACAATTTACGATGCAGATCCAACTACAAGTGCATTGGCAAATCCTATCTCTTCTCCTTATACGATAGGACAATCCATCCAAGTAGATTCTTGTCTAGTGATTTATATAACAGCGCATCAAAGTACTGCAAATTATTACATCGTTGTGAATGACGATGCTAGTTTAGCACCTATTTACAGTCTTTCGTTCGATTTTCCTGTAACCTCAATACCAGAATGTGATTTCACAAACAATATTGATGATATAACATTTATTGCGATTACACCGACACTAGACTTAGGTCCAGATACCTCTTTATGTGAGAATAGTGTTTTAACCTTAAATGCAGGAACTGGCTTTGCTCGTTATTTGTGGAACACCAACAACACGGACTCTATTATTACAGCAGATTCCTCTGGTTTATATTGGGTAGAGGCGATTAGTGCATGTGGCGATACACTTCGAGATAGTATTATTCTTAACATTGACACCCTTGGTTTAGTGACCTTAATTGATACGTCTATTTGTTTAGGAGACAGCATTAGTTTGAGTTGGAACAACACCTACACGTATCAATGGTTTCCAAACCAAGACATTAGTTGTAACAACTGTGCAAATCCAAGTTTCTATCCAAACGTTTCCAGAACATATACCGTCGTGACCAATAATGCGACGGGTTGTTTTTCTGTCGATACCTTTTTAATTACAGTAGATAGCTGTAGTACTTCAACAACAATTGACGCTTCTATTTGTCATGGAGACTTCTTTACCTATCAAGGTAATAATTTACCACCAGGGACAATAGATACCTTTATGTATACTACAAGTCAAGGTATAGATTCTTTTGTAATTGTTAATGTATTGGGTTTAGACACCTTTAATGCAGTAATAGATACAAGTATTTGTTTTGGAAATAGCGTCTCTTTTAGAGGACAGCAATTATTGCCAAATACAAGCACCATATTCAATTTACAAACCCTTGCAGGTTGTGATTCTATTATTACCGTTAATGTAACGGGTTTAGATACCTTCAATATCGTCATCGATACCGCTGTTTGTGCGGGAGGTAATGTTAGTTATAATGGTCAAACATTATTTCCAGGAAGTTCTACGGTCTTTAGTTTACAAACCCTTACAGGTTGTGATTCTATTATTACCGTTAATGTAACCGATTTAGACACCTTTAATAGTGTCATAGACACTGCAATTTGTGCAGGAACGAGCCTTGTTTATAATGGTCAAACATTAAACATAGGAAGTTCTACCGTCTTTAATTTACAAACGATTGCAGGTTGTGATTCGATCATCATTGTAAACGTACAAAGCCTCGACACCTTCAATAGTGTCATAGACACCGCAATTTGTGCAGGTGAGAATATAGTTTATAATGGTCAAGCATTATCGGCTGGAACGTCTACCACCTTTAATTTACAAAGCCTTGCAGGTTGTGATTCTACCGTTACCGTTAACGTACAAAGCCTCGACACCTTCAATATTATAATAGATACGGCTGCTTGTGCAGGTGAGAATATAGTTTATAATGGTCAAACATTAGCAGCTGGTAGTTCCACCATCTTTAACTTACAAACCATAAATGGTTGTGATTCGATCATCACTGTAAACGTACAAAGCTTAGATACCTTTAACATAACAATTGATACAACGATTTGTGTCGGTAGTAGTATTCTTTATAATGGTCAAACATTATTTCCAGGAACGACAACGACCTTCAATTTACAAACCGTAGCGGGCTGTGATTCTACCGTTACTATCAATGTATTAAGTTTCCCTATCAGCTTCACGGTATCTAGTGTAGCAACAAACTGTAACGGTACATCGGATGGCACGGCAACAATCAACGCCAGTGGCGGAGTTGGTGGCTTCACCTATGCTTGGAATAGTAGTACTCAGACAACCGCAACTTCAACGGGTTTGTCAGCAGGCGTACATTGTGTTACGGTAACAGACGGCAACGGATGTACGGTCGATACTTGTATTCAAGTCACCGAGCCGACAGCACTTAGCAACATTAATTTCAGTACAACAAATGTGACTTGTTTTGGCGGTTCTGATGGAACAGCTACCGTTAGCCTCACAGGTGGCGTTGGTGGATATACTTACAATTGGAGTAATGGAAATAATACGGCAACCGCAACTGGGTTAGATGCCAACACACATAGTGTGACGGTAACAGATGCCAATGGATGTACGATTACGGCAAACGTAATCATAACGCAACCAACGGCTCTACAAATAGTCTTGACTGCCGATTCCGTACAATGTAAAAACGGAAATGATGGTTCAGCTACCTCAGTGGTAACAGGAGGCATTTTTCCTTATACTTACCAATGGGATGCTGCTGCTGGTGGAGCAGTAACGGCTACTGCTAGTAATTTAAGCGCAGGTAGTTACACGGTTACAGCAACCGACTTTACAGGTTGCACGGTGATAGGAAATATAACCGTCTTTGAACCAACAACGGTTCTTACCGCAGCAATTATCAATCAAATGAATCCATCCTGTAATGGAAGCTGCGACGGAAGCATTGAAGTCGATGCACAAGGCGCAACACCAAATTACACGTACCAAT
>CACVAQ010000270.1 GCA_902727865.1 uncultured Aureispira sp. | reverse complement strand
ATAAGCTATTACTATTATTGCTCTTTATTAGTTTTTCAGAACTTCAAGCAGGAGGCCCTTGGACCAAAGAAAAAGGCGGCGGCTATGTTCAGTTTTCAGCGTACACGATTCCTCCAATCAATCGACTGTCGATTCGTTCCTACAGAACGAAGTTTTTGAATCGTTCTATTTTGGATGCAACAGGAGAGTTTTATGCAGAATACGGCTTGGCAAAACGATTGACCTTGACCGCTTCTTTGCCTATAAAATGGGTTGCTGCTGGGCAACAAGTCCAAGTTGTAGATTCTAGTCAATTGACTAGTCGTTCCTTTGGCGCACCAGGCAAGGTCTTGGATGCTGGAACCTTAGTTGATTTAGGAAACATTCGATTGGCTGGAAAGTATAATTTTTTGAGCAAAAAAATCCATTTAACAGCACATGCCTTAATCGCTGCCCCGACGGCACTGCAAGCCTACAATCCCAATACAGCTTTAAGAACCGCCTATCCTTGTTGGGGATTTCAACCTTCCTTGTCTATCGGTTATGGTAAGGAGAAAATGTACACGTATTTGGAGAGTGGAATGAACTTTAGAACACATGACTATAGCCATCAATGGGTCGCTAATTTTGAAATCGGTTGGCGTGTTGGAAAACGTGCCTACTTTGCGATTGCTTTAGATGCCGTGATCTGTTTGCCAGGCGGTTCCGATGTTCCCAATTCGACAGAAGAAGTGCAAACAGGGCTTTATGTGAACAATCAAAATTTTGTTGCATTTACCTTAAAAGGCATTCTACCTATTTCGGATCATGTTGGTTTGAATATATCTTTGGCGGGTGGTTTATGGGCTAATAATGTACAACAGGGACCCAATATCGGATTGGGGGTTTATTATCAATGGCAGCAGAAAAAGAAACCAAGGATAGACAACTAAAAATAGGACCTTATTTATTGAGCTTGAAGACAACAAAATTGTATCTTTGCAAGACTTAGCGACTGAATTATATGACCTTGATTGTCCGTCGGTGGGACTAAGAGAAATTAAATAGCAGTGCATTTAAGTATTGATATTTAAACCAAGCCATTTTTTCTTCTTTAACCAAATCAGCTTAGACCATGTTTTCTTTGAATAATTTAGTACCGATTCCTTTAAGCGATCAAATTGGTTCCTCCGAGATTTGGGGGACTACATTTGCCTTTGATGCTAGTATTCGATATTTTATAGAAGCGCCCTCTGGAAAAGGTAAAACAACCTTTCAACACATCCTGTATGGTCTGAGAAAAGATTACACGGGAGAAGTCCGTATAGATGCTTTGGGAGGAACGTTTCAATTAAAAGAATTAACTTTAGAGCAGTGGTCGGACATTCGCCAACGAGAATTATCCGTTATTTTCCAAGACTTGCGTCTGTTTTTAGACCAAACCGCATTGGAAAACATACAATTGAAGAATCAATTGACCAATCATCAAACCGAAGCGACTATTCTTGAAATGGCGACTCAATTGGGCGTGGAAAACTTATTAGGGAAAAAATGTGGGGAAATGTCTTACGGACAACGCCAACGAATTGCAATCATTCGTGCCTTGTGTCAGCCCTTTCGCTTCTTGATAATGGACGAACCTTTTTCTCATTTGGACAAAAATAACATTGAAAAATGTTGTGCCTTAATCAGTCAAGAATGTAAAAAACAAGCTGCGGGATATGCCATTGCTTCCTTGGAAGAACGCTACTTTTTTGATTATGATAAAGAAGTGAAAATTTAAGCGAATCTTAGAACGAAAGCGCTTAGGAATGGTCATCTTATTTTTTTACTGTTCCTTAAACAAATATATTCTTACCTAAATTGATTACTTTATTGTATTTTTAAGAATAAAGCGATGTGCTTTATTACTACAGTTTATTCATGAAATTTAGGAACAGTTCTATGCTTCGTCTACTCTATATACTTATATTTTGTTTGTTGCACCAGCTTGTTTTTGGGCAAAAAGATTGCAATCAAAGCATCTATCAAATCGCAGAATCGGGCTGGATAAGCCGTTCGATGACCCTAGATGTTAAGTCGAACCAAGACTATTCGATTCGTTTTGTCAGCTCGATCAAGGGTTTGACGGCAACGATGACGATGACCCAAGGGACCGCCCTTCTATCGAAGGGAGATTATTGGATTTTTATGACCAATACTGGTGCAAAAAAAGCGTTTGCCTGTGCCGAAAAGACACGAATGGTTTCTTTTGAAGGAAAGGAACAATATGTCACAACGATTATTATTAATTGGAATGGGATAGAGTGGTTAGCGAATAATAAGGTGTATAGTTTTGGGGCAATGGACCAAAGCCTAGAAAAGAATCTATTGCCAGAAGTGAAATTATCTGGATTAGCAAGCAAAACATTTTGGAACCTCTCCAAGTGTTTCTATTATTCTATTGATAAGCAAAAAACAACTCGAATTGAAGCCCCTCCTTTGGATGCCGAAAAATTAGAAAAAGTAATCCTTCCTACGACGAATACCAAGGTACTTGAGTTTAAAAATATAGATATTAATGCGGCCGAAACGCCTATTCGGTACAGTGGCGTAGATAAACCCGACTATGCAAAAGGCTTAAGCCAAATGGCAGAACTCTATCAAGCTGCCAACGACCCCGTTAAAGCGGAGCAGTACTATTTGGAAGCACAACAAAATATCATTCAATTTTCGGGCATTGATTATGGGGATTATCCTCATTTATTAAACAATTTGGCGACCTTTTACAAACAAGTTGGGGACGTACAAAAAGCAAAAAAGAATTATTTAGAGGCAAAAAACTTAATTGAGAAAATCTTTGGAAATCATCATCCACAATATCCAATTACGCTTAATAATTTGGGCGCGCTGCATTTGTCGGTCAATGAATTGGAAAACTCGGAGGAGTACCACAATCAGGCACGAGCCTTATTAGAAGAAGAATTTAGTACAAGTCATCCAGAATATGTGACCACCTTGGGGCATCTGTCTAACTTTTATTTGGTTAAGAAAGACTACAAAAAAACCTTAGAAATTTTAACAGAACTGTCTAGAAACTTGATTCATCAACTGTATAGTTATTACCCTAGTTTGAACGAAGCAGAACGGCTAACGTTCTTAAAAAACTTAAACCAAACCGTCCATCAATTCTATTCCTCTGCTACGCAATTGTGTTCTGAAATGCCAGAACTAAGCGATGAAATTGCGAACATCAATTTAGTCGTCAAAGGCTTGGCTTTGGAGGGCAGTATTTCTACTAGGGCAAGCTTATTAACCGCAGGGGATAGCTTGTTGCGCAATCAATATTACAATTGGCTGGGCGTTCGTCGGCAACTAGCTCAGGCAGCTGTGATGCCGAAGTTAGAGCGAGAAATGTTGGGCATTAATTTGAACGATTTAGGGCAGCGGGCCTTGGCTTTGGAAAAACAATTAAGTGCCGCTTCTGGAGCCTTGTCCAATCAATTTAAATTGCGTCGAGAAAAATTGACGGTAGATAGTATTCGAGCACGATTGCAAAAAGGAGAGGTAGCGATTGATTTTATTCATTTTAATTATCATAATGGAAAAAACTGGGAAGACTCGATCTTGTACTATGCTTTGATTATTCAAAAAGAGAAAGCGATTACCAAAATGATTCCCTTGTCCAATCACAAGGAATTACAATCCATTCTAAATATTAACATTACCAAAAACAGCCAAAGTTACATCAACAGCTCCAGCACGAATAAAGAACTCTACGAGTTGATTTGGAAGCCTTTGGAATCGGAATTGAAGGGGCGAAAACGCATCTACATTTCTCCTTCTGGTCTACTACACCAAATTTCTTTTGCCGCCCTTCGAGATGGCTCTGGAAAGTTCTTACTAGAGAACTACGACTTGATTAATTATGGCTCGTTTAGAGATTTTGTGTATCCAACCACCACCGAAAATACGACCAAAGATATTGTCTTGGTAGGTGGGGCAAAATTTAGTGTAGACTCTGCTAAATTGGTTGATCTGGTTAAGAAAATGCGAGACTCTACCCAAGCCTTAACGGCTTACGATTTGTATGCTTATGCCAATACAGCCTTGCCTTTGAGTCGTGCTTTGGCGAGTAATTTTTCTAGAGGCGATTTGTTTTTTAATTATTTGATCGGAACGAAAAAAGAAGTCGAAACCATTGATTTATTATTCAACCAAAACAATTGGAAAACGCATAAATACATAGGGGAGGAGGCTTTGGAAGATAAAGTCAAAATGCATTCTAGGAAAGCCGCGCCCTATGTGCTACACATTGCCACGCATGGCTACTTTTTTAGGCCCTTGACACAAAGTCCTGTTGGTTCTAAAGAGTTTTACAAACAAATTATTTATGCTCAAAATCCCTTGATGCGTTCGGGCTTAGTATTGACGGGGGCGAACCGAGTTTGGCAAGGAAAACGCCCCATTGAAGGCTTGGACGATGGTATTTTGACGGCCTATGAAATTTCTAATTTAGATTTGTATAAAACGGATTTGGTGGTCTTGTCTTCTTGCGAAACGGGTTTGGGAGATGTCTACGACAGCGAAGGAATCTTTGGTTTGCAACGGGCTTTAAAGTCGGCTGGTGTGCGTCAAATGTTGGTCACGCTTTGGCGAATACCCGACAAGGAAACCGCAGAACTCATGGGCATTTTTTACCAACATTATCTAAAAACGGGTTCGGCTAAAAAGGCGTTGCGCATTGCACAGAAAGAAATGCAAGCAAAGTATAGCCCTTTTTATTGGGCGGGATTTGTGTTGATTGAGTAGG
>CACVAQ010000269.1 GCA_902727865.1 uncultured Aureispira sp. | reverse complement strand
TAAGGAGTAAGGTTGACAGGAGTAGCGTCATTGGTCAAACTTAAAGTATTCCCAGTTAAACCTAAATCCTGATCGTCACTATCTACGCCTGAAATAAGTTCAGTCCAGATAACACCGTCAAAAAACCAGAAACTATTCGTAGTTAAGTCAAAAACTAATAGCCCGGTTGCTGGAGCAGCAATTGCATTCCGAGCAGTTGTCAACATTCTAGGAATTAAAATTCCTTTTGTGGTTGATTTGACATGCAGCATGGCCGAATTGTCGGGGTTTGTGGCATCGTTATTGATACCAACCCCTTGTGCAATGATTGTTTGCGAAGCTGTTGTGAGCGCAAGCAGACAGAGCATTTTTTTGAATGGGGAAATTTTTTTCATTGAGTATAAATTTAATTATTGAAAAACACATTTATTTTTTAACAAACAATTAACTATAATTATACACAATAAAAATCAAAAAAACTAACAAGAGCTTAATTATCAATCTATCATAAAACAAACGTTTCACGTGCAACATTGCACGTGAAACGTTTTTTTTTATTTTTTCTGCCTACTTTTTAAGAGAACATAAGTGAGTAGACCTGCGATGATAGCGGCAACACAGGCTAATACAATAGCCCCAACAGTATACTGATAAATGTTGGTTTGGATAACGTCTAAATTCCCCATTTGGTCCAAACTTAGATCACCATAATTTCCTCCCCAAACTAAAGCACCCGTCCAAAAACTAGCATAAAGAATAAAAGGAATCATAGGAGGAATGCTGATGTTTGCCGCAAAAAAGACAATCGGAACATTGAGTCGAAGCAAGGCAGCCGTTGGAAGCCCAACGACCAATTGAAATCCCCATAATGGAAAAATTCCCCAAAAAATACCATAAGCAACAGAGGCTGCTTTCTTTTGAGGAGACTCCTCTACTTTAAAAATCTTTTCGTGAATGGTTTGTCTTAAGCTTTTTTTTTAAGACTACGGAAGATCATGCGAGGTCTAAACCAAAGGAAGGCGGCTAAACATAAAAAAGTGTTCAATACAGAAATTCGGAAGAAGTCTCTAAAAGGTCTGAAATGTGTAATTCGCTCTTCGGAAGGAGGGTAATAAACATCAATAGGGACACAAAATAGGTCCATACCTTCCCATGCAGCTCGAACTAAAATCTCTACTTCAAATTCGTAACGTCCTGTCACAAACGAAAAATTTTGAATGGCCTTAATCGGATACAAGCGATAGCCAGATTGTGTATCTTTTAGTCGAACGCCTGTTTCTACCCACAACCAAAAGCTTGAAAATTTATTTCCAAAGCTACTTTTTGTTGGAACATTTTCTTGTCCCATATTTCTAGAACCAACCACTACCGCATTTGGATTTTCTTCTATCGTATCCACAAATGTTGGAATATCTTTGGCGTAATGTTGCCCATCAGAATCTAGTGTGATGGCGTAGTCATAGCCTTTTTCAAGGGCGTATTTAAAGGCTCGGCGCATCGCTATTCCTTTTCCTGCATTGGGCTGATAAGAAAGCTGCATAACAGAGGAATGTCGTTCCAAAATAGCTGCGGTATCATCTGTAGAGCCGTCGTTAACCACCAGTAAATGAGTGATTTGGTGTTGTTGATCTAAGACTAAGGTCGTATATTCTTTAACGGACTCAATGACTTCTTCTAATTTTTGTGCATTATTATAGGTTGGAATAATCACACAACATTTCAGTTGTTGAAGTCTTTCTGCACAAGTATGCTTTGTTGTTTTGGTTGCTTGCATTTAGGCGAGTGTTCCTTTGAATTTGAAAAATATTACCGTACTATCTTGAATAGAAGCACTTATTTTTAAGGAACCATCTTCATTGCTCGTGTACTTAATTTTTACATCAAGCAATGGATTCTTTTGAGGTATAATAGGAATCAAAAATTTGGCTTGATTCGCTTTTTTTAAAGAAACCTTTTTGCCTAAGGCAGCAGTACTTAATTCTGCTACTATTTGCATCATACAAACACCAGGAACAACAGGTTGTTGCGGAAAATGGCCTTTATAAATAGGATGTTCCACATTTAAGCTGATTTGGCTATGAATGGTATTTTCTATGATTTCTTGCTGCTTGGTTGTAAAAAAATCTCCTTGTAACATAGGTTATTATCTGATAAGGAATGGTCAATAAATAAGATGAACAAATTTGAAGCTGGATTTTTGTTTCAAATTTTGCTAAAGATGAGAAGAGTAGCGAGCTACACGCCCGATTCTTTAGTGAAATTTGAGGCAAAAAGATTATTCAAATGTTCATCTTATTTTTTTACTGTTCCTAAGGAACGGTTAATCTATCTTGTTTGTTGTAAAAATACAAATAATTGTGTGGACTAGAAGCACTAAAGAACTAATGTTTCAACAATGTCAATTTCATCGTCAATGGAATGTTGTGATGCTGAATATCAATAGAGCGTGGAATTTTGGCGATGTACTTGGATAATAAAATACTAACGGCTCTATTTTGGTGAATTTCTGTAATTTTATAGGCTCCTTCTTGAACAAAAAAATGTGTTTTTTTATTTAATTTTGTTTTGAGTACGACCTTTTTTTTAGGGGCGGATTCTTTTTCGAAAACCTTTGCTTTGTTGCCTAAAATACCTCTAGATAAAAGCATTTCCAGATCTTGCTCAATGATTTTCAGAAAAATTTTTCGATCCATTTGTTCGAGTACTTTATGAACAATAAAGCCATTTTCCCCAAATTCAAAATCAAATAAAGTCATTCCAAACTTGGTCATGAAAATAGTTCGATAGTTTCCTTCCGAAAGCTGTTTAAGTGCCAATAAGCCGCCCTGTTGAAGCTTGTCTCCATAAGTTAGCGTGGTCTTAAAAAGAAAAGATTTAAACTTATCTTTGAAAATAGGTCTAAAATTATCTTTCGAAAGTGTGGTCACATTGCCCTTTGAGAGTGGCAATAAATGCTTCGGTGTATTGCAACTCGCAAGAAAAAAGCAAGTACTAATTAATAATAAACGTTTTGTCAGAGATGCTTGCATTTATCTTTTTGTTCTTGAATTTCATTAAGGTATAATCACCCGATTGTTCCAACATTTTAACTTGTTCTACAGAATAATCTTTCTTTGAAAAGTAGATGTTGATACTTTTCATAAATTCTTGCACCTTTTTTTCTTTGGGATACATCACGACTAAATAGTTGCTACTATTTTCTTTGAATTCGTACTTATAGTCGGCTTCGTTGACCAATAAATCGCCTTGGATACTTCCAATCATCATTTCATTGATTTTTTGGAAAGTTTTGTTCCCAGAAAGGTCATAAGAACTTACTTTTCCTTCATCCTTGATCGACACTTTCCCACCGTTCAAAATGATTAAGTATTCTAAGGGCGTGGTGTATTCCCAGCGTAGTTTATTGTTGGCTTTATAGACTAATTTTCCATTAGACTCAATATCTTCTGAAAGAACATCTAAATGCTTGATTTGTACAAAATCACTTTGCAAACTAGTGGTTTTTGCTGCAATGCTGTGTAATTTCTGTTGAAAACTTTTGCTGTCTTTCATTGATTGGAAAGATTGAGCAAAACTACTGGTGTAAATCAAAAAAGCGGCAAGGAAAAATACGGATCGAATCATTGTGTTTTTTTATAAGCTTGTAATTGTAAAAGTTGGTCCAAACCAACAACAGTATATCCTTCTTTCAAAAGATAGTCCAAAAACAACGGCAAGAAGCGAGGGAGAAATTCTAAATGATCGTGAAACAGCAGGATGGATCCTTTTTTAAGCTTCTTTTTCACTCGTTTTAGCAACCTATTCTCCTCCTTAATCACGGTATCCAAAGAGCGCAAAGACCAACCAATCGTTTGGTGTTCTACTTGACGCATTGCTTTGGCTATGTTTGGTGTTGTAATGCCATAAGGGGGGCGAAAAAAGAGTGGCTGCTTATTCAAATGTTGTTGAATCAGCTTGTCGGTATCCAAAATTTCTTGAACGACGCGCTTACTCGAAAAAAAATCGAATAAATTAGCATGAGAAAAACTGTGATTTCCAATAATATGCCCCTCTGCGTCCATTCGTTTCAAAACTTGAATTTGTTCGTTGGAAGCCAAGTTTTTACCAATACAAAAAAAGGTAGCAGGCACCTCGTATTGCTTCAAAATATCTAAGACTAGATTACTTTGTATGGGATTCAAAACCCCATCGTCAAAGGTGATCGCAATTTCTTTTTTATCAGAATGAACAGCCTTACAATAAGCAGGCAAATGAAAATTACTAGCAATTTGTGTCGTCCCAAAATAAGCAATCGTTAAGAGCATCAAAAGTACCAAGGCATAAACCCACCAAGGCGCAGCTACCAGCGCAGCGATTCCCCACAGCACGAAAGCACTAATAATAAGGGTGTTTAATCGAAGAAACTTAGGAAATGGCCCCATTCTATTGAGCTACTTTTGATAAGACAATGATGGAGTGATTGACCTCTTGATGATTATTATAAATCAACAGATGTTGCACCTTTTTTTTGTTAATTCCTAGGGCTGTTTTGGTCCAGGAATCTCCTTTTAACAATTGTGCTGCAATAGCAGTCGCAAAGGCCGTACTGGTAGGATATTCCCCACAGAGTTTTTTGTAGTTGCTGAACGCAGCCTCTGGAAATAAGGCCATCTCTAAAGATTGATCTTGATTACCCGTTAAAACGACATCAATATCCTCCAACTTTAAGTTGGCTTCTTGCAAAATTTGTTCTAAGCATTGCTGTATACTAGCTTTATTCTTAGGGCGATACAACATACTTGCCCCAGCGAGTTGTGCATAGGTATTGGGTGTTTTTTCTGCGCCCAAAATTAAACAAGCAGCGCCCTCTCCCATGACAGCCGTTTCAGCGTTTGCACATTGCAAACGTTCTAACAGAATGCCTAATTTTTCGGTTTGTTCATCAATGCCATTGACCAAGATGTTTTTTGCCTTATTGTCATAAAACAACAGCATCGCATCGATCAAAGCCGATTCAAAAGAAACATAGCCTTGAACATAAGACATGTTATAACAATTGTCATGATGCAACAAGGCAATTTGCCCAGCAACGGTGTTGTGTGTCGATTGAACAAAAGCAGTTGGCGTTAAATATTCTTCATTGTTCTCCAGAATCGTTTCCAAAAACTTTTCAGTATCTTTTACGCAACCCCAAGCCGTTCCCGAAATAATAGCATCCAAAGGCGGATGATTTGCATCTACTAAGGCTTTCTGTGCCGTAGCCAAGCCCATTTTTATGATGCGGCTCATTCTACGCAACAATTTCTTTTGTATAAACTCTTTATAATTGGGCTCTTGGCAAGCGAAAAAAGCACCTTCTGCTTCTACCACTTCTTCTCCCATTGTTTTATAAAATGTCTCTTGGGGAGAAATATTGCCAAGACCGTTGATGTAAATGTTCTTTTTCATACTTACTGATTACTTATAAGCCTTAAAAACTAAAGAGGAAGTATTGCCACCAAAACCAAAAGAGTTGGATAAAACATAGGTTAAGTCCTGATTTTCTAAAAGCGCTGTTTCAGGAATCATGGTACCGCCCAAAGCTTCGATCGGTGTTTTAAATCGTAGGTTAGGATAAATAATTTTGTGCTGTAAAGCCAAAACCGACAAAACGGCTTCCACGCCTCCAGAAGCCCCTAAAGTATGTCCCGTAAAGGCTTTAGTCGAACTAAATTTAGGCATATTTTCACCAAAAAGACGCTGCATAGCAAAGCCTTCCGACAAATCATTGTTGGCTGTCCCTGTTCCATGCACATTGACATAATCAATTTGGCTAGGCTCAATTTCGGCCACTTTTAACGCACCTTGCATCGCCAAAAAAGCCCCTGTTCCATCTGGAGAAGAAGCCGTTTGATGATAAGCATCATTACTATTCGCATAACCAACCAATTCAGCTAAGATGTGTTCTTCTTTGGCAATGCCTTCTGCTTCCAAAACAATAAAACCAGCCCCTTCTCCAAGGTTAAGACCCCGACGATTTTCGTCAAAAGGTTGGCTATATTGGTCATCTAAGATTTGTAAGACATTAAAGCCATTGACGGTAAATTTTGTCAAGGCATCTACCCCGCCAACAATCGCCCGATCCAACAAACCATGTTTGATCATTCGAGCGCCTAACATAATGGTATTGGCTGCCGAAGAACAAGCCGTACTAATGGTCGAAACCATACCCGTTGCCCCCAAACTATCCGCAATACGTTCTGTACTTTCGGCACATTCGTGGGTGAGCATCGTTTTGATATCGCCAGATTGAGCATCTTGCATAAAATCAGCATAAAAATGCTCTGTTTTATCCATGCCTCCGACCGTATTACCAGAGAAAACGCCCGTTCGGCCATCTCCCAAAACAGGGCTTCCAGCAGAACGCCAAGCTTCTTGTGCCGCAATGATTCCTAGTAAACTTGTTCTTGTAATCCGTGTTTTAGGATCTATATTGGCCAATTCGCAAAGCTGTTGATTATCATACTTCACTTCACACAAGGGTAATTTACCCTTGTGTACCGTTTGTAGGTATTGGATTTCTCCAACACCAGAGCTGGCTGTTTTGATACTCGATAAGGTTTCCGAGGTGTTTTTGCCGATAGCAGAAATAACCCCTATTCCAGTGATAAAAATGCGCTTAGCCATTAATAAATCCTTTATTTTTGGTGTTCTAAAATGTACTCTGCCATGGTTACTAGAGATTGAAAAATTGACTTTCCTTCTTCTTGGCTTTTAACTTTAATACCGTATTCTTTGTCCAAAAGAACGATTAATTCCAGCGCATCAATAGAGTCTAGACCTAATTCGTTATCTGCATCAAAAAGCATTTTTTCTGGATCGATTTCGTTTGGTTCAACATCCTCTAGATTCAATTGCTTGATAATCTGAACTTTTAACTTCTCAATTAACTCTTCCATTTTTTGAATTTTTATGATTGTAAGAATCTATATTCTTACCTTTTGATTTTGTGTTAGTTATACTGTTTTAGCACTTAGAATGCGCTTTTTTTTCTGAGAATGATTCGACGGCTACTAGATTTATTGTATCAAATACAGTATCGCATGATAATCTGTATCGGTATAATCCACCCAGCCCATCAAGCATATTTTTGCGTTGCCTGTCTCGATCATATCTTGACTGTATTCTGTTAACATTTTTTTGTCAAAGGTATTGCTAACAAAAAAAACAGATTCTCCCTTGATCTTGTATTTGATGCAAATCTCACCAACCATAATATTGGGTAGTGTATAGACAAATACCGCAGGACTTGGAAAATAATCGGCTCTATCTTTTATAGAGTCTGCATATTTCGAGTCGGTGTGTAAGGTTGCCTTAGAATTTGCCATAACGATTCCTATATCGCTGGGTGCATAGCCCTCTAATTGTCCCTCTTTTAGCAAGGCATTTGCTGCTACAAAGGCTAATTTACACAATCTATCCATTTTGTGAAATTTAGGATAGTTTAATTCAAGCGCTTTGTAAGCACCTTTGATAAATTTTGGAAATGGAAGTTCTTTGTTTTCATAAAGCACTTTTCCATCCAGTATGATTTCCCCTGCTTTGATTTCGCAACAAGGATATATTTTTTCTGTTGGTATCATAGGGTTTTATTTGATGATTTTGCAAAAACCATAGCTGCATTGCAACCACCAAAACCAGAGGCTGTTTTAAGGCACTTGTGCAAAGGCATGCTGCTTGTTTCTTTAATGACATTAATGGGGACAGGAACGCCTAACTCTTCAAAACCCAAAGAACGGTACAACAAATTATTTTTAAGCGATTGAATCGCTACAATACTCTCTATCAAGCCTGCCGCCCCTAAGGTGTGCCCAATATAGCCTTTCAGGCTGTTCAAAGGAACTTCTTGTAAATTGGCCAAGGCAATGGCTTTCGATTCCATCTCATCGTTATAAGGAGTCGCTGTTCCATGCATCGACATATAATCTATTTCATCCGAGGTAGAAGCCGAATCTTTAAGGGCTTTATCAATTGCAATAAATAAACCATCTCCTGTTCTTGATGGGCCTGAAATATGATTGGCATCATTCGAAGAAGCACCGCCTTCTAGAGTAATGAACTCTGTTTGATCTACTGGTTTTTCGGTACTAAGCAGCACCGTCCCAATGCCTTCTCCAAGATTGATCCCTACTCGATTTTTATCATAAGGTTTCGACGGAGCATCACTCATGGCTTTGAAAGATTTGAAACCAGACAAGGTGAATTCAGAGACTAAATCGCCTCCTGTCACAATGATGTTTTTATATTTTTTCCTTCGTAATAATCGCTTGGCAACATCCATCGCCAAAACGCCAGATATACAGGCATTACAAACGACCAAAGGCGTGTTGGGATTATTAAAATACTGCTGAATCTGTTCGGCCATCGTGCCTAATTGAACTCGATTGCTAGGAAACTTGCCCTGATTTTTATGTTCCAATAAATCAATATTTCCTTTGGTAGAAGCAATAATAATCAAGCTATCTTCGGCAAGGATATCTATTTTTGAGCGTTCGACAACATCTTTAATAGAAAGCAGAAAAAGCTGTTCTAGTTTTGAATATTGCCTTGGGTTTTGTAATGCTTTAGATGCGGCTGTTAAGGTTTCCTCTTTTATTTTTGAAATCCAAACAGGGCTTGGATAAATTGAAGTATCGTGATGACACTCAACGCCTGTTCGTTCTGCTACAATATTTTCCCAATTGGCTTTTGTTGTAAAGCCTAAAGAAGAAATGATGTTATCAGCAGTAATATAGATGGTTGTTTGTTTCATTGTATGTGCTTAAGTTCAGCGCTTGATTATTGAGCTAAAGCGAGCTATTTAGAGCAAGCCCCATTTTTTTTTCCATTCTTCGTAAAATAGAGGAACGGCAAGGAATAGTTCTCGATTTTCATCTAAAAAAACTTGCGTACTCTCCCCAGACGCAGCAAGTGCTCCATCTCGTTTACGGTAGATTTTATAATCAAAAAAAAGCTTCGCAGCAGGCGTATCAATAAAGGTCGTTTCAATAATGGCCGTATCTCCATATTCCAAAGGATTCATATGCTCACAGTGCATGCTGACAATAGGAATCATGAAGTTATTATTTTTAACATCTAGATAAGTAATGCCGTATTTTTTGCCCCAAGCTTCTCGCCCATCTTCAAAAAAACGAACATAATGCCCATGCCAGACCACTGCCATAGAATCTACCTCGCTAAATTTTACAGTTTGTTCAAAGGTATGTTGAAGTGTTTTGCCTGTAATCCTTCTTCGTTTACCTCTTCGGATGGTTTTCATAATTATGCTTGTTCTGTGTCTGCAATGAAAATTTTCATCTGGCATTTTGCCATCACTTGGTCGCCAACTTTAGAGATACCATTAATAACAGTGAAATTCATAATTTCATGCTCAATCTCTATTTCAGTAATCAACTGGTCGCCAACTTCTGGCAGCTGCTCAATATTTAGGTTTTTGATGGCTCCAATAAATCCAACTGGCGGAGCTTCCCCAGCCAAATGAGATAAGTAGCCGACTTGTGCGGCAGCCGTTTGAGCTATATTTTCAGAGAGACCAGGCGCTTGAAAAAAGCCTTCGTCACAAAATATATTTTCTTTAGTAATGGTCAATGCGGTTCTTGCCTTTTGGGCAGTGACTGCTATGATTGTATCAATCATTGCCATTGGTGGTTTTTGTGGAATCATCTGAAGTACAGCATTTCCTGTAACCAGCGGTTTTGTGGGGGGATTTGTATTATCCATTACTTGCTTCCTTTTTTTTTGTTTTAGTGCGTCTTCGTCTCGAAGAAGGAGCGTTTGTGATTTCTGGCGTTGCCCAAAAGTCATAAAAGTTATACCACTGATAAGGGTATTTTTTAATTTTTTCTTCTACGTTTGTCGCAAAATATTGAGCGGCTTTTTGTGCCGATACAGCGTCTTTAAAGGGCGGGGTAGAGTAATAGTGATAATGACTGGTACTTTCCTTAAAAGCAAAGACAATACTATAAGGTACGTTCATTCGAGTAATCAATTCAAAAGGACCTGCTGGTAAATGCACCTTTGCCCCTAAAAAATTAACCTCAATCGTCTCTGCTCCAGGCAAAAACCGATCGCCATGCATACAAAGTAATTCACCATTTCTAAGTGCGCTACCCATTTTGATAATGTGAGAAAAGTCCTCTCCGACCCCTATAATATTGGCTGCTTGTTTGACTTGAATCCGCTCCAAAAAGGATTTAATTTTTTGATGCTCTGCTTCTAGCATGACAATATTGATACGAGCACTCTGCCCCACGTTATCTTCCAACATACTACCAGCCATAGACCAGTTTCCGCCATGAAAACTAATCAGAACGCCTCCATTTCCTTCCTCTGCTATGGTACGGATATGCTCTTCGCCATCAAAGTCATAGGTAAACTTATCTTTCTGTCCAGCCAAAACAGCGGTACGATCAATTAGGGCTTGCCCAAAAGAAAAGTACGTTTTATACACCGCCAAAGCACTTTTTATACGCCCTTTTTTTAAACGTTTTCTAAAAAAAGAATAAATCGACTTGGTCGATGTAGGGGCAAATAGCACAAAGTAGAAGGAGACAAAGACAAGGAGCGTATAAGCTGCTCGCAGGCCTAAATTTTTAAGGATAAAAACAAAAATTTTATACCCTAACAATCCTCCTCTAGTTTTACCTTTCCAAGAAGCCATATTTTTTTATGATGCGTTTTCTTTTGTGAATTTATGTAAATGCGTTTCAATCATATTATAAAATTCATTAAAAGTATCTACTCCTTTGAAATCATCAGCGGTCAGCTTAAATCCAAAATTACTTTGTATAACGACCACCAAATCTACGTAATCTAAACTATCTAAATCTAGTGTTTTATGAAAGTTATTCTCCAAAATAATTTCATCAGGTTCTACTTCAAATTCGTCAATCAAAAAACGATTTGTTATTTCTATTATCTTTACTTTTTCCATTTTATTATTTGAATTTTCTAACGATTAACGAGGAGTTAGTGCCTCCAAATCCAAATGAATTGGATAGGAAAGTATCTATTTTATGGTCTATTGTTGTTTTTGCTAAATTGAGTGGTTTGGCTTCTTCTGCTACATTTTCTAAATTAATATTAGGCGCAATAAAAGAATCCTGCATCATAAGTAGGCTGTACACAATTTCGCTTGCTCCTGCCATCCAGCATTCATGCCCTGTCATTGACTTCGTAGAACTTACATAAGGACAGTTGTCCCCGCCAAAGATAGAACCAATTGCCATCGCTTCGTGCTTGTCTCCCAATGGAGTTGACGTTGCGTGTGCATTAATATAATCAATTTCCGAAGCGGCAACATTAGCTTGATCTAAGGCCATTTTTAAGGAGCGAGCAGGTCCTTCTACACTCGGCTGCGAAATATGCAAGCCATTAGAAGAAAAACCATAGCCGATCACCTCCGCCAAAATAGTAGCTCCACGAGCGACAGCCGATTCATAGCTTTCTAGAATAATTGTTGCACCACC
The DNA here is from genome assembly GCA_902727865.1 of uncultured Aureispira sp. Classification (GTDB taxonomy): domain Bacteria; phylum Bacteroidota; class Bacteroidia; order Chitinophagales; family Saprospiraceae; genus Aureispira. The sequence goes on along the minus strand of CACVAQ010000269.1, from coordinate 12,729 downwards.
ACCACTAGGGACTAAACCATCTCGATTGACATCAAAGGGTTTAGAAGCTTTTGTTGGATCGTCCATTTGTAAGGAAAAGGCACCCAGTCCATCAAAACTTCCCATTGCTTGGGCATTGACTTCTTGTGCACCGCCACAAACAACCATGCTTTGCAAGCCTTGTTTGATAAACATGTAGCCTAAGCCAATCGAATGAGAACCACTGGCACAAGCAGCGCTAATGGTAAAGTTGATGCCTTTGAGTCTGAAAATAGTAGACAGATTCATCGTAATGGTAGAGTTCATAGATTTGAAAATACTACCAGAGCCAACCAAAGCGGTATCTTTTACCGCTCGAAGTTTGTCAATTCCCTCTATAACAGATTGTGCCGTACTATCGTTACCATAAAGCAACCCAATGATATTATTATCTAAAAAAGCATCATCAATTCCAGCTACTTTAAGCGCCTCAGCAGTTGCCATATAAGCATAACGGCTTTCTTGCCCCATACCAATCCGCATTCTGCGTTTCAGCAATTTTTTAAGATTGGGTTCTGGAAGAATTCCCGTTAGAGCAGAGCTATAGCCCATTTCTGTACGAATAGGGTCAATACCAATGCCAGATTTACCAGTATACAGTGAATTTTTAACTTCTGCTAGATTAGAACCTAGACAAGAGTAAATTCCCATTCCTGTTATTACAACTCTATTCATTTGTATTATAATTTACTATACTTCGTTCATCAATTGAGGAAGTATTAAATTTAAGTATGTAGGCCACCGTTAATAGAAATGACTTCCCCCGTAACATAAGAAGCTTTAGGTGATGCTAAGAAAGCAACGACATCGGCTACTTCTTCAGACGTACCAAAACGACGTAGTGGAATAACAGAGCGATATTGTTTTTCTTCAATTCCTTCCGTCATGTCTGTTTTGATAAAACCAGGCGCAACAGCATTTACTGTTATTTTAGCTCGGCCAACTTCTTGTGCCAAGGCTTTGGTTGCGCCAATTATGGCCGCTTTGGCAGCAGAGTAATTCGTTTGCCCAGCCATTCCTTTGATTCCAGAAAGTGAAACCACATTGACAATTCGACCATAGCGATTGACCAACATTTTGGCAAAAACAGGTTTGGTTACATTATAAAATCCAGCAACGTTAACATTCAACACCGCATCCCAGTTTTCTTCTTCCATCCACATGAACAAGGCATCTCTACGAAAGCCAGCATTATTAACCAAGATTTCAATTGGTTTTTTAGGATGATCTTCCATCCATTTAACCAAAGTAGCGTCTACTTGTTCTTTGTTCGCAACATCAAATTTAATAATTTCTGCGCTTACATTATGTTGTTCAACCAGCTTTGCCGTTTCTAGGGCAGCGGTTTCATTACTATTATAATTAACAAGGATGTTGTAACCCATTTCTGCTAATTTTTCACAAATAGCTCGACCAATTCCTCTGGAGCCTCCTGTTACTAAGGCATATTTATTGTTTTGCGTCTCTAGTTCCATCTTATAATAAGTATTCGTGTTCTTTTAGTGTAATACGATTTAGCTAGGTTAAGCTTTTTTTAGCGCTTCGTGTTGATCAAATAGATCTAAACGCTTGTTTTGTAAATATTCTTTTACCGCTGTATTTCGAGCATACATCGTTGTATCCTCTACAAAAGGAGGGCTAATGATTTTTAGCTCTTTGTACAGTTTTTTAGTATAAGAACTTAAGCGCTCTTCAATTCCTAAATATTCAACCGCTTGAACGATCGCCACAAATTCAATGGCCAATACTTGATAAGCATTCTCAATCACTCGACGAGTTGCCGAAGAAGAGTTTGTTCCCATACTAACAACATCTTGGTTGTCATTGTTGTTCGGAATGCTGTGTACGTACATAGAATTTGAAAGCATTTGATTTTCAGCAGTTGTTGAGGTTGCTGTAAATTGCGCTCCCTGTACCCCAAAGTTAAACCCTAGTTCTCCTAGATTCACAAATGGAGGCAAAATATCATTGATCTTGTGATTCAGCAAGAAGTTCAATTGACGTTCCGACAACATAGATAATTTGGTAACCGCCAATCTCAAATGATCCATAGACAAAGAAACATAGTCCCCGTGGAAATTTCCACCATGATATACATTTTGAGTTTCTACATCAATAATTGGATTATCATTCACCGAATTGGCTTCATTTTCTAAGGTCTCAATCGTTTGATGTAGAGCATCGTAAATTGGACCCAAGATTTGTGGCAAACAACGTAAAGAATAATACTCTTGTACTTTCTTTTTGATAAGTGTTTCCTTTACTTCTGTATTATAAAGGTGTTCTTGTCTATTTTCTGTTAAGTCGCTGTCCTGTAGGACCTGTCTTAAAATATCAGCAATAGCACGTTGTCCAGTATGTTTTTTTGCGTAGTTGAGTTCTTTAGATAAATGATCGTCGTACGCACAAACGATTTCATTCAACATAGCAGATGCCGTGATCGACCACCCCAACAAGTTTTTTGCAAAGCTAGCGTTCACAAAACCAACACCAGTCATGACAGAGGTTCCGTTCATTAAGGAAAGTCCTTCCCGCATTTGAATTTCTAGCGGTCTAATGTTTTTCATTTTTAGTACCTCTGCGCAATTTTTCTTTTGCCCATTGTAAAAAACATCGCCTTCTCCTATATAGCCCAAAGCTAAATGTGCCAATTGGACAAGGTCGCCACTAGCGCCTACGCCACCATGTTCAAAAACAATTGGGCAAATTTTCTCATTGATTAATAGACTAATTAGCTCAGGAACTTGTTTGTCAATTCCTGAATGGGCTAACATCATGGTATTCAATTGACAAAGCATCGCAGCTTGAATATAAGTGTCGTCAAATGCATCTCCCATGCCAGAACAATGGCTTCTAATTAGGTTGTATTGCAATTGGATACACTTATCATCTTCAATCTTGTATTGGGCCATTGGACCAAACCCCGTATTGATACCATAAATTACTTTGTCAGAAGCAAACTTTTTTAAAAATTGATAACACGCTTCCACTTTTTGAAGGGCATTAGAATCTAAAGTTACTTCTTCTTTATTGAACAAAACTTTTTCAAAGTCTCGTAAGACAAGCCGTCTGTCTCCTATTCTTACCATCGCTTTTATATAAATTGCATTTCTAGTATTCTAAAATGAATTAACTCTTAATCTGTATTTTTACAAAGAATCAAGCAATTCTTTTTCTTTTTTATTGGTTACGTTTTCAAAATAATAGTCCAAAATTTCGTTCAGAACATCAGCTTTTCGTTGGTTACGAACACTAGACAAAATTTCTAGTTTACCTTTGTTTTTAGTAATCAGCGATGTCGTGAAAGGAACTCTTGTTTCCTTAAGTTTTGGTCGTCCTAATTTTTTCTTCGTTGTTTTCTCAGGCCCCGCCATGATTTTGTAATTTGAATACCTAATTAGGCACAATTTATATTCAGTTTATGTATGTTTGGCTGCAATTTAAGTAATTACATTAACATTTTGGTTGCCGAAGATAAAACACTTTTAGATTTTATCAAATTTTCACTTTTAAATTTTAAAAAGTCTGTTATGGCCTTTTTACATCTTATTTAAATCGTGTATGGTTTTTATAGTTATATTGTCAATTGGTACTAAAGAAGCTATCCAGATGAAGCCTTCAAAGTCGTAGTCAATACAAGATAGTTGATAGGTATTACCTTTCCATTGTGCCTTGTCAAAACGAACATCGGTATAGGCCGCCATGTCAAACATTCTTCCTCCAACTGCTTTTACCAAAGCTTCTTTTTTGGACCAAAATTCAATCAATTTCCAATCAGGACTAGTGGCTGCTAGAATTGCCTTTTGCTCTACGGGGCTAAAAAAAGAAAAGGAAGCTTCGACTTTGTCAAACCTTCTAAAGGCTTCTATATCCAGCCCTAAAGTGTTTGCTTCTCCTATAACCAGTCCTACTAAATTCCTACTATGACTAATATTGAAGGAGAGCAATTGGTTGGCTAATTTCAAGATCGGTTTACCAGAAGATAGAAATGTTATGGCATCTAAATTAGTATCATAATAATGAACCAATGCTCGTTGTAATAAGGTATATCCTAGCAAAGAACTTTCTCGTTTTTTTTGCTGCTTCTTTCTAAGGATTCGATCCTGAATACCCCTTGGTAATTGTGTTATCAAGCAGTCAAAAGAGTCTGTAATAATTGTACTTTCAACTGGATGTAAGAATAAGTAAATCATAACTTTACAATTGACACGTTTAACGCTACACGTTTTAAATAATTGAAAAACATTTTACTCAGACTTAATTTTAACTCAAAAAAAATACACTTTTATAAAAATAAAAAAAAACTTCTCCGCCCGAAATGTACTGAAAATATATGAGCTTTTGTACTACGAACGTTTTATCTAATAATACTCCCTTCGGTTCACTTAGTATTCCTCGTCCTGCGCCTTTGTTAATACCTGTCGTCGCTACCCTTTAAACAGAGAAGTGACCTCTTTTTTTCTTAATAGCAATAATGTATTTAAAAAAAGGCGTAATTTTTGATTCTTCCAAGAAAATATCACGCCAATCACACTAAAAAAACATTCAACTTCCTAATCATACAATCAATTCTTATGCTCAAATATTTATTACTATTTTCCATTCCTATCTTATTAATACAAATAAGTTATTCACAAAACAGCTCTACTTGGAATAAAGAACAAAAAACCTTAGTCTATACGGAATGCAATAAGGAGCTAAAAAATAGTGGTATAACGTCCTCTGATGACAGAGAAGAATTTTGCTATTGTTACTTACAAAAATTAACCAATGAATTTAGCCCTAGTGACTTAGCTAATTTGATAGAACCAGAGCAAAGAAAAGCCTTTGAAAAATATTATACTACTTGTTCTTCTGAAACAGGTGTTCGATTTAATTACTCTGCTACAAATAATCCATCCTATTCTAATACAGGCGCTTGGTCTAGGGATAAAAGAGATGATCAATATAAAAAATGCCAAAAAGACCTTTTTGCTCAAAACTATAAGGTCACACTAGAAGAGCAAGAAGAATTTTGTTTGTGCTACTTAGACAAACTTACCCAAAATCATTCTAGTTTTGAGGTCGACAATATGATTAGACCAGAATTAAAACGAATGCAAAACCAATACTTTAATGCCTGTTCTGGTGAAACAGGAATTAGTCTAAGTACGAATAATGCTGCGACAACTGTTTTGGAAATTTTCACAGGCGATTGGGACCGACAAAAGAAAGACATATACTATAGTAGTTGTGAGAATGATTTACAAAACAATGGAAATAATTACACGAAAGATCAAGTAGAAGAATTCTGCCTTTGCTATGTAGACAAGCTTTCTCATCGATATTCTGCCAGAGAATTAGAGGAGATGATTCGCCCAGAATTAAAACGAATTAAGGAAAGAATCTATAGCAACTGTACTTCAAAAACAGAAGTTGGAACAATGGCTTTAGAAAATAATATGTTAGGGCGTTGGGAAAGTAGTACGGGGGAAGTTCTAGTCTTTAAAGAAGGTGGTCAGCTTAGGTATATCTATGAGAACAATGATATGGACGAAAACTGGACTTGGAAATATAAACCTGGCGATATACTTTCATTTACCTCTGATGGTATAGAAATTGAGTACAAAGTACTGTACATCAAGGACGATTACATCAAGTATACTCCAAAAAAACACAGCACTCAAATTTATGAATATTATAAAAAATAACTAAATACACTTCAAAATGAAAACAATTACATTCCTTTATTTAGCCTGCTTTAGTGCTCTTTTTGCAAACACAAGTATCGCTCAAACTTATTATTACGAAAACTCTAGCTCTATAGAAGGAGACGAATATGAGGTTTCTTTTGATAATGCAGTTTCTAAAAGTGATTACTGCAAAATGGCGACAAAAATAGCCAACAATTCTTTTGACTTTATGCTCCTTGAAACAAAAGAGGTTGTCTATAATAATGGCGAAATTGAACAAAATTCGAAAAAGAAAACCGTTATTATTCCTCCTGGTAAGAAAAAGACCTTTACCATAAATTTTGAGGATCAAGGAAATTATAATGTACAAAATTTCAGTCTTGACTTTGGGGGACTTTACTTAATCCCAGCAGATGGAGAAAAAGTAAAAACACCAAAATTTAACCTCCCTGCTTCAGAGAATAAAATTGAGGCTGGAGACTTTAAAGTAAGCCTTAAAAACCTAAAAAAGGAAACTAAAGAAACCGTGGCTACCTTTGAGGTTCAATATGTAGGAAAAAAAATTGGTCTAGTAACGCCTAGTAATTTAATGGCTGTGTTTACTGGTAGAGGTGGCGCTGGTTATGCAAATGACAACAAAAGAGCCGTCACTAAAGTGTTACAAAGAGGCGATAAATGCATCATTAAAGCAGTATTTCATATTTCTGCAAAAGATGGCGATATGCAATTTGTTCCAATGCAAATTATTTGGAAAGACACGTTTCAAACCACGAAAAAGAAAGCTTTAAATTCAGAAACCGTTGATTTTGAATTAGCTCGCAAAAAATAAGACTAGCCTTTTTAGTTGCTAACCGTTCCAGTACTTTTTAAAATCGGCTGCACAATTTTTTTGTGCTGCCGATTTCTTTTTCCCCCTCTCCTCCCCCACCTATCGAACAGGATAAGCAGTGCTATACTTTATATCGTTCATAGCAAATACCGTGTGTACATTTCCTACATTGTCTAAGGTGGCCAAATGATAATAGGTAAACTTATGATAAGCTTCCATGTCTTCTACCGCTATTTTTATCATATAATCAAACTTTCCTGTGATGTGATAACACTCTAAGACTTCTTCAAAGGTCAAGACATCTTGCTCAAACTTGAGCAAACTATCCTTACTATGCTGGTTCAACGAAACGTTACAAAAACCAATTAGGCCTCGCCCAATTTTTTTCCGATCTACTAAAACGACCTGCTTCAAAATAATTTTATGCCGCTCCAGTCGCTTGATGCGTTCATAAACGGGTGTAATACTTAAACCCAAAACACTGGCAACTTCTTTGGTTGTCAATTTTGCATTCTCTTGCAACAGCTCCAGAATATGGCGGTCAACTTTGTCTAATTTTATCATCAGAAAAAAAATCTATTTAGAAAAGAAAATGAAAGCTCAAAAAGATTAAAAAACTATTGATTAAGTAATAATAGTTTTTTTTTCTACAAAACTAAATTTTACAGTCAATAAACTCTCTTAAACTTAATTTTGACCTAAATTTGCACTATTAATTATAAAAACAAAAAAAAACAACATTAAAACATTTAGATCATGACTGAGAATATTGCATTTGCACTACTCTGTTTTACTTCCTTCTTTTCTTTAATGAATCCTTTAGGTGTGATGCCTGTGTTTATCACCATGACCTCTAATTTAGAGCCTGCCGACCAACGTAGAACAGCTCAAAAAGCGATGGTAGCTGCTTTTATAACCCTATTAGCCTTTGCTTTTTCGGGGCAACTTTTATTTAATTTCTTTGGTATTTCTGTGAATAGTTTCAGAATTGTAGGGGGTATTATTTTCTTTCAAATGGGAGCCGATATGTTACAAGCTAGACTAGGAAAGGTAAAAGTACCTAAGCATGAAATTGAAGAGTATGTCGCTGATATATCGATCACACCTTTAGCCATTCCAATGATCTGTGGTCCTGGTTGTATTTCTAATGCAATTGTATTAATGGAGGATGCTATTTCGATCGAACAGCAAGCTATTTTGATCGGAATAATGTCCTTAGTTTGTTTGTTGACATACATCATCTTGTTCTACTCCATAAAAATTTCTACTTTTTTAGGAGAAACAGGGAACAATGTATTGATGCGTTTGATGGGTTTGATCTTAATGGTTATTGCCGTAGAGTTCTTCTTGAGTGGAGCAAAACCGATCTTAGTGGATATATTCCCTACGATTACAGCTAAATTATAAAACTTGTCACGTTACACGTGTAACGTTAAAGGCTTAACGTCCTACGTGACAAATGTACCGTTTAAATAAATACTTGTAAAGTGACACGTTTCATGTTAAACGTGTCACTTTTATTTTGTAGCTACAAATACTTCCGAGCCAAGACTCTTTTAAATGAGCGATCAAGGAATCAACCTAGAATAAAAAGGTTTAGTTTTATGCGCTACATACAAGGGACTTCCTTTTTCGTACGCTATTACTTCTCATGCTTGTCCAGGCAGAACGAACAAGCATTTCTTGTGCTATACCTTCTTAACTTCAGAAACACGGCCCTTAGAAGAAAGCACAAGGCTTATCCTTTCTAAACCCACTTAAATAAGGGGATAGGGCTTATTTAAAGAAATAATTAGCACGTGCAACGTTTAAAGTGACACGTGTCACTTTGCCTTTGAAGCATAAATTTTCAAGAAAATCTTTTGCATTTCTAGGTTCTGTACTGGAGCTACTTGCTCAAAATAGTGCTCAATTGCTAGATTCAGAATATCTGCAACACCACCTCTACCTTCATGTGAAGCGGCTTCTAACCTAGCTCGGTTCTCTGGTGTCAATGCAGTCGTAAAAGGAATACGTTTTTTCTTTTCCGCTTCTATTTCTTGATTTGTTGCTTTTGCAACAGCAGAATTAATTTGCTCTTTGCTAGGTAAGTTACCCGATAGTTTATCGTTCCCCAAACTAAAATCAGAGGTTCTAGAACGTTTTTTCTTAGCCATTCTTTAATATTTTTACAAATTCATTAAGCCATACCGTAAAATTCAGTTTTGCTTTATTATTAGCATTCACATTATAATAACTCGTTATGGTATCTATTTCTTCAAATAAAGTATAGTTGCGCAAGCGACAAAGCATAAATGGAATGCCTTCACTTCTTAAATGCTCTATTTCCGAAACCAAAAAAGCATTTGTTCTAGAACGATCTTTATACATATTGACAAAGCCGTAGTACTTCAAAGGACGAGGGGCATCTGCTCGAAGCGCTTTTAATTTATTTGCTACCTTCAAATACTCCATACTAGCTTCTAAATTAAAGCTTCCTGCTCGGAATGGAATAAACAAATAATCAGCATACATCAATGCTTTTGTTATTTCTTGATTCTCTACGGAAACCGTATGATCTAAACGTCCAGCGGTATCAATCAAAATCAAATCGTACTCTTTGTCCAAGTCATAGATCTTATCTTGCAGTTCTTCTACACTTAACCCCAAAATAGTATAAGGCAGGTCTGCGGGATCTTCTTCCTCAAAGCTTCTAGCTTCTACCAAACTCTGTTGCCTGTCACAATCAATCACACACAACTTGATATTAAAAGGTGCCTGAGATAAGGCATTTGCTGCCATGGCAATAACGGTACTCTTCCCAACGCCCCCTTTTTGGTTTCCAAAAGCAACTATCTTTCCCATTCAATATAGTATTTTAAACGTTACACGTGCAACGTTTGATGTTTAAAGTGTCAATTTCCACTTGCTAAGTTAAAACATTGAAGCTTACTACGCAAGTGAAACGTTTAGTTTTTCATTTGCCACGTGTAACGTTAAACGTGTTTATAGTGTCCTTTACAAAAACAAAAACACCTATACGCTTCCTTTTCAGCCTTTTAAGGCGATTTCAAAGCATTAAATTCGCACAGCCTATTTCGCTCGTCATCTAAATAGCAGCCAAGTAAATCCATTTGAACAGGTAATGAATAAAACGATCTATTTATTTTTTAGCTGTTTCTTAATAGAACTAATATTCTTTTTTTAGTACCTTCCCAAAAAAAATAGCACAATGGGAAACAATAAAAGAGAATTAACCTTACGCTTCTTAGCCGAACCTACAGATGTTAATTTCGGAGGGAAAGTACATGGGGGAATGGTGATGAAATGGATTGACCAAGCAGGTTATGCCTGTGCTCGGCATTGGTCGGGAGGCTACTGCGTTACCGTTTATGTTGGTGGTATTCGCTTTTTGAAGCCCATTCACATTGGTAATTTAGTAGAAATTCAAACTAAAATAATTTATACGGGTAGAACCAGTATGCATATATCTGTCGATGTCTGGGCAAACGATCCCAAAGAAGACGAAAAAATAAAAACAACTCATTGTGTCATTATTTTTGTCGCAGTAGATAGCGATGGGAAACCAGAAGAAACGCCTTCTTGGGTTCCAGTTACACAAGAAGACAAAGATTTAGAGCTATACGCCAAACGACTCATGGATTTACGAACAAGCATCCAAGAAGAAATGGGTCGTAGATAATCTCCTAAAAAATGAAATACACCTTAATACCTTATTGGTTAATTATTTTTTTTTACCTTGGTTTTTCAAATCCTCTCAGTTATGCTGAGGCGATTAAGCAGCAAACGACAGAGAGCACACAAATTAATCGTGTTCCAATAGAAAAAGGAAAAAAGAAAAAACTAAAAAATCGGAACCGACGTTTCAAGAAACCCAATAAATCGGAAGGAGCTATTGTTCCTAGTTTATACCTGACTTTTGCTGTCTTGATTTTATTGCCCCTTCTAATTATTTTAGGAATCAGCCTAGTAGGAGTGGGGTTCCCTAGCCTTGTTTTTTTTTACATAGGTCTAGGACTGATCTTATTTGGCAATTTGGCAACATTAGCAGCAGGCGCCATCGCTGGAGCAACAAAACACTATAGCAGCCAAATACTAAGTTTTGGGCTTTGGGTCCTTTTTGGAATCAACTTACTGGGCGCTATTGCCTTATTCGTGCTTAACTTGCTTCTATTTTCTAGTTTATTTCTTTGGGTATTAATTGCTATATTATTGGCAGTTGTTATCTTTACACTCGTTTGGGCTTTAATTATAAACAAACAAAATAAAGCCTTCCGAAATTCTAATACAGATAAAACATAAACTATCCTCCTTCTGAAGTTGCTTCAAGTTTTAAGACTTCCTAAAGCCAAGAACTTCATTAATTGTAAAAATATTTAAAGCGATTAAAACCTTCCATATTCCCTTGATTCACCATAACAAGATATTAGCTATAAAAAAAAGTGGCTTATTACTCATCCTATTGCTATGCTCTAGCGTTTATCTAAATGCGCAGAAGATTCACAACCACCAAGATTTTGGTATTTGGACTGGTTTTAGTTTACGAAAAGACTTGCCAAAAAAATTCGAAGTGGCTTTAGAACAGCAGCTACGAACTTGGAAAAATTCAACCAGAATAGATAAATATTGGGCAGAACTGCAACTAAATTATTCGATCAATAAAAACTTTAGGATCAATGCCGACTTTCGTTATATACATAATTCTAACCAACGAAAAAGACCCGATAATAGCCTCCGCTACAATTTAGGCATTCAGCTTCGGTTAAAAATTTACAAAAAGCTTTTATTTACGTTTAAAGCGCAATATCAACAAAAAACCACTTATTTGCACAATGCATTTGCTCCAAATAAAACCTCTTCTACTCGATACAAAATCAAGTTAAGGTTAAAACACAATAAATATCATACGTTCTATTTTTCTACAGAACTTTTTGTGCGATCAGACCTAACTTCAGTGGCATTCTTTGATAAACAACGTTTCAATATTGGGGACAATATAAAAATCAAAACAGGCGAATTTAATGTTGGGCTGGGTTACGACATCAGCTTACAACGGAACGATTTTTTCTCTTTGTTTTTTATTAAAATAATTTACACCATAAAGCTATGAGATTTTTAAAAGTACTTTTTTTATTCCTAGGCTTTGGAATTTCGATAACGGCTTGTTACAAAGAGCAAATCATTTTTGCTGCTTTCCCCAATGAACAATTAGAATTGCCCCTAATCATAGACTTTAATGGTAAAAGTTGCTTTTTTGACGATCGGTCAAGTAGTTTTCGCTATTCAATAGGACTTGATTCTATTTCTAATTTTTCGCCTTTTGTCCAATTTCAAGAACATTCTACCATTATTATCAATACTATTCCACTTGCAAACAATGCGGTTAATAACCTGGGGACTATAAAAGTAAATGAATACTATCCTGTCACGATTACTACTCAGGGGCAAACGAAGCATTTTACCTTAAGTTTTACAAAATTTTCAACGCTTCGAATTATTACACGCAATGAAATTCGAGACAACCCAAAACTATTGGCTCGGCTAAGCCTCAATTATTCTACAGATAGCGTGGCTTCAATCAATTCGTTTATCGAAATAGATCACAGAGGCAGTTCGGCTCAAAAAAACCCAAAAAAATCCTTCGGCTTCTCCTTCTTGCAAAATATGAATCTGGGAGAGAACGAATCAAAAAGTATCTTTGGTTGGAAGAAAAATGAAGATTGGATTTTAGATGCTATTTATACCGATCAAGCAAAATTTAGAAATAAAGTTAGTTTTGAGATATGGGAAGAGATGCACCCAGCAAAACATAATTCTATTCAATCTGAATTTGTTGAAGTGTTTCTAAATAACAATTACGAAGGTTTATATTCTCTGAACGAGCAAATGAATCCTGAGAAGCTCGACTTATCAGGATCGAATGCTGTTTTATATAAGACAACTGCCTGGTCGGAGGCCACTTATTTTAGGTCTTTATCACCAAGCGCTCCTCCGAGTTATAGTGACTTTTGGGACGATTGGGAGCAAAAATATCCGTACGCAGTAGACCAAATAGAATGGGGGCCACTTTATGATTTGAGAGATTGGGTCATCAATGACAATGACCTTCAATTTATCGCCAATGCATCCACTCACATTGATTTAGAAAACATTATAGACTACTACCTTTTCATTCAGTTAGTTGGTGCACACGACAACCATGGAAAGAAT